>DATACK010000114.1:0-39191 GCA_036259115.1 Gammaproteobacteria bacterium | reverse complement strand
GGCTAGCGCATGATCGACCGTATTCCCACCAAGGTGCGCACCAGCCTTTCCGGGAAATACCCAGGGTGAGTCACCTAGTTGTTTGGCTTGGCTGAGCAGTTGGGACGCAAGCGTTGATAGCAGTACTCGGTGCGGAAGCCCATTTCTTGCATGCTCGGCAGGAATGGTCCACACGTCATTGCTAATATCTTCCCAGCGCATGGTGATGATCTCGCCTCTGCGTTGGGCAGTGACAAGCTGGAACTTAAGGGCTACCAGTGTGCTCGGCCACATGCGTGCATGGGCTAATCCTATCCAAAAGCGATAAATCTCATCAACGGACAATATCCGATCACGCCGATGTTCTTTACCTGGGGCTTTGATGAGCATACAGGGATTGCCCTCGATGAGATCACGCTGAAGCGCAAAGTTGTACATCTTGCGAATGCAGGCAAGTGTGCGATTGGCTTGAATCGGTGCACCGCGGTCATGGATGTCATCGAGCAATGCAATGACATCCCGGCGGCGGATCTCGGTCGCCTTGCGCCTGCCCCATACTGGAAGCACATCCTTGGTCAGCATACGCTCATCTTCGCGCCAGGAGCGCTTGTGGGGTTTAGCCCAGCGCTCTAGATACTCACGTGCAAGCTTTTCAACTATTGGTGCGTGTAGTGCTTCATGCCGGGCCTGAACATGTTTAGCTGCTGGATCTTCGCCCTGCTTAACTGCCGCACGTGCTGTTGCATGTGCCTTATGGGCATCGGCAAGGGCCATATTGGGGTAGGTGCCCAAAGTCATGCGGCGTAGGCGTCCACCATAGTGATAGAGGTATATCCAGCTCTTGCGCCCACTGGGTGCCACCCGTATCCCAAAGCCATGGCCATCGGATTCCAAGACATCGTAGCGATTGGCCTTAGGCTTTAAGGCTGCAATGCCTCTGACGGTGAATTTCATCGCACCTCCAGACCAATGATCTCCTATGGGTAATACTATGGGTAACATTCGGCAGGCGGCAGCAGGTGAACAACGATGCACTGCCAGGATGTGTATATTAGTGAAAATACAACATAGAATTAAGGATACTTAACACAATGCGGTGATATGGGATGAAAAGGAGGTGAAGCGACTATGGCGCCTGATATACGATCTGTCCGCCGAGCAGCGTATGTGTAATGCGGCCAGTAAAAGTCCAGCCTAAGAACGGTGTGTTCCTGCCGTGGCTCAATAGCTTATCCGCGGTTAACGACCAATGTTCATCAGGACGGTAGATACAAATATCGGCCGGGCTACCGATGCTCAGTGTTCCTGCGGCTATACCCAGCACGCCGGCAGGACCGGCGGTTACGCGCTCGATCGCATCGGGCAGGTTTAAGACTCCTTCCTCCACCAGCCGCAGCATCAAGGAAAGCAGCGACTCCAACGCGGATATTCCCGGCTCTGTAGCCGGAAACGGCGCCTGTTTGGCATCGATGTCATGCGGTTGATGATCCGAGCAGATTGCGATAATCGAACCGCGCGCCACACCTTGTCGCAGTCCTTCAAGATCCTGCTTTGTGCGCAGTGGCGGTAGCGTGTGGCATAGGCTGTTAAAATCACCAATATCTTCTTCGGTTAAGAATAGTTGATGCGCGCACACATCTGCGCTTACGGCCAGGCCATCATGAGTCGCGCGCGTCACCATGTTGGCTGCGCGTGCCGTGGAAAGCCTACAGAAATGCGCGCGCACGCCGGTCTGTTCAATCAACGCGAGCAGCTGCCCCATAGCCGCGGTCTCAGCAGCGGCAGGAATCCCCGGTAGGCCCAGACGCGTCGCCACCGCGCCTTCATGCGCGCAGCCCTGGTTGGCGAGTGCGTGGTCGAAAGGGTATAGATGTACGGTGAGCCGTTGACTCGCCGCGTATTCCATAGCACGCCGCAGCACCAAAAGGTTGTCTATAGGCTGTAAGGCGTTACTCACGCCCACGCAACCAGCTGCTTTGAGCGCCGCCATCTCACTTAAAGTCTGGCCTTTCAGACCGGCTGTCAGTGCGCCGATGATGTAGACTCGGCAAAATCCCGCGGCAAGGGCGCGTTGCTGAACGAGCTCGACCTCGGCCGGCGAATCGATTGCTGGACTGGTATCCGGAAGGCAGCAAAGACTCGTGATACCGGCCGCCGCCGCTGCGCGCGTTTCAGAGGCGATGGTAGCCTTGTATTCTTGCCCTGGTTCGCGCAGGCGCACGGCCATATCGACCAGCCCTGGAATGACGATCTGCCCCTCGACATCGAGTGTGCGATCGATGCCGAAATCCGCCGGGGGATCATCGATGCTCAGGATCTGTCCTCCGCCCACGAATAGACTTGTAATTCGGTCAACGCCATTGGCAGGATCAATCACGCGTCCGCGCCTGATCGCGAGGTTCATCGTTCAGCGCGTGCACCTATGGCCATGGACATGACGGCCATGCGGATGGCGATGCCGTAAGTCACTTGCTCCAAGATAACTGAACGTGCGCCATCAGCCACCTCAGAGGCGATCTCGACCCCGCGGTTAATGGGCCCCGGATGCATCACGATGACGTCCGGTTTTGCCACGCTCAGACGTTTCTCGGTCAAACCGTAGAGCTGAAAATACTCGTGTTCACTAGGCAAGAGCGCGCCTTGCATGCGTTCCTTTTGCAACCTCAGCATCATGACCACGTCTACGTCCTTCAAGCCCTGTGCTATATCGTGAAAGACGCGCACGCCTAATCTTTCGACCTCTACCGGGATCAATGTCTTCGGCCCCACCACGCGCACCTCTCCGGCGCCTAAGGTATTGAGGGCAAGAATCTGCGATCGCGCGACGCGCGAGTGCATGATGTCGCCCACGATAGCAATGCAAAGCTTGCTGAAGTCCGGTTTATGGCGGCGGATGGTGAACACGTCCAACATGGCCTGTGTGGGATGCGCATGGCGGCCGTCACCGGCATTGATGACGCTTACGTGCGGCGCCACGTGCTTTGCTATAAACTGCGCAGCGCCGCTGTCGGCATGGCGTACCACGAACATATCCGTGTACATGGCCTCCAGATTGCGCAAGGTGTCGAGCAGGCTCTCGCCTTTGACGGTCGCTGTATAGTTGATGTTGAGGTTAAGGACATCCGCGGACAGGCGCTTGGCTGCTAATTCAAAAGTGGTGCGGGTGCGCGTGCTGGCTTCAAAGAACAGATTGACGATGGTCTTGCCGCGCAGCAGCGGCACCTTTTTTACCGCTTGATTTTTGACGCCAGCGAATGACTTCGCGGTATCCAATATCTCCAGCAGCAGCGTGCGGGGGAGTCCTTCGATGGTGAGGAAGTGATGCAGCCGACCATCGGCGGTAAGTTGTATATCGGCCGACAGCGGCCCAGGCGGTGATAGTGCCGTGAGGCTTTTATTTACGCTCATGGCGTTTCGCCGCCCGCTGCGGCTTGTGTATTTACGATCTTGAGTTCCAATGGCTCCGGTCCGCTCAGCTTCACGTGCTGGTGGGGCATGAGCTTGAGCTTGTATCCAACCACGCGGGCCTCAATCGGCAGCTCACGGCCGCCGCGATCGATGAGTACTGCGAGCATGACCGATGCCGGTCGCCCGTAGTCGAAGATTTCGTTTAAGGCAGCGCGGATCGTGCGTCCGGTAAAGAGTACATCGTCAACTAAGACGATGTGACGCTCATCGACGCTTAAAGGAAGGGTGGATGGCTTGACCCGTGGATTGATGCCTGCGCGACTGAAATCATCCCGATAAAACGAGATGTCCAAAGTGCCAAGTGGATCATCGACTTTGAGCTGTCTATGCAGACGTTCCGCAATCCACGCCCCGCCGGTATGAATGCCGACCAGCAACGGACGCTCGATACTGCCTGTGTGGATGAGCTGTTTGATTTCCTGGCCCATCCTATCGATCAGATCAGTGGCTCTTGGCGCCGTTAACATGATGAAATGTAGTTGTGACGCCGACGCGTATTCGTATGCTGTCGGGTGCCTATAATCACGTGTCGGCAAGGCCTGAATTCATTTATGCGGTCTTTCTATATGTCGGTGCGATGAGCGGACATCCATGCCTCCAACAGGATCGCAGCGGCGAGACAATCGATCTCGTCCTTTTGTATGCGTTTGCCATCGTTTTGCGCACGACGCCGTTCTTTCAGGTGCGCATAGGCCTCAGTTGAGGTATAGGCCTCGTCTGCTGTGTACACGGGCAGTTCAAAGCGCGCCTCCAATTGTCGTCGAAAGGCAGCGATTGCAGCTTTTATCTCGTGCGTGTCATCGTGTATTCCGTGGGGAAGCCCCACCACCATTGCGTCCGGCTTCCAAGTCTGGACAAGTGCGGCGATAGCGGCCCAATCAGTCCTGTTTGCACGGCGTTGCAGGGTAGTAAGCGGTGTGGCGGTGCCAGTGACCATCTGACCGACTGCGACGCCCAGGCGGCGCTTGCCATAATCAAACGCCAGCAGAATCGATATATCCTCGATCGGTCGCACCGGGACCTTACGCGCGCACTTGCCGGTAATGTTGTTCAATGAAGTCGCAGTGGTCTTGGATGGGGTTGTCAGGCATGCCCGGCGTCGCCCGCCATGAGATTCAAGTCCACGCCCAGTTTTCTGGCCGCTGCTTGCCAGCGTCGCTCCACGGGTAGCTCGAACAGTATCTCGACATCGTTTGGCACCGTAAGCCAAGCATTGGCGACGATCTCCTGCTCGAGCTGTCCCGCGCCCCAACCGGCATATCCGAGCGCGACCAGGCTACGTTTAGGTCCGGCGCCCGCAGCGACGGCGGCGAGTATATCCAAAGAGGTGGTGAGGCCCAGCTCCGTATCGATCTTCAAAGTGGATTCCCAATCTCCTAGTGGCGTGTGCAGTATAAAGCCCCGCTCCAATTGCACGGGACCGCCGGCGTAGACCGCGGTATTGGCAATCCGTGCATCCACGGCGGTGAGATTTAGGTGCTCGAGCAGCGCACCTAAGCGCACCTCCGTAGGCCGGTTGATCACGACGCCGAGCGCGCCATGTTCATTGTGCTCGCAAATTAAAGTGACGGTGCGCGAGAAGTTCGGGTCTTCTAAACTCGGCATCGCGATCAGGAGCTGATTTGTAAAACGTTGCGTCGACATAGTACCTTTAAGTATCCGGCCTCTGCTCCTTACGGACAAGAGGCTAAGCCGATTGAATCAGATCTTTATTGCGTAGCCAGCACGACTTTGGATTCAAATATCCATGTCCGGGTGATCATCAGCTGATCATATTTCTCACGCATCCTGGGCGGGAACGGTTGGAACGGCGCGGCTAACTTGACAATATGCATCGCGGCGTTATCCAGCACTTGTTGGCCTGAAGGCGAGCCAATAAAGGCCTTGATGATGCTGCCGTCACTGGCCAGCAGCACATGTAGGATCAGCCTGCCGCTGAGATTGCGGCGCCGCACACCATCGGGATAGTTGAGATTGCCAGTATGCTCCACCTTATCTACCCAAGCCTTGACATAGGCGGCTTCAAGCGCGCTCTTGGCGCTTAAGGTCTCTAGGTAGTTGATACGCGGACGCTGCGTGTAACGCTGCACATCCTTGGCCAATTCGGAAGCCAATCGCGCGAGTTCTAAATTGATCTGCGCGCGCGAATGCCCGGTCTTTAATGCCTCCTGCGACTGGTATAAATCATTAGACACCCGCAGATCTGCGCGTTGCTGATTTAGTAGCACATGCTCCACATTTTGCTGTTTCGCCACCGGCGCTGCGCGCGCGCCGCTTGGCATGCGGCCCGCAGTGGTAGCAAGCGCTGGCCCAAGCATAGGACTGGTAGGCAACAGCTTAGCAATGGCCGAGCCGCTCGCTTGGCTATTGACTTGCGCAATATAGTCGGCCTTATCCGGCACGCGTTCCGAAGCAATCGACACCAATACGATGTCCAGCGACGATGAGCTACTGGGTTTTTTGGGATCGGCGTCAAAGCTAACACCGAAGATCACGATGGTATGGATGATGGCCGCCAAAAGCAGCGTGAGTCCAAGACGGTTTCCAGGCCTCATTGCTGCGGCTCGCAGCGCGGCCTTGGAGAGATAATCATGCTGGCTTGTAAGTCATTTGCTGCAGCATTGCGGCTGCGATTGTACCGCTAACCACACCGAAGAGTAGGGCGGCCGTCATAAAAGGCGGTAGTAAATTCAGCAGCGCGGCATTCGGGATGAACAGCCAGTAAACCACCATAAATTGGCCCGCCATATGCGCCTGCGCCGCGAGCAAGCTATGGCCGATCGGCCCAAAGCCGCGGCCGGGCAGGCGCATGGCAAGACCAAGCACGACAAGGCTAGCCACTGCGCCACTAAAGGAGAGCATAAACGTGGGTGTCAGAAAGCTGCCGATCAGCAGGCTGCCGGCCAGCACCCGCAGCAGACTAACCCAAACCGCTGCGCGCCATCCGAAGGTGAGCAGTGTAATGACCGTAATCACATTGGCCAGCCCCGGCTTAACACCAGGCAGCGGACTGGGCAGTGCGGATTCGGCGATGTGTATGGTAATCGCCAGAGCCGCCAGCCATGCAATGCGGTAATCGTCCCGGGTGGTTTGAATGCGCATTACTGCTTAGTGCAAGTGGTTGATAACACTTCTCGTCAATGGCAACAACGTGAACCGCTGCTAGGCGGTGCGACTAAAAAGTCCGTTAGAAATTAATCGCGTCATAACGAACCTTCGCCGCATCATCGCCTGTCACGCTGACGATCACGCCGTTGGGCACACAGGCTGTAGTCGCGCCAGCTCGATTTAGCCAACCGGCGTGGATGCATACTTTGCCGCTGCACGGCGAGGCGATAAACCGCGCGCGGTCACTGCGGATTTCGATAACGCTGTCGCCAAGCCGCCCGTGCACGGCAATGCGCCGGTCACGGCTCAGCGGGAAGATCTGAGTTCGGCCCGCGGCTGTAATCGCGACATCATCGGCCAGTCCGGAGCCCGACCAGCAGACTACGTACAAGGTCATCAGGATGAGCAGCGAAGTGGCTAACGCGATCTTATCCGCTGCAGTCATGACTGGTCGCCCACGATGATAGGTGGCGGAGGATCAACCTCAAACTGGATGCGCTTAGCCATAGAAGGGCTCATATGCGCGCGGCCGTGACTGTCGATGAGCAAAACGTCCCGCACGCCCATTGAGCGCGCGATGGGCTGCCAATGATCCGGCCCTGCCACGAACAGCGCGGTGGCGGCGGCATCGGCTGCCCCGGCATCTGGACCGATAACGGTTACGGAAGTCGCGCCGCGGGCCGGATAGCCCGTGCGAGGATCCAAGATATGGTGGTAGCGCTTGCCCTTAAATACGAAGCATCTTTCGTAGTCGCCCGAGGTGATCACGCTCTCATCACGATTAATCTCAACCGCGGCGATGACGCCATCACCGCGCGGGTTGCGAATGCCGATCCGCCAGGGTCGATCTCCGTGGCTGCCTGCGGCGCGCAGATCGCCGCCGGCGTTGACGATCAGATTTTTCACCCCCATACGCTGCAGATGGTCGACGACCAGGCCCACGCCGTAGCCTTTGGCGAAGGCGCCGAAGTCGAGCTGGACTTGGGAGTTGGCCGACGAGAGATGATCCTCTTTCAGCAGCAAATCATCCATTGCGGGAGCGCTTGCAACCAGGGCCTTTACTTTAGCGTTCGGAGGTGGTCGTCGGCCGGCGTAAACATTGCTGTGAAAACCCCATAATCCGATCAACTTGCCGATGGCTGGATTGAACAGGCCCTGGCTGCGCGCTGAGAGCGTTTTTGCGCGCCGAATCAGGGGGGCCAGTTCCGGGCCTACATGGAATGGCTTACCGGCCGCGATCAGGGTATTGGCGCGCGTCACCGCGCTGAGCCGCCAGGCATGCCAGGCCTTAGTCATGGATGCGAAATCCCGGCGGGCGGCCGCAAACGCCTTCTTAGCAAGTGCGCGATCGGTACCGTAAATGGTAACCTCAACCAGCGTGCCGAAAGCGAGAAATTCATTTTGGTAGACTCGCGGCCGATCGCAGCCGATCAATGGACTGATTATCAGGCACCCGAGCGCCAGTTGAGCAAATAGTGCATATGAACCGCGCCATGTTCCCCGTTGCATGCGCCCGCGCACTCTCGTTAGCTTGCTATACACTTGGTCTACGATGCCACCCGCGCGGCGATGGTGTCCAGTAGGCGGGCGCTGATGTTGAGGCCATACAGCGCGTCCAGTTCACGGATGCAGGTAGGGCTGGTCACGTTGATCTCAGTGAGATAATCGCCGATCACATCCAGACCCACGAACAATAAGCCCTTCTCGCGCGCCACAGGCCCGACTTGGGCGCAGATCCAGCGGTCGCGATCGCTCAGTGCAACGCCCTTGCCCGTGCCACCGGTGGCAAGATTTGCGCGCGCCTCGCCGGGTGCTGGAATACGGGCAAGTGCGTAGGGAATGGGGTCGCCATCAATTAACAAGATACGCTTGTCGCCTTCGATGTACTCCGGAATAAACCGTTGCGCCATAGCCATGCGTCGCTCGCGCTGAGTAAGCATTTCCAAGATGACGCTGGTATTGGGATCGCCCAACCGCACGCGAAACACCGATTCGCCACCCATGCCATCCAGCGGTTTGACCACGATGTCCTTTTCTGCCTCTAAAAACGTCTTAAACCGCGCACGCCGCCGGCTTACCAAGGTGGGCGCGCAGCACTGTGGAAACCAGGCGATGAAGAATTTCTCGTTGGCATTACGTAGACTGTCCGGACGGTTCACGACCAGCACCCCCTCGGCGGCCGCGCGCTCGAGGATATAAGTCGTATAGACATATTCCATATCGAACGGTGGATCCTTGCGCATCAGAATCGCATCCACACTGGTCAACGGGCGATCTTCACCGGCGCTGAGGGTATACCAGTCCTGGGGATGGTCGCGCACCGTAAGGCCCCGCATATGCCCGTAAGCGTATCCGTCCCGCACGTAAAGATCCGGCTGTTCCAGATAACGGAGCCGCCAGCCTCTGGCCTGCGCCTCGAGCAGCATGGCGAATGTGCTGTCTTTTTTGATGTTGATGGACTGGATTGGGTCCATTACTACGGCAAGCGTTAACGTCATATGCGCGACGGTGTTGTCATGGTCTCGGCTATCAGGCTGTGAGAATGCATGCACAAAGCTGATTGCATTGGCCTATATTCAGGTAGATGTTCGGAACGTAAAGCACTATAGGGCGGATCTACTGCCGTAGTGCTGAATCACATGTCATTCGCAACGGGCTTTATCATATACATACACACCGTTGGGTGCAGCATGGACAATCAGCCGGTGCAGCCGCGACCATATTCGTTATAGCCAAGCGACCCCGAGCGTCGCGGCATTGCCTGTAAACTGTACAAGCGTTACAGTCGAGAAGCGATGTGCATTGCGGCTCATCGGCCGGAGTTAATGGCAAACGATATTGTACGGGCGCCAAAGCTAATGGATAGTCTAGATGGTCTGAAGGTGATGGTCATCGACGATAGAGTAAGACGATCCGCACAACCGCCGAAAGCCTGCTTAGAAAAGAAGGCTGCGCAGTCGTCACCACCGTGGATGGTTTGGAGGCGATGGTAACGGCGCGATCACGGCCGATGGTTTAATCGGCGGCCGGCGGGCGGTTATACCGGCATTGGAGCGCGTCGAGTACTTGCTTGACGAACAGCTCGCAGCGGCGCCCAATTCATTGCAGATCACCCCATAACGCCTGCGCCACAGAGAGCGCGGCTAAGCTCGCGGTTTCGGTGCGCAGTGTTCGTGGTCCCATCCGCACGCGCTTGAAGCCTTTGTCCTGCGCGTGCTGAAGCTCTTGGGCGGACAGTCCACCCTCCGGTCCGACCAGTAAAATCAGCCGCCGAGGCGCCTGTCTAACAGCACGTATACCGTGTTCAGCGCTTGGGTCTAGCACCAGGCCCAGGGTATCCGTGCATATCATCGAGCACTCGCCGAGAGATTGTGGATGGCAAAGCTCGGGCACCCGTGTGCGTCCGCTCTGTTCGCAGGCGCTGATGATTACACCTTGCCAATGGCGCAGTCTCGGCTGCCAATCCGAGCGACTGGCCGCGGTGAAATCCATCAATAGAGGGCGAATACGCCTGACACCCAGTTCGACCGCCTTTTGCAGCACATAGTCCATGCGTGCGCCCTTAGCGATCCCGTGCCACAACTCGATCTCGAGAGACGACTCGCGATCAATGCGCACGAAGGCGTCGACGGTTGCAGTGCTGGTCCTACGCTCGACGTGGCGCAAAGTAGCCGAGTACTCGCCATCTAGTCCATTGAAGAGTACTAGTCGCGCGCCCACCTTCAGGCGCAGGACCTGGACGATATGACGATGCGCCTCGTCAAGGCTTATCTCGCTGCCCACGGTGAGGGGGACATCGATATAGATTCTTGGAATACGCACGCTGCGCTAGCAGACTAGATGAATCTAGCGTGCTTGGCGGCGGCTATCTGCTCAAGCGCTGGTCAGCACGCTCACGGAATATGCAGTATAAGCTGCACGGATCTCTGTGGAGTTCCTCTTATGTGCCCGCGCTTAAATTTTCACGATCCGCCGTGCTGCAACTGATGGCACATCACGAACCCGTTTTTTGCATCCGATCCGTGACCTCTTTACTCGTCTGAGCCAGTCCCAGATTTCCCCAGATAGCCACCGTTGCCTTAGACAGGTTCATGGTGTAGATGTGCAGCCCAGGCGCGCCACGCTCTAAAAGTTCGGCGCATAACTGCGTCGTCACGTCGATGCCAAATTGCCGGATAGCGCCTCGGTCGTCGCCGAAACCTTCTAGACGTTTGCGTATCCAGCGCGGGATTTCGGCTCCACAGGCGTCGGAGAAGCGAGCGAGTTGGCTATAATTGGTAATAGGCATGATGCCTGGGACGATGGGTAGATCTATGCCCAGCGCCTCGCAGTCGTCGACGAATCTCAAGTAAGCATCAATGTTGTAAAAGTATTGCGTGATTGCGCCATTGGCGCCTGCCTCGACTTTGCGCTTGAAATGCTCCAGGTTGGCGCGGGCCGAAGGTGCCTGGGGATGAAACTCCGGATAGGCAGCGACTTCGATTATAAAGTGGTCCCCTGTTTCCTTACGGATAAATTCCACCAGCTCATTAGCGTAGCGCAATTCGCCCATGCCCTGCGCGCCAGACGGAAGATCACCGCGCAATGCCACGATGTGGCGTATGCCGCACTCGCGATAGGCCTGGAGGACGTCGCGGATCTCCCTGCGCGTGGAGCCGATGCACGAGATATGCGGAGCGGCTTCGATGCGGGCTTCCTTTTGTATCTCCAACACCGTATTCAGGGTACGGTCACGAGTAGAGCCGCCGGCGCCGTAGGTAACTGAAAAAAAGCGCGGCTTAAGCTCGGCCAGCCGATCACGCGCCTTGCGCAGACTGGCCACTCCCGCTTCATCTTTGGGTGGATAGAACTCGAAGCTGAAGACACGCTTATACTTGCGTTGAGATTCCATAACTGTACTAATGCGGTGAGAGATAAATCGCTCGCCGTCAGATGTGAACCCGATTGAACACGAAGTGCAAGTGCGGAGCACTAACCCTCACGTCTCAAGCCTTAAGCCTCACGTTAGTATCGGTAATGCTCTGACTTAAATGGCCCCTCGACCGGCACGCCGATGTACCTCGCCTGTTCATCGGTGAGTCGGGTCAAGCGGACGCCGATGCGGTCTAGGTGCAAACGGGCGACCTCCTCGTCAAGCCGCTTTGGCAATACGTAGACCTTGTTTTCGTAATTGCCCTTGTTGTTCCACAACTCTATCTGCGCTAGTACCTGATTGGTAAAGGAGTTGGACATCACAAAGCTGGGATGGCCGGTTGCGCATCCCAGGTTCACCAAGCGACCACGGGCTAATAGGATGATACGCTTGCCATCGGGAAAGATCACGTGATCGACCTGCGGCTTGATGTTCTCCCACTCATAGTTTTCCAGGGAAGCGACATCGATCTCGTTGTCGAAGTGGCCGATGTTGCACACGATGGTTTGATCCTTCATGGCCTGCATGTGCTCATGGCTAATGACGTGATAATTGCCTGTGGCAGAGACGAAGATATCGGCCTTAGCCGCGGCATCATCCATGGTCACTACGCGGTAACCCTCCATTGCTGCCTGTAAGGCACAGATCGGATCGATCTCGGTAACCCACACGGTTGCACCCAGTCCGCGTAGGCTCTGGGCACAGCCCTTGCCGACGTCACCATAACCGCACACCACGGCGATCTTGCCGGCGATCATCACATCGGTGGCGCGCTTGATGCCGTCTACCAGCGACTCGCGGCAGCCGTACAGGTTGTCAAACTTGGATTTGGTGACCGAATCATTGACATTGATGGCGGGAAACGGCAGGCGGTTTTCTTTTTGCATCTCGTACAGCCGATGCACGCCCGTGGTGGTCTCTTCCGTGACACCACGGATATTGCGCGCCAGTCTTGCGTACCAGCCGGGCTTGGCGTCTAACCGTTTCTTAATCGCTGCGTATAAGATCCTTTCCTCTTGGCTCTTAGGCGTGTTCAGCACTGAAGGATCCTGCTCTGCCTTAGCGCCTAAGGTGACCAGCAGGGTGGCATCGCCGCCATCATCGAGAATCATGTTGGGTGTGCCCCCATCGCCCCATTCAAAGATGCGATGGGCGAACTCCCAATATTCGCTTAAGGTTTCGCCCTTATAGGCAAAAACGGGAATGCCTACATGTGCCATGGCGGCTGCGGCGTGGTCTTGCGTCGAATAGATATTGCATGACGCCCAGCGCACCTCGGCGCCGAGTTCCATCAGCGTCTCGATCAACACCGCCGTCTGGATGGTCATGTGAAGTGAGCCCGCGATGCGCGCGCCTTTGAGCGGCTGTGCGTGCTTGTATTTTTTGCGCAAGGCTATTAGGCCTGGCATCTCGGTCTCGGCAATGGCAATCTCCTTGCGGCCCCAATCGGCTAGACCTAAGTCGGCCACATGATAATCGTGATGTAGTTGCTCTGCGGTCTGACTCATAGTGCTTTAGGCTCCTGCTAGTTGCGGTTTTCGGGTAAGACCAGCCGCCTCGCGCAGCGCCTCGGCCTTATCAGTTTTCTCCCAGGCAAAAGAGGGCTCTTCGCGCCCGAAGTGCCCGTAGGCCGCGGTTGCTTGATAGATCGGCTGCAACAGGTTTAGCATTTTTATGATGCCGTACGGGCGCAAATCGAAATGCGCGAGCACCAGACGCTCGATCTCGCGATCATCGATGCGGCCGGTGCCGAAGGTATCCACGCTCACCGAGGTTGGTTCGGCCACCCCGATCGCGTAAGACACTTGGATTTCGCAACGTGCGGCCAAACCCGCGGCCACGATGTTCTTGGCGACGTAGCGGCCCGCATAGGCCGCCGAGCGATCGACCTTGGATGGGTCCTTGCCCGAAAATGCGCCGCCGCCATGGCGAGCCATGCCGCCGTAGGTATCGACGATGATCTTACGGCCGGTGAGGCCACAATCGCCCATCGGGCCGCCGATCTCGAATTTGCCGGTTGGATTGATGTGGTATTTTGTCTGGGCGGACAGCCATTCAGGTGGAATCACGGGTTTGATAATGACCTCCATGACCGCCTCTTTCAAGGTCTTTTGCGAGACACCCGGATGATGCTGGGTAGAGAGCACCAGGGCATCCACCCCGGCTGGTTTTTGGTTATCGTAGCGAAATGTAATCTGACTTTTGGCGTCCGGCCGCAACCAGGCGAGCTCGCCGGTCTTGCGCACTTCTGCTTGACGTCTCATCAAGCGATGCGCGTAGGTAATCGGCGCGGGCATGAGCACGTTGGTCTCGTCGGAGGCAAAACCGAACATCAGCCCCTGGTCGCCAGCGCCTTGTTCTTTCTTGTTAGCCCGGTCGACGCCTTGAGCGATATCGGGCGACTGCTTGCCCAACGCGTTGATCACGGCGCAACTGTCAGCATCAAAGCCCATCTCGGAGCTGGTATAGCCGATGGATCTGACGGTCTCGCGCACGATACGCTCGAACTCGACGTGCGCGCTTGTGGTGATTTCTCCGGCCAGCATGACCATGCCGGTCTTGACCAGCGTCTCGCAAGCGACGCGGGCGTCGCAATCCTGCTCTAAGATTGCATCGACAATTGCATCAGAGATTTGATCGCACATCTTGTCCGGATGACCTTCAGACACCGACTCCGAAGTGAATAGATACACTCTGCTCATTTAGTCTTTTTCCAATTGATTTTGAATGAAGCCGGGTAAACGCAGGCATAATGGTGCGCGAAATTTTATTCTATTCTCTATATCGGCTGATGAACGGCCAATAGGTTAACTTATAAAGTGCCCAGGCGACCGAGTATCAGTCCTTGCATGTGCCAACCAATTGTTCCTTACGCTAATACAAGCCGCGTGAGGAACACCGAGTGGCTTGCGAGTATAATCAATCCAGGCCTCGAATGCACCGCGGCATTAAGTCGGCGCGGCTGCAAGGACAGAAAACACAAAAATTGCCTTTATCTTTACGTTTACGGCAATGGGTGCATTGTGGCTAACTACACGATTTGGCATGTTGCTATGCTGTTTCCGCACCATAAATACACTATCTACGCGCCACAAATAAATTATCGAAGCGCCGCGCGACCATGGATAGCGTGCGCTCCAGTGCACCTTCACCTTAAGGAGGTATTTATATGGTAAGTCTGGAAACCCCAGTATGCGATTTCGGCGCGCCAGCGATCGAATTCAATCTGCGCGGCGTCGATGGCGAGCTTTGGACGCTTGAACGATGTCGCGGAAGGAAAGGTCTGCTGGTGATGTTTATCTGCAACCACTGCCCTTATGTGAAAGCCGTACGCAGCCGCATTGTGCGAGAGACGCGCGAACTGCTGGCACACGGCATCGGCTCGGTAGCCATTATGTCCAATGATCCGACCGATTATCCGGAGGATTCTTATGAAAATATGCAACGTGTGGCAAGGCAATATGATTTCCCCTTCCCGTACCTGCTGGATGAGACGCAGGAAGTAGCTCGAGCCTACGGTGCTATTTGCACGCCCGATTTCTTCGGATATAACGCCGATCTTCAACTGCAATACCGCGGTCGGCTAGACGCTAGCCGTAAGGAGGCAGCGCCACCAGACGCACGGCGTGAGTTATTCGAGGCGATGGTGCGGATCGCCGAGACTGGCCAGGGGCCCAGTGAGCAGATTCCCAGCATGGGCTGTTCCATCAAGTGGCGTGAGCGGCAATAACCAGTTTGCTGAAAATCAGTATCACGGGCGGCGCAATCGCGCCTTGCTGTGCATGCGGCAGCTGCCATGCCGATCACTTAAATGTTGCGAGCTTTCGGAGTCTAGCCTAAGCGACGCCGCATGCGAGTGGAATAAAGTCGGGAAAAACTCCCGTTGTCCGGCCCTATGGCCGGTGCTAGATTGCTCGACACCATAAGGGCGCACCTGCGGGTGCGCTCCGCGTACTGTTTACGCGCGGTTCAACAATACTGTCGATTACGGAGGTGTACCGTGGACCCAATAATGCCTACGGCCTTGGTTCCATCCCATCTCATATTGAAAGATCTGTTATTAAGCGCCGATCCAGTGGTCAAAGTGGCCATTGCGGTGCTGGTGTTCTTTTCGATCTGGTGCTGGGCCATCATTATTGATAAGGCCATTACATTGATAAGGGTGCGACGCAGCATCGCCCGCATCGAAAGCGCGCTAAACAGCAGCGATCATCTGACGTCTAGCCCCACCGACCCGCTCAATCCAGTCTCGGCGGTGCTTGCGGCCGGAAGCCGTGAATGGCGCGAAGGTCAGCCCGCAGATGGGCAATCAGAATCGCGAGCCGAGATGCGCGAGCGCATCGAACGTGCCATGCGAGCGGTGCTGGGCGCGCAACTGCGCAGCCTACAAAAACGCCTACCGTTTCTCGCCACGGTCGGGTCCGCGGCACCCTTCATCGGCCTGTTCGGCACCGTCTGGGGCATTATGAACAGTTTCACTTCGATTGCGCACTCGCATGACACCAGCTTAGCGGTGGTCGCGCCAGGCATTGCCGAGGCATTACTGGCCACCGCCATCGGTCTGGTGGCCGCCATTCCAGCAGTGATGGCTTACAACAAGTTTGCCACTGAATTTTCGGCCTATTCGGGCCGCGTGCAAGCCGTTATTGGCGCTTATGGCGCACAATTAGCACGGGCGCGGCCGGAGAGCGACTGACATGGCCATACATCTCATGCAACTGGGCGGGAGCGAAGAATCCCAGGACGAGTTGCGCCCACTGGCCGAGATCAACGTCACGCCGTTTGTCGATGTCATGCTGGTGCTGCTTGTCGTATTCATGGTGACCGCGCCGCTAATGATGCTGCAGTTGCCCATCGAATTGCCCAAGGCGCAAGCCAATGCCATTGACAAGCCACCCAAGCCGATCGTCCTGGTATTGGACAAGCAGCGGCACGTGTTTATCGATGATCAGCGGGTCTCGCCGGATACACTGTTCGATCGGCTGGAGCAACTCAACACTGAACGGCCCCAGGCCGTAGTCTACGTCGGCGCCGATGAGGGTGTGCCCTACGGTGAGGTGCTCAAGCTGCTGAGCACTGCCGGCGTGGCGGGATTTGCGCAGGTTTCCCTATTGTCTGAGGCTCCATCTTAATTCCTAGCTTTGCTATGCGTAATGGCATCATCGTATCACTGCTATTGCATATCTTAGCCATCGCGCCGCTGCTGTGGATGTACACGCCGCAGTTGCTCACGCAGCCCGCTCGCGAGACGGCCGTGGCAACACGGTTCGTGGCGCATACCGTCGACATTGAGGCCTTGCGGCCTGTGCCGATACCTATTAAGGCGATTGATGCTGCGCCGCCCTCCGAGGCGCCTGCGCCACTAACCAGCAGGGCGGAGCACACTGTAGCTGTGGCTCCTGTAAAACCAGAGACTGTCGAGCCATCCATCTCCGAGTCGCCTCCGGCACCTCAGGTTACAAAGGAAGTGAAGCCGGCGCCAAAACCCGTACCTGAGCTCAAAGCGGCGACCAAACCGGAGCCTGCGCTGCGAACAGAACCGTCCAAGTCTGAGCCGCCGCCCTCACCGAAGCCGGCCACACCGCCGCCTCCAACGGAGATACTCGCCAAAGAAGAGCCCCCTGCACAAAATGACCGCCTAGCCATAATCAATGACGTGCCGACGTCAGAGGCGTCGTCGCCGGCTGCGCAAGCCATCTCGGGCGAGAACAAGAAAACTCAGCCGGATGCGAGCTATCTGATGCGTATACGCGCGCTGCTAGAGCAGTACAAGCAATATCCCCCCATGGCGCAACGGATGGGTATAGAAGGTGAAGTATGGCTATGGTTCGTTCTCAATCGTCAAGGAAAGGTAGTGGACTACCGTATTGATAAGGGATCGGGCAGTGCCATGCTAGATGAGGAAGCCAAGCACATGATCGAGCAGATCGCAGCATTTCCGCCGATCCCGCCCGATGTGGACGTGGATAAGCTGGAGCTTGTGGTGCCGGTCAGTTTTCAACTGGCGGGCTGATATGGGTAAGAGTAGCTAGCCAGAGCATAACATGTTGTCCTAAGGACTGGACCTAGAAATCAAGCTCTGCCCCGAGAAAACTTGCGGCACACACGCTCCATGACTGCTTTTGCCATTACATGCTCTGCTTTGCTATTTCTCCGTATCCTCTTAGCTTTCCTGATCAAGTCATCCAGGCTGTCTGCTTGATAGCCCATGGCGAAGCAGCATCTTAGCTTGCTGCGATTGGCACCATCGGCGACAATGCCCAAATTTCAAACACTGGGAAATTCATGCCGTCCAGACGAGAGCTCGCCAATGCCATTCGTGCGCTCGCAATGGATGCTGTGCAGAAGGCGAATTCCGGGCATCCCGGTATGCCCATGGGCATGGCGGACATCACCGAGGTGCTTTGGAACGACTATCTCAAGCATAACCCCGCCGACCCGAGGTGGTGTGATCGTGACCGCTTTGTGCTCTCCAACGGTCACGGTTCCATGCTGTTGTACGCTGCGCTGCATCTTTCTGGCTATGACTTGCCGCTCGAAGAGATCAAACGGTTTCGCCAACTGTACTCTATGACGCCGGGCCATCCAGAATATGGCTGTACGCCGGGCGTCGAAACCACGACCGGTCCGTTGGGCCAAGGTTTGGGTAATGCGGTGGGTATGGCCATCGCCGAGGCCACACTGGCAGCGCAATTCAACCGCCCCAGCTATACCATCGTTGATCATTACACCTATGTCTTTATGGGTGATGGTTGCCTGATGGAAGGCATCTCGCACGAGGTGTGTTCGCTAGCGGGGACCTTGGGGTTAGGCAAACTGATCGGTTTCTACGATGACAACGGCATCTCCATCGATGGTGATGTGCGTGGCTGGTTTACTGACGATACGCCAGCCCGTTTTAAGGCTTACGGCTGGCACGTAATCGCCAATATCGACGGTCACAACGCGAATGCCATTAAGCATGCTATCGATGAGGCGCGTGCGGTTTCAGACAAGCCAAGCCTCTTGTGTTGCAAGACAATTATCGGGTGGGGTGCACCGAACAAGCAGGGGAGGGAAGAAGCTCACGGCGCGGCGCTGGGTGAGGACGAGGTAGCATTGGTACGCACGAATATCAAGTGGCCGTACCCACCCTTTGTGGTGCCGGATGAGATCTACGCTTCATGGAATGCGCGCGGTAAAGGCGCACGGGCGCAAACCGATTGGAAGGAGAGCTTTGCTGCCTACAAGCGCGAGTATCCCGAGCTTGCAGCGGAATTCGATCGCCGCAGGGCGCGACGCTTGCCATTGGGATGGTCGCGCGGGACCGCCGCGCATATCAAAGCCATGCATGACAAGGCGCAGCCGATGCCTACGCGCAAGGCCTCACAACTGGCGCTCAACGCATATGGCCCGATACTGCCGGAGCTGCTGGGTGGCTCGGCGGATTTGAGCGGCTCTAATAATACTTTATGGTCGGACTCAAGGGCGCTAACGCGCACTAACCGCAATGGCAATTACCTTTTCTACGGCGTGCGCGAGTTTGGCATGTCCGCGATAATGAATGGGCTCGCGCTGCACGGTGGGTTCATACCCTATGGCGGAACATTTCTGACGTTCTCCGATTACGCCCGTAACGCAGTGCGCATGGCCGCCCTGATGAAGATTCAGGCGGTGTTCATCTATACTCACGATTCACTGGGCTTAGGCGAGGACGGTCCTACGCATCAGCCAATCGAACATGCTGCCAGTTTACGCATGACTCCTGGTCTTTCGGTGTGGCGGCCGTGCGATAGTGTGGAGAGTGCGGTGGCCTGGAAAGCGGCGATAGAGCGCCACGATGGCCCGACTTGTCTGTTGTTATCGCGCCAAGGATTGGCTCACCAGCGACGCAGCCCTGAACAGATCGCAAATATCGTGCGTGGGGGCTATATATTGCGCGAGTTCCCCGACCAGGCTCAAGCGCTGCCACAGGTTATCTTGATCGCAACCGGCTCCGAGGTTGCGGTAGCCGTCGAGGCGGCAGAGAAATTGGCTGCAGCCGGGCATCGGGTGCGTGTGGTCTCTATGCCCAGTGCGGACGTATTCGATGCCCAGGACGAGGTTTACCGGGAGGCCGTGCTGCCTGCCGCAGTCGCCGCAAGAGTGGCTATCGAAGCTGGCGTGACGCTGTATTGGCGAAAGTACGTCGGGTTTAAAGGCGAGGTGGTGGGTATAGACCGATTCGGCGCGTCGGCGCCAGCCGATGAGGCCATGAAATATTTTGGCTTCACCGCCGACAAGGTCGCGATGGTCGCTGAAGGGATCATGATGAGAATCTGATTTACTCACCTGTTAGGAGGGCTGCAATGGCAATACAAGTAGCAATTAACGGCTACGGGCGTATCGGACGCAACATCTTACGCGCGCTGTACGAGGCCAAGCGTACGGACGAAATCCGGATAATTGCAATTAACGATCTGGGTGACGCCAATACCAATGCCCATTTGACTCGTTTTGACACGGCGCACGGGCGCTTTGGGGGCGAGGTGGCAGTCGATGGTGATAGCATGATCGTCAACGGCGACAAGATTCGCGTACTGGCGCAGCGCGATCCAAGCCGGCTGCCGTGGGGTGAGCTGGGTGTGGACGTAGTGCTCGAATGCACGGGTCTGTTCACTAGCAAGGAGAAGGCCTCTGCACATCTCGAAGGTGGTGCGAAGAAGGTCATCATCTCTGCTCCGGCCGGCACTGATGTAGACGCCACCGTCGTCTATGGGGTCAATCACAAGATATTGAAGGCCACTGATACCGTAATCTCCAATGCCTCCTGTACTACCAATTGTCTGGCTACTCTAGTCAAGCCGTTGCATGAACAGATCGGTATAGAGCGCGGGCTGATGACCACCATACATTCCTACACAAACGACCAAGTGTTAACCGACGTGTATCACTCCGATCTGCGCCGTGCCCGCTCGGCTACCATGTCCATGATTCCGACCAAGACCGGCGCGGCTGTCGCCGTGGGTCTGGTGCTGCCGGAATTAAACGGCCGACTAGATGGATTCTCAATTCGCGTGCCCACTATCAATGTGTCGTTGGTCGATCTGAGTTTCACGGCTGAGGGCGAGACTTCCAAGCAGGAGGTCGACAAGATCGTGAAGGAAGCAAGCGAAGGCGAGCTGAAAGACCTGCTGGCGTACAGCGACGGCCCATTAGTGTCCATTGACTTCAATCACACCACGGCGTCGGCAACTTATGACGCCACCCTAACCAAGGCCACCGGAAATCTGGTCAAGGTCATGGCCTGGTACGATAACGAATGGGGCTTCTGTAATCGCATGCTGGATACCACCGAGGCATTAATGAAGGCGCGATGAGCTCACGTAGGCTGAAATGAACTTGGCGTATCCGCCGCTGGATGATCTCCAGTGCTGGATTGTGTACGGGTCAATCACGCCTACCGACTCATGGCACTGGAGCCAGCGATGAAAAAAATTATGAAAATGACTGATTTTGATCTCGCAGGCCAAAGAGTGCTGATTCGCGCGGATCTTAATGTGCCGATAAAGGATGGTAAGGTCACGAGCGAAACGCGCATCCGTGCCTCACTGCCAACCATTGAACAAGCGCTGAAAGCCCGCGCTAGGGTGATGCTCATGTCGCATCTGGGCCGGCCTAAGGAGGGTGAATACGACAGCAAGTTCTCTTTGCAGCCTATAGCCGATTGCCTATCCCGATCGCTGAACCGGAAGGTGCAACTGGTGCGGGATTGGTTGAATGGCGTAACGCTGCAGGATGGAGAATTGGCGCTGTGCGAGAACGTACGCTTCAATGAGGGTGAAGAAAAAGACGATCCGGCACTGGCGAAGAGAATGGCGGCACTGTGCGATGTGTTCGTCATGGATGCTTTCGGTACGGCTCATCGGGCGCAGGCCTCAACCCACGGGGTAGCCAAATACGCGCCGATCGCCTGTGCAGGGCCGCTGTTGGTTGCGGAGCTCGATGCCTTAAGCAAGGCGCTGGATAAACCGGCGAGGCCTGTGGTTGCGATTGTCGGTGGCGCTAAGGTATCGACCAAGCTCACCGTGCTGGAATCGCTCTCCACAAAGGTTGACCATCTTATCGTGGGTGGCGGCATCGCCAATACCTTTCTCGCAGCGGCAGGATTCGAGGTCGGCAAGTCGCTGTATGAACCGGAACTGGTCGAGATCGCCAAGCGCCTAAGCATCGCAGCAAGCGATCGTAACGTGGATATCCCCATGCCGATCGATGTCGTGTGCAGTAAAGAGCGTGCGGAGATGGCCGGGGCCGAGACTAAGTCGATTCACACCGTGGCGCCCGGCGATATGATCTTAGATATAGGCCCAAAAACCAGTGAACGATTTGCCAGTCTGCTAGAGGACGCCGGCACCATCGTGTGGAATGGACCGGTGGGCGTATTCGAGATGCCGCAGTTCGCGGCGGGCACTATGGCCTTGGCCTTGGCTATCGCCGGGAGCCAAGCGTTTTCGATCGCCGGTGGCGGCGATACCTTGGCGGCAATCGATCAGTTCGACGTCGCAGATCAGATTTCCTATATATCGACCGGCGGCGGCGCGTTTCTCGAGTTTCTCGAGGGCAAAACCTTGCCCGCGGTGGCGATTCTCGAGGAAAGGGCGGCAGGTTAAAGGATCACCCTCGTCATCGCCAATTCGCACCACACCAAGAATATTAGCATGCCTAAAAGGACGAAAATTGTCGCCACGCTTGGTCCCGCTACCGACCCTCCAGGCGTATTGGGGGCGGTGATTGCAGCTGGTGCCGACGTCCTACGGCTTAATTTCTCTCACGGATGTCCCGGGGAGCACCGCGCGCGCGCGCGGCGGGTGCGCCAAGAGGCTGCGGCGCTAGGCCGCAATGTCGCCATCCTGGGCGATCTGCAAGGACCCAAAATCCGCATTCAGCGCTTTGCCGCGGGTGCGGCGCTGCTACAAGAGGGCGGAGATTTTGTGTTGGACGCCGCGCTGGGGCCCGATGAAGGCGACAGCGAGTGCGTCGGTATTTCCTACAAAGAGTTGCCCAACGATGTGCATCCCGGAGACACGTTGTTGGTGGATGATGGACGCATCGTGTTGGCGGTCGATCGGGTTGAGGCACCCGAGATCCGCACCCGGGTGCTGGTGGGTGGGGAGCTTTCCAATAACAAAGGTATCAATCGACAGGGCGGCGGCTTATCGGCGCCTGCGATCACGGAAAAGGACTGCGAGGATATTCGGCTCGCAGCAGACCTCGGTGTGGATTATCTGGCGGTGTCATTCGTGCGCGGCCCGGATGACTTGCTCAAGGCGCGTACCTTATTGAAAAAAGCGGGCGGCGAGGCGGGCATTATCGCTAAGATCGAACGCGCTGAGGCAGTGACCGCTGTCGACGATCTAATGGCGATCTCGGATGCCATCATGATCGCGCGCGGTGACTTGGGCGTGGAGATCGACGATGCCGAGTTGCCGGCCGTGCAGAAGGCCTTGATCAACAAGGCACGCTCCATGAATCGGGTTGCGATCACCGCCACGCAGATGATGCAGTCTATGATTGCAAACCCCATACCGACGCGCGCTGAGGTCTTCGATGTCGCCAACGCGGTGCTGGACGGTACCGATGCCGTAATGCTTTCGGCCGAGACCGCAACCGGTAAATACCCGGTGCAGGCCGTGAAGGCCATGGCCCATATCTGCGAGGTGGCGGAGCGACAACGCAGCGCACTCACCTCCGACTACCGCGTCAACACGCGCTTCGTGCGCGTGGATGAAGCGATCGCGATGTCCACCATGTATGCGGCTAACCACCTGGGCGTGCGCGCCATCGCGGCCATGACCGAATCGGGTTCTACACCACTATGGATGTCACGCATCAGTTCCGGCATTCCAATCTACGCGTTGACGCGCCACGACCGGACGTGCAGAAGGGTCGCGCTCTATCGCGGCGTGTATCCGGTTAAGTTCACCACCTCGGTGACCGAGCATGTGCAGGCCAACCGAGAAGCGGAGAAGGTTTTGATAGAAGCAGGTGTCGTGCAGAAAGGCGATCTCGTCATCATCACTAAGGGCGACCTGATGGGTCGCGAACACGGCACCAATTCGATGCGTATCGCAAACGTGGGTGTTTTCGACGAACGCAGGAGCGAACCGACATAGCAGATAGGAGCCCTCCGGCAACTGCATCATTTAAAAGACGATGTTGAAAAAATCCATCCAGCGGCGCCGCGCCTTTATTAGGCGTTTGCGCTTTATCGAAATCCCGACCGCATTGCCTCAGCTTCGCTTCGGCTTTGCCGGGGCAGACCTCACCCGTCCTGGAAGGCGAGTGGAGATTCAAGGCAGTTCGCCGTAATCTGGCTTACGCAACTGAGCTACGCCAGCGTGTTCTTTTATTAGCTTTCCTCGCCATCCATGGCAATCCCTATGACGTTACCGGTTACCAGTCTCAGCATCCCTGTTGCGTCACTCGCCCGGAAATTGGATCCAATAGGTCAATTTCTCTATCGGCCTCGCCCTTCCCTGACGTCACAGCTCGGATTCTTGAAACCCCAGCCCGTACGATCCGGCCAGAACACATGCAAGTGCTCTGGCGTTCTGTGGCACAAAGCGGTGCTTCGTAAATTGCCGCCTCACCTATGTACGGGCGTTCGCCGGAAATTTGATCCACTGGATCAAATTATTAATCCGGCCCGCCCAACGCCGCCGCACTGGACTTGCTATAATGCGCTATTGCGTCATACAAGCACTTTAGCGCCATGGGACTGTTTGAGACTGGGAGTGCGCCTGTATTGTCTACATTCCGGGAGTAAGCCATGAAGTTCGTTACCGCCATTATCAAGCCCTTTAAGCTGGACGACGTCCGCGAGTCCTTGTCGGAGATAGGCGTGCAGGGTCTGACGGTCACGGAGGTTAAGGGCTTCGGCCGCCAAAAAGGTCATACAGAACTCTACCGCGGTGCCGAATACGTGGTCGATTTTCTGCCTAAAATCAAGGTGGAAGTGGCTGTCAGCGACGACAATGTCGAGCGTGTGATCGACGCGATCAGTACCGCCGCCAAGACGGGCAAGATCGGCGACGGCAAGATCTTCGTGACGGACATCGAGCAGGTGATTCGCATACGCACCGGGGAGACGGGCGCGGACGCTTTGTAGCGCGCCACTTGGGGGGAAAATGAACAACAAGAATCATGCCGCGAGCGGGGCCGTGACCTTATGCGCGTGTCTGCCGATCGAGGCGCTTGCGCGCGACACGCTCAACGCCGGTGATACTGCCTGGCTGTTAACCTCCACAGCGTTGGTGCTGTTCATGACCATCCCCGGCCTGTCGCTGTTCTACGCAGGTCTTGTGCGCAGCAAGAACGTGCTGTCGGTGCTGATGCAGTGTTTTGCCATCACCTGTCTGGCGTCGATACTGTGGGTAATCTACGCCTATAGTCTCGCATTCACCAACGGCGGCGCGATCAACGGTCTGATCGGAGGCTTGCATAAGATGTTTCTCAACGGCGTCGGGCGGGCGTCACTCTCGGGTACTGTTCCCGAGACCGTGTTCGTCATGTTTCAACTGACCTTCGCCGTGATCACGCCCGCGCTGATCGTCGGTGGTTTTGCTGAGCGCATGAAATTCTCGGCCATGCTATGGTTTACAGGGTTGTGGCTGACGTTTGTGTATCTGCCTGTGTGCCATTGGGTCTGGGGCGGCGGCTGGCTGTATCAACTGGGCGTGTTGGATTTCGCCGGTGGGTTGGTCGTGCATACCACTGCCGGTTTCGCGGCGCTGGTCGCGGCCATCGTGCTTGGACGCCGCAAGGGTTTCCCGGAAACTCCCATGCCGCCGCACAATTTAACGATAACGGTCGCCGGCGCTGGCATGCTGTGGGTCGGTTGGTTTGGATTTAATGCCGGCAGTGCGGTCGCGGCCAGCGGCGATGCCGGTATGGCTATGCTGGTTACGCATGTCAGCGCGGCCACGGCAGCGCTGACATGGATGGCCATGGAATGGTTGCGCTTCAGAAAACCCAGCGTACTAGGCATGGTCACCGGCATGGTCGCAGGGCTTGGCACCATTACGCCGGCCTCCGGATTCGTTGGACCGCTGGGCGCGCTAGTTATCGGTCTGTGCGCTGGCGTGCTATGCTTCTTGGCGACCAATGCGGTCAAACGCGTGCTCAAGATCGACGATTCACTGGACGTATTTCCCGTACATGGGGTGGGCGGCATATTGGGCACCTTATTGACGGGCGTATTCGTGGCTGCGAGCTTGGGTGGCGTGGGTTTGGCGCCGACCCGAACCCTGATGGCACAGGTCGGGATTCAACTTTTGGCAATCCTAACTACGGTGATCTGGACACTGAGCGCCAGCTTTGTGATCCTCAAGGTCGTCGATGCGCTAGTCGGCCTGCGGGTGACCGAGGCGGAGGAAACAGAAGGGCTCGACATCACCCAGCATGAAGAAAAGGGTTATTCTCTATAAACAGGTATTTTTTACCTTTATAGGTTAGGAAACTATTGATGAGGTTCATTTGATGAGATCAATAATCGCGCGCGTGGCCGGTATGGCCGCAGTTGTTGTCCTAATGGTCCTACAGTCGGCATCCGCGGTTGTGATGAAACCTGGTGTCGAATACTCAGAAGGCACCAGGGTCGATACGCCTGGCACTGGCGCATCCTTCATCATTCCGGACAGCTACACCGGCATCCTGCCCCATGGCGCCACCTTTTTTGTCATGGGCTCCAAAGTGCAAAAATCCTATATCTTCGTGCAGGTTGATCAAATGAACGCGGCGGATGCTTTGGAGAATATGGGAAATCCATATCCTCTGGGACATGGAATGACCCTGATGCCAACTGGAAAGATTCGCAAAATAGATCAGATGTTAGTTGCGCATTACTCGGTCGAGGGTAGTCCACAGCCGTTGAAGGGCTACATCGAGGCAAGGATAAGCGATGGGGGGCTTAGTATTCGTTACATCGCGATAAGCGCACCGGAGACGGCCACGCACGTGCACGGCGTCGTCCACAATTTGATTCAAGATACGGAGCTGGATAAGTAAATACGTGGTCTCCGGCGACGGGAGCGCCGGTTGTCCGCTACGGTGGCCCACTTAAGTAACGATTGAATGGCAATTCTGCACGGACTCTATAGCGCCCCGTGTGGGGTCCGTTTAAATTTGCTTATCGCGCAGATCGTTAGCTACAACTCCAGCGGCAGTTTGCCGCTGCAGCATATAATGTACTGTCCGTTAGAATAATACTATGTCAGCCGCCACCTCGGACTACGCTCCGGGGCCGCTAATTTCCGACTTCGTAAGGAGGTACAAGCCGCAGTCCAATGATTTCACAGAAAGTTAGATTCTCTGCCATTCTCATGAAGGTAGGAATGGCGCCGGAATAACCGCCGTATAGGCAAGTTATTCCCAAACGGCATAATAACTGACGAATAAAAGGCGCAACCTCTGATCTCTCCTCGGTCGCCAGTCCATGCCGCTTCTGAACGTTTAGAGACTTCGTCCGCCAGATCTACTTTCTCGTCGAGAATAATTCTGATTTCCTTGCTGCAAATCTGGTCGCCGGTAAGATCACAAGCGCAGGCACTTTGTAATATGGCGTCATCGTTTTTAGTCTCTGCTGGAATGCCTGCGGCCAGTGGAGATTTTCTGACGTGGGGGATAATAATTCTGAAGAAAGGTTTTGTAGTGCTGACATGTGTGCTGTTGATCGAAGGTTGCGCGACGATCATGGGAGCGCGCGCGCAGCTAATTGGCGTCAACGGCGAGCCAAGCGACGCGAGCGTTGTGATTACCGACGAGAAAGGCTATACGGTATTCAGAGGACAAACGCCTGTCACGGTGACATTAGAAAAGAGCGATGGCAGCTACTGGGTGGCAAGAGTCACAGGGTCGAGGTTTCAAAGCAGGCCTATCAAACACAGGCCATTCCTGTGAAAAGCAGTTCGAACGGCTGGTATATTGCGGGCAACTTGGATTTGGGACCTAATCGGCTGGTTTATCGTTGACTCGCTAAATGGCGGAATGTATCGGCTCTTGCCGGACAAGCTTGAAGCATCGCTGGGGAGATAACCGCGCACAACAATGTGTCGAAAGACGGAAATATTTCTATCGTACTGCTGGAGGACGTACAGGCCGCGCTGCGTGATGACCTGGTGAGAATCGACCACAACATGCGCTACGCGCACCGATCTTACGCATGTGTCTGAAACTCGCTTGTTTCGCGGGTGCTGACTATACCAGCCGTCTTATATCACGTGTTTGCACAGCGTGCGAATTTTAGCCGATGTCAGCGGGCAGCCCGCCAGTTCAGCAATTGGCTAAGTCGGGCAATCTGCGAGCGAACTGATTTGTCCGATTCAAAGTGACCAATCGAAAACAGCGGACATTCCAGTCGCTCGCTTAGATCCGCCGCGTTGTCCATCATGGGCGCGATGTCGGGCGTGGTTTTGTTCAATACTACCGCTAGTAGGTCTAGACCGTGCGCGCGAATGGCCTCGACCGTCAGCAGCACATGATTGATGCAACCGAGCCGGTCTGCGGCGACGAGCAGCACCGGAAGGCCGAGCCGCGCGGCGAGATCGGCATTCAGCCCGTCAGACGCAAGCGGCGAGTAAAATCCGCCAGCGCCTTCCACCCACAAAAAGGCATCACCACCAATATTGTTGATGCAAGCTTCTTGCAGATCAGCAATAGTCAGATGCAAACCTTCAAGTTGCGCCGCCCGTTCGGGTGAGAGCGCATGCCTGAGACGATAAGGACAGATTTCGCCTAAGTCTCCGAGGCGACTGGCGGCAGTGTGAAGCTTAATAGCATCTGCCGGAACCAACTTCCCGTCGGCAAGCTCACAGCCTGACTCGACCGGCTTGCGTGGCACAACCCGCACCCCGCGCGCTGCCATCTGCGGTATGACCGCGGCACCGATATAGGTCTTGCCAACACCAGTATCGGTGCCGGTGATAAACAGGCCGTGCAGTCCAGTCACGCTTTGCATCCGATCAGGCAGGTTTAAACGTCGCGCGTTAAGACTTAGTGAACATCAGTCACCATCAACACCGTGCTTTTACTGGTGAATTGTTCACTTGAGGATCATATCTCTCGAGCGCTCTTGCAGCGGTACAGAGTCTGTGTTGATGTTTGTTCTGCTCTCAGCTTCTTAAGTTTGTTTGGATTACGACCAGTAGTCGCTGAACCACGGCCAATCACTCAAGGGATACGGCCCGAAGGCTATCCGTTGCTGGGATACCAAGTTCGTTGTGACGATCTCCAGATATAAATCGCTCCGGCTGAACAGCTGGATGGCGCTGAACATGTCGTCTTGTGTGGATGGCTCCCGTAAGGCTGGAAAGAATAGCACCCCCTGATAGCTGTCATGGGGCATGAGTACCGTTTCTGTAAACGCGACATTGCGGAAATAACGGTCGATCTGCTTGCCGGTATCTTCCGAAAGCCACCACCTACTATCCTTGGCAATCTGGGCCACCTGCTCAATGGGCACTGGATCGATTACCTCAGTGTGTCTGCGCAACAAAATATCGGCCGGCTTGAGCGTATATCGGTGTTCGCCGTGATTTGAAATCGTGATGTTAATCGGCAAGATACCCCTTTCGATTAGGTTGACCCCGAAATATTGTCTCGCTCGCTCGGGGTTGTTGATCTCGTCGACAGCCACAGTGATCATTCCTTTCGCCTGGGAAAGCGGATACAAGTCCGCATCGCGCAGTGGCAATTGGACGACCTCGTATCGCGTCGCGCAAGCACTAAGCACAAAAGCCACGAAAGCAAACAGAATGATTGATCTCGACATGATGACAATCCTGATTGATAGATGTGCCTGCTGATGCGGATGATCAACAGCATCTGGCAGTAGATAAAATTAAGTATAGTTCGTCGAGAGTGGTTGTTCGGAAGCGGGACCGTTCATCAGCAGTCGGCGCGCTTGGCGATATTTCTCTGCGGTTTTTTCGATAATCTCCGGCGGTAGCACCGGCCCCGGCGCGGTTTTATTCCAGGGCAGTGTCTCTAAATAATCACGCACGAACTGTTTGTCGAAGCTGGGCGGGTTGGTGCCTGGACGATAAGTGTCGGCGGGCCAGAAGCGCGAGGAATCGGGTGTCAGGGCCTCGTCGATCAGTATGAGCTCGCCGGTTTCATTGAGTCCGAATTCGAACTTGGTGTCGGCGATGATGATGCCGCGGCCGCGCGCATACTCGGCGGCCTGCTGATAGAGTTCAATACTCACGGCGCGCACCTTTTCAGCCAAATCGCGCCCGATCAGGTCGGCCACTTCGTTAAAGCTGATGTTAATATCGTGTGCGCCCACCGCGGCTTTGGTCGAGGGAGTGAATATAGGTTTGGGCAATCGGCCGGCCAGGCGTAAACCAGTGGGTAGCTTGATGCCGCACACGGCGCCGTGGCAAAGATAATCCCGCCAGCCCGAGCCGATCAAGTAGCCGCGCACTACGGCCTCTATCGGCAGTGCATTGAGCTTGCGCACAACGACACTGCGATGTTTGAGCGCGCGGCACTCATCAGCATCGGTGAGCACCGCGCTAAGCGGCAATGCTGTGAGATGGTTTGGAATAATCGTGCGCAGGCGCTCAAACCAGAAATTGGATATCGCGGTGAGCGCTTCGCCTTTGCCCGGAATGGGCGAAGGCAGCACGACGTCGAAGGCCGATAACCGATCGCTCGTGACGATCAGCATGTGTTCATCATCGATATCGTAGATGTCGCGTACCTTACCGCGATGCCGCAAGTGCAGGCCGCGTATATGCGATTTAAATAAGGTTTCGGTCATCGCAAGATGAAGGTCAGAGGAGACATAGATTTTAAAGCGTCGGCATTTCGGGCGATAGCCCGCTAGCCTTACGGAGCCAAGTTGGCGACAATAAAACTCTCTGTGTGAGGCATGAGGTGAGATGAGTAAACCAGTGGTCGGCGTGGTTATGGGCAGCAACAGCGACTGGCCCGTGATGCGGCATGCCATTGAGCAACTGGCGGCCTTCGGAGTGCCTCACGAGGCAAAAGTAGTGTCTGCGCACAGGACGCCGGATCTTATGTACGAGTACGCGGCATCGGCCGCCGGCCGGGGCCTCAAATGCATCATCGCCGGCGCTGGTGGGGCGGCGCATCTTCCCGGTATGCTGGCGGCCATTACCACGCTGCCGGTATTAGGCGTTCCCGTTCCGTCCCGACATCTGCAAGGCCAAGACTCATTACTCTCCATCGTGCAGATGCCTAAAGGCGTGCCGGTCGCGACCTTTGCTATCGGAGAGTCTGGCGCTGCCAATGCGGGTTTATTTGCAGTGGCGATGTTGGCTACGGACGATTCAACGCTTGCCACCGAGCTCGCGGCCTTCCGCAAGGCGCAGCATACCACTGTGACGAAGATGACCTTACCGCCGAAATCATGATTCTGCCAGGTGCTACCTTAGGCATGCTGGGCGGCGGCCAGTTGGGTCGCATGTTTACTGTCGCGGCCCGCACCATGGGTTACCACGTGATCGTGCTCGATCCTGGCCCCGACAGTCCGGCCGGACGTATGGCCGATCAGCACCTGCGCGCAACGTATACGGATGAGTGGGCGCTTAAGCAGATGGCGGGCGCCTGTGATGCGGTGACCACCGAATTCGAGAATGTTCCCGCCGAGGCTTTGCGAACGTTAGAGGCTAGGCTGCCAGTGCGGCCTTCCTCGGAAGCGCTAGAGACGACCCAGGAACGCATCCGTGAGAAGACGTTTATTCAATCGATCGGGCTCGCCACCGCCCGCTTCGCGACGATTCACGCGGCGGCCGATTTGGAACCGGCATTTGCCAAGCTCACGCTGCCCTTGATCTTAAAACGCTCGGCGTTCGGCTACGATGGCAAAGGCCAAATCGATGTCGAGGATTACGATGCTCTTCGCGCTGCTTTCGACAAGCTGGGGAATGTGCCTTGTGTGCTGGAAGAGCGCGTCGATCTGAAGTTAGAGCTGTCGATCGTACTGGCACGGTCCAGCAGCGGCAATACCCTATGTTTCCCGCCGGCGGAAAATATTCATCGGGAAGGCATCTTAAACATGAGCATCGTGCCTGCGAGGGTCGAGGCGCAGCTCGCAACGCAGGCGCGCAATATGGCGATAAAGCTGGCCGACGCACTCAACTACTGCGGCGTGATGGCGGTGGAGTTCTTCGTAACCGGCGACGATATTTTGCTCGTCAATGAGATCGCACCGCGCCCGCACAATAGCGGGCATTATACCATCGACGCCTGTGTTACCTCGCAGTTCGAGCAGCAGGTGCGGATGACCTGCGGTCTGCCGCCTGGCGACACAAAATTATTGTCGCCGGTGGTCATGATGAATCTATTAGGTGACCTGTGGGCCGATGGGCCGCCAGATTGGTCACGTGTGCTCAGGTGTGCAAATTGCAAGCTGCATCTTTACGGTAAGCGCGAGGCGCGACCCGGACGCAAGATGGGCCATTTCTGCTGCTTGCATGAAGATCTAGATGCGGCCATACGCCAGGCGCAAGATGTGTTGAATGAACTGAGTTGAATCTTCAAAGCTGCATTCGGCCGGCTGGAGTTTCTGATCCCTTAATATGGGTCGATTCACTCGTGGCGATGCTTCAACTTTACTCAGCCCCGCCAGGTCTCTTGGCTTTGCTCGGGATAAATGCTGCAAAGGGACAAGATTTGTTCGCGATGATTGCGGCTAGGGCCTGCCTTGAGCTTGTCGAATGGGCCACTTCATCAATGCCAAGTGAGGATTAGGGTTATGCACAACTTCCAGGCCTTCCGCATCCACGACGAGGGCGGCAAAACGCGCGCCGGCATCGAGACCATCAACCTCAGTGAATTATCCTCCGGCGATGTAGTCATCGAGGCCCATTATTCCAGTGTCAATTACAAGGATGCGTTAGCAGGCACCGGCAGGGGCAAGATCCTGCACCGCTCGCCGCTGATCGGGGGCATCGATGTCTCCGGCGTGGTTGCAAGCAGTGAGGACAAGCGCTTCAAAGCCGGCGATGCCGTATTGGTTACCGGTTGTGGCTTAAGCGAGGTGCACGACGGTGGTTATGCCGAATATGTGCGAGTACCGGCGGACTGGGTTATCCCCTTGCCGCAAGCCCTGGATCCATTTCGGGCCATGGCGATCGGCACGGCCGGTTTTACCGCCGCGCTCGCAATCAAACGGCTGCAAGAGAATCATCAGTCACCGGAGCTCGGTCCTATTCTGGTCACCGGTGCGACCGGCGGTGTCGGCAGTTTCGCGATCGATATGCTAAGCACATTGGGCTTTGAGGTCGTCGCGTTAAGCGGCAAATCCGAGGCAGTGCCGTATCTGACATCGCTGGGGGCGAGCAGGATCGTGAACCGTCATAATCTAGAGATGGGCACGCAGCCTCTTGAGAAAACGCAATGGGGTGGCGCGATGGACAACGTGGGCGGCGATATTTTGGCCTGGCTCACTCGTACGGTCTCCCCTTGGGGCAATATCGTCAGCATCGGCTTGGCAGGTGGCGTCAAGCTGGAAACCACCGTGATGCCGTTTATCCTGCGCGGTGTTGGATTGCTGGGCGTGTCTTCGTCTAATTGCCCACTGCCCTGGCGCGAGCCCCTATGGCAGCGGCTGGGCAGCGATCTTAAGCCGCGGCATCTAGATAAAATCGCGTCCGAGACGGTGACGCTTCAGCAATTACCCGATGTGTTCGAGCGGATGCTGGCAGGCCAGACCCGTGGGCGAGTAGTGGTGAGCCTGAGAGACTAAGGTGCGAAATGCCCATACATATTCCATGCACGTCATTCATGCCCGTCATTTCCACAGAGGCAGACGCTACAGTGAGTTTTCAATGCAGGGTAGCTTCTGCCAGATGGCTTGCACTTCGATACTGACCCGAAAACGCGCAGGTAGCGTATTATCCATGCCTGTTAAATCCGTCAGCGCCTGCGCGAATACATTAATCAAATCCGCCATCCAGACCGCGCTGCTATGCCCCAGATCGGCTTGTCCGCAGCCGATGATGATGACCTGATCCATTGTGCCCTGAACGTGATTTCGCCGGGCGATAGTTCCTTGCATGCATGGTCCACCAGGGACACATAGACAGGTGAGGAAATTACAATCTCACCCTCCCTAAACCGCCCCTGGCCTTAAGGGGCAGGGCTTAACGGATCACCTCGGCCGTGGTATTGCTTAACAGCTCGGCTTCGAGAATTTTGGCGCCCAGCACGATTCGTATCCTACGCTTTGAAATCGGGATCTTCACCGAAGACATTTTAGGCAGGGGCAAGCGATAGAGGTACCACTTACAAATTCCCTGATTAACGTATGGCCACCCGTTGCTGTTCGACGCCGCCGATGACTGCAAGCGTCTGCAACAGGCTTATCGTGATCCTTGCCGTGGCGCCCCATAACAACTCGCCGTCATACACGCGATAGCGGATAACGGGCACCTTCCTTTCCGGCAACGCATGTTCGCATATCTCGTAATTCGCTGAATCCGATAGCCAATCCAGCGGAATGGTAAATGCGCGCGCGACTTCATCGGCGGCAAGACAAAGCCGGTAGGGCCATGGAATGACGCCTACAAAGGGTGCAATGCGATAGCTTGTTGTGCTGATGAGTTGTGGCAATTGTCCCAAAACGTCCACATCCTGGGATGTCACGCCAATCTCTTCAAAGGCCTCGCGCAGCGCGGTTGACTTAAGATCGACATCACTCGGCTCGACACATCCTCCGGGGAATGCGACCTGGCCGCTGTGACAGTCATTGCCGTTCTCTGCCCGGCGGATAAAGAGCAGATGCCAACCATCATCGGCCTCAAGCAACGGGATGAGCACTGCCGCTAATTTTAGCGCCTGTGCATCACATCCTGCGGAATGGATGTTTTCCATACATCCATCAGCATGACTAGCCAGGCGCTCGCGCGCCTGTTCGAGCAGCCTGTTACTCTTCATGGGCATAGCCCTTGATAATGTAGCCTCCAGATTTTTCATCGTGCTCGAAATCCAAAAGGTCGCGTGTCTTGGCCTCCTCTAGCAGCTTGCTGAAGGTACGAAAGCCATAGTAGGACTCGTTGAATCCGGGTCTGCGCCTTCTGATCGCCTGCTTGACCATGGATCCCCAAACCTTATCTTCTTCTCCGCGTTCACCGAGCAGCGCCTCGACAGTCTCCATCACTAGATCCAGGGCCTCCTGCTTTTTCTGCTCATCGGTTTTCTTATGCTCGTCGGTTGGCGCACCGGCCATGTCGACAGCAGCGACTCCGGATGTCTTTTCGGCGGCTTTCCTTCTCGCGCGTCTTTTAACCTCTTTCTTGCGCACCAGATCATCGTAATAAATGAACTCATCACAGTTTAAGATCAGCAGATCCGAAGCTGAGTTCTTGACCCCTACACCGATGACCACCTTGTTATTTTCGCGCAGCTTGCTGACCAAGGGCGAGAAATCGGAATCGCCACTAATGATGACGAAGGTATCCACATGCGCCTTCGTGTAGCACAGATCCAGCGCGTCGACGACCATGCGAATATCGGCGGAGTTTTTGCCTGACTGACGTACGTGCGGAATTTCTATCAACTCAAAAGATGCTTCGTGCATCGCCTCTTTAAAGCCCTTGTACCGATCCCAGTCGCAATAGGCCTTCTTGACGACGATATTGCCTTTCAACAGCAATCGTTCGAGCACCTTGCTGATGTCGAAATCAGCATAGTTGGATTCCCGCACGCCCAGCGCGATGTTTTCAAAATCGCAGAATAACGCGAGATTCCGGGTTTGAGAGATTTCTGCCACTTAAAGATGAGATAGCTAGCTGCTTAATGCGGCCGCAGGCTCGGCCTTGCCGCCGATGAACATGATGAATTCCGCCGCGCACGCCTTTCCCATCGGCTCGGGTGTGCGAATTTGATCGCGGATTACGCTGTAGGCTTGGTCCATGGTTTGCAACAGCGGTGTATAGACTCTGGCTTCAAGTTCGGGTGATTGATCAGGCGGTGAACGCAAAACATGTACTCCATATAGATCTTGAGACTGTCGGTGGCGCTGATGTGTTCTGGTCTACGGCAGTAGCGTTGATTGACGGTATCCCAAGTCGGAAATACCTCCGGATTGACGAAATGCAGCATTTTTGAAGTGCCAATCACCGAACCCAGAAAGTGGCGGGGCGGACCGGCTCGATAAAGATTACCAGTTGACTCACGCTGTCGGCGTCAATAGTCGCAGGATCATTGCCTATCACGCCGAGGTCAGTAGGCTGCAGCGTATGCGCGTTATTCAGCCCTGTAACTGCGGCATTGACCGTCGCCAGTGATGGGTCGGGCTGCTTAATGGTCGACATCCAATTGTAGGCAAGCGCAAAACCGACGTACAAGTCCGATTCGGTGAGTTCCTGCCGCGCCGCTCCCGAAAAGACTGCACGTCCCCGGCCATAAGTGTAACGATAAGCGCCCGCGGTCGTGCGCGACGCGATGAATACCTCGTCAGCGCCTGGATTCCGCTCCGCTGTGCGCGCCACAAGCCTTTCGGCAGTTGCGGGCAAACGTTCAAAGTCGACCATCTACTATGCTCCCCAAATATACGCCACCGGTTAGCCGACGACAGTTATGATTGTGCGATGCGGGTGTTGCCTTTCTGCTCATTCTATCTTGAGATCCTACCCATGCCTATGGTCCGGCGGCGCATGGCCGCGGGCGCGGCGCAAAGGACGCTTGGATGGCCTGATCTTGTTGCGTTCATCGTATGGTATTTACGAGCTGACAATCTATATCTCAGGCCGCCACTATGCGCATCTCAAGCGGGTTTCCTGCCGCCCAGTGGCAAGTGATCAGAATAGTACACCGACGCCGATGCCAAGGTTCAGGCCGGGTCCGCGCCACTCAGCTACACCTTCCTTAGGCCACAGATACAACTGATCGGCTGCGACAACGGGATAAGTATATTCCGTTTCCCCGATCTGCCCCTCGTGCGTTTTGGTTAGCGTGCCCTTGACTGTGACGAGCCGGCCTGGACTGTAATCCACGGTTTCCAGATAGCCCTGCTTTGCGACTAAAAAGCGGCCAGTGGGATTCGCAGAAGTCTCAGGGAGCTGTGCGCTATCCAATGGGTAGGCGAGCACCTCTAGGCGTGTGGAATTCTCGAGGTTAGTGCTGCTTACAATCGTTCCTCCCCACAGCACTTCGTCGCCGCGCAAGTCTTGAATCTCGGCGGTCGCCTGCCGAGGCGTGACCGTTTCATTGACGCCTTCCGTGGATATGCCAGGGCCACTAGCGCATGCGGCGAGCATAAGCACCGCCGCCGCGTTAATCAATCTCATGCTAGCCATAGAGCTAGTCTCTTACCAGTAGAAGTACGGGCTGGGCCCGAAGAATGGATCATAAAAGGGATCATAGAAAAAGGGATCATAGTAGTAGGGTGAAAAGTAAGGCGTGCGGGCATAACGATTTTCAGGCAACTGCTGCCAAAGATAATAAGACTCGACGTTCATCACGGGGTAGCGGTATTGATATTCATCAATGGGGCGGGTCTGCTGACCATCCACGGTGCCGACCACGGTGATATCTCGGCCCTTGGAATAAATCGCCGGATCCAGAAAACCTTCAAACCGCGCCAGGAAACGACCCTGGCTTTGATCGCTATCGATTGGTCGGGCAATGTCATTGAGGGCCCGCGAGACGATCTCCATGAGGGTTTGTGATTTGCGATTTTCCACGTTGGCGATAGTACCGCCCCAGCGCACCCGTGTGCCTTTAAAGCGCTCGCCAGTGGCCCGAACCGCGGCTACCGTTGGGCTGTTCACCGGCGCGTTGCTAATCTGCTGTGGAATGCTGGCGCACGCAGCGAGAAATGCTACGCTCAGCAAAGCAAGACTGAGTCTATTCATCATGCACCTCTGTGCAGTAACCATCACCCTTGGGCGGGCGAGCCACGTATGAAAAGCACGCCTGTCAGGCGCCGATTTACATTTTTTTGAAGCAGGTATTAGGCCATGAATAAGTCGCATAGTTCGGCTGCGCCTTCAGGCGTCCATTGTCCCAATGATAATGCTTTAGCAGTAACAAAAGCGTAGGCGCAAACCGGCGGTCAACATGAGCCCCAGCCTCATCGATTTTGAAGGGCGTGACCTTCCCCATCATCCGCCTGATCAGACGAGTCCAACACCGATGAGGCAGATATCCACACGATGCCAAAATGAGTTTTGAGAAGCGCCACGGGCCGGCTGGAAGAATCTCCGCGGGGGGCAGTCACGCTCATCGTCGAGGTTCGGATGAACAATAATATGCCGCTACTAAGGATTAACGCCGCTGGCAGATGCCCATTGTTCGCCACAAGCACCTCAGCACAAACTGAGTGCGGTTTCCTGAATCATCCTCGTGTCGGGCAGCAACCATAATCGACACAACAAGGCGTCGATACATGTAGTGAGCGGCAGTAAATCTACTGCCGTGACCTCAATGGAGAGTTAGATAAGCGGCATACCCTCCATGTTCATCTAGCGCACATTGAAGGTGTAATCGCCTTGTGTGTGATGTCCGTCACGGCTGGCGGCTTTCCAATAGACGTGATAAATGCCGGGCGGCACCGACGGAACATGGGCCAAGAGCAAGGTTGCATCCGATGAATCCACATGTCCTTTGCCTTTGCTGACGGTTTGGCCGCGGTTGTTTCGAACCCGCAGCGTACAAAAAATTGGTTCCAACTCGACGTCAAACCGGATGCGAACATAAAACGGTGTCCCCTGTACGGTATCGCCGGCGCCTGGCTCAGACTCCACGGGAAAAGCATGCGCCCAGCTTGTGCAGGGCCAGATCGCAAGCAGTGCGAAAGCCAGAGTCACCCGAACTAAAAATATCCGCGTAGCCATCAAATTGGCTTGCCAAAAATAGGTCGCCCTAAACTGTTGGGAAACAGGTCATCAACAAAGAAATGCACCAGTGCCAGCACGCCGACATCATTGCCCGTGCGGTCATTAACGGGAATCTGGGCCGCGACGCCAAGCTGCACGGAGTTACCAAACCAGATGAGACCGGGATTTATCGTACCGGATGTCTCACCGCCACAACCGCGATCAAGGCAGGTCTCCAGATTAACCTCAACCACAGGGATTACATGACTCAGGGGCGGCCTTAAGCCAACATCCTGAACAAAAGACTGTAGGTAGTTGAGATTGTATTGAAAGGTCAAACCCCAGCTTAAGGTATTTGGATTACTCGCTGCCTCTGTTTCGATCTCGCCCGTTTCTGGGTTTGGCGTTTCAGTCACTGTTTCGCTCTCAGTAGCGATATTCATAGCGAATGCCCCGGTCACCGCCGCTGGTTTTAGATACTGCAGCGACTGCGCCAAGTCGCCAAACCCCTTTCCAAACAAAAATGTCGGTGAAATAACAGAGAAAGGCTCGGCTTGCACCTCGTCATCGCCCGTGCCGCCCACCTCAGCCGTGAGGCCGAGCGACATAATGGCCTCATGGGCTGCGCTCGTGAGGAACTGATACCGCGCGGCTAGCTCCAGATTGCCAAATCCGGTTTGCGTTCCTTCGCCTATTGGATTAAAGATTCGATATTCCCCCCCGACTGAAAGACCAAACCAGGAAGTGATTCGTTTGGAGTACTCTGCGGCGATCTCGGTTGCGCGCACCGGCGGTTCTACATCTTCTCCAGGCTCGCGGATATGCGACCCGAGCATGGAGAATTCATCGGATACGAACGGATCTTCCACCGCGAAAGTGGTCGGGAAGAAACGCTTGCCCGCAAAACCATGTGCCAAGAC
>DATACK010000113.1:0-2005 GCA_036259115.1 Gammaproteobacteria bacterium | reverse complement strand
GGACTACATTTCGATCAAGCGATGCTCTTGAAGCTGCAAGTGCAAGATGTAGAACAAGCCTTCATCACGTTGCACATAGGCGCCGGCACCTTCCAGCCGGTGCGCACGGATGATCTCAGTCAGCACCGTATACATGCTGAATATGTCGAGGTTTCATCAGCGATGTGCAAGGCGATAGATCGGTGCAGGGCAAGAGGTGGGCGCGTAGTCGCGGTCGGCACCACAGTCGTGCGCGCGCTGGAGACGGCCGCAGCCGGCGGAAAGCCTCTGCCATATTGTGGCGACACTAATATTTTTATAACGCCTGGGTTTGTATTCAATGCGGTCGATGCGCTGATCACGAATTTTCATCTGCCGAAATCAACCTTGCTGATGCTAGTCTGCGCCTTTGGCGGCTACGCGCATGTCATGAACGCCTACCGTCATGCGATCGCCGAGCGCTATCGCTTCTATAGCTATGGCGATGCGATGTTTGTGACGCGGCGATCGCCTGACTTAGGGCGTGAACAATCTAACTGACACTCCAACGGCGCCCTGAACTACAAATGTGCCGTCCGAGATGGCGAATCCTCCGGCCGGCTGCTTTCCACTGTATCCACACGGCCGCTGCGCCGATATCGGCAGCTTCGCGGATTCTGTGATCCCCTTATCCTGAAGACAAATCCCGCGCTCAAGTTCTATTGTTTGATAGGCGCTCCCAGTGCGCCACAGGGCCCGGAATGATGTGGAAGAGCGGGTGCGCATCCGGCAAGTCTACATCCTGATAAAGATTGCACAGCGCGGGGTTACGACAGCTAAGCTTGTTGAGCAGATGAGCCCATTCGTAGTTTAACTGCCCTTGGGTTTCTATTATTGGCGGTGCGCATGCGGCGGCACGCAGCTTGCTCGGATCGAAGGCGTACCCACGCTGCAAGGCCTCCGCATGAATGCCTTGCAAGTAGGTAATGACGGCTGCAATCGGATCTGGTTGTGAGCGAAAGCGCTCAAGCTGTGGATGATTACGGTAGCCGCGCGTGCGTCCTTGTAGTACCTGGTGGGCCAAGAGACCTTCCCGCCACAGCGAGACCAAACCCCTGGCGTCGAGATACTTCGGATGCAAGGTCCAAAGCCGCATGATGGGCGCCGCTTGAGAACACTACCTGGTGACCTGCGCAGGACGATAGAAGGCTACCGCATTTTCATGTAGACCCTCTCGCGCTGCCGCCTCCCCCAGCGTATCTAAAACGAGCAGCAGGTCTTCGCCGGAATAAGGCCGTGGTGCGCGTGTACAGGGTAGATCGGTGCCAAACATCAGGGTGTTCGAGTTAGCTGAATAAATCTCACGCAAGGGGTTCCTGACATCGAGATCCACCCCCCCCGGATGCCTTGACCTGGGAGCCGCGCTCTACCAGCTTAATAAGAAAAGAAAAATCCTGCCTGGATAAACCTAGATGATCGATATGGATAGCGGGCAAACAGGTAAGCGTGGAGTATAGCTCCGCCAAGTGCTTAGCGTCCAAATACCGTTCCACATGCCAGCCAACGGTTAGAGCCGCTCGATCTTCTCGGGGACACCGTACCTGAGATTAGAGCGTACGGCTCGCACGCCTGCTTTATAGAGGATGAGGATTTGGGCAGTCAGAGATTGATGCTGGCAATTGAGTGACGCCTACGAAGCATGGGCCTAGCTTGGTAAGCGCAGCGCATAGATAGCTTTGATCGAAGCCTTGAACCAGAGGCGACGGCACCACCCGCCAGCCGCAGATGTCGCGTGCGGCGCAGATAGGCTTCACAGGAAAACGATGCGGGCAGATACCCACGGTTGGACAGCAAAGGAAAGAGATGGTCGATGATATGCAAGTGCCTGTGGAACGGCTTGAAGTGATTGAGGTCTTCACGCATCAAGGCCGCCGATCCTGCATAGTCATCATCTCTGCACTCGTGCGTGAAATCAAGGCATGCCGGACCGTGACGCAAACCGCCTGTGGCCTAGCATTAGGGCTGTGACGTTAGAAAACCCAACGTA
>DATACK010000112.1:0-7244 GCA_036259115.1 Gammaproteobacteria bacterium | reverse complement strand
TGATCGGCGTTATCACTGGGTGGCGCGTGCGCCAGGCGGGCTGGTAAACATCGAGTGGGATGCTCAGGTCGTCGAAGAACGTGAGAATGAATTGATCGCCTGGCAATCGCTATCTGGTGCACAATTGAGTAATGCGGGGTGGGTAAGCTTTCGCGATACGTCTGAAGGTGCGCAGACCGAGATGCGGGTGGAACTTTTATATAGGCCCGCTGCCGGCGCATTGGGTGCCGCAATCGGTCGCTGCTTTCCGCTCACGCGACAGCTGATTGAGGAGGATGTGCGTCGCTTCAAGCGTTACATGGAAACGGGCGAAATCCTAAGCGAACAGGATCAGCCGGCCACGCATATGTGATAGAGCAAGCACGCTGACGCTCAAGCGGCCATGTTGGGCTGCGTGGCTTCGTTTGCGGAGAGGCTAATTACAGGAATAGAAGACATGAAAGCCAGCAACGTTAACGTCAATGGTATACATATGCGTTGGCTCGAAGTCGGTGACGGTCAGCCGGTAGTGTTTTTACACGGCATTCCGACGTCGCCAAGCCTTTGGCGGCACGTCATTCCATCAATTGAGGGTGCACAGTGTCTGGCGTGGGAGATGGTCGGCTACGGTGCCTCTATTCCTGAAGGGAGCCATCGGGATATTTCGGTCGGGCGGCAGGCGGATTATCTATCAGCGTGGATGCAAGTGCTCGGGCTGGAGCAGGCGGTACTCGTAGGCCATGATCTTGGTGGCGGCGTGGCGCAGATCACGGCTGTGCGTTATCCCGAACGGGTGCGAGCATTGCTGCTGATGAACTCGATTTGCTACGACTCCTGGCCTATCTTGCCCGTTAAGCTCATTCGAAACCTGGGTATGGGCGTGGAGCGATTGCCCAACCGTGCATTCGAGCCTGCGCTGCGCCTGTTTGTACAACAAGGTCATGATAGTCGCGCCCGCGCCGATGAATCATTTGCGGAGCACTGGCAACACTACGCCGCTGGCAATGCTGCGGCAGCCTTCATGCGCCAGGTGCGCGCACTCGACGTCAGAGATACCTTGGCGGTAGCTGATCGACTGCCTGAACTCAAGAAGTCGGCTAGACTCGTATGGGGTGTGGCGGATCGCTTTCAAACCATCGGTTACGGTTACCGGCTGGCACACGATCTGAACGCGCGTCTGGAACGTATCGAGGGCGGTAAGCACTATGTGCCCGAGGACCATCCCGAGCGCGTCGCTAAAGTGGTGAACGATCTGTTGCGCGACTTGTCGTGAGGATGAGGAGCATGGCTCCTGTTACGCCTTGCTCCTCCGAAATCTAGAGACACCGTATGTTTTCAAAACCAGACCTTCAATCTCTGTTGGAAAACCGCAGCGCAGGGCCGCGCGTGTCGATCTACATGCCTACTGTGCAGGCAGGCAGTCAAACCTTACAGAATCCAATCCGCTTTAAGAACCTTTTGCGCCAGGCGGAGGACCTCCTGCGCGAGCGCGGCATAAAGGCGCGCGAGATAAAGCGGCTTCTCGAGCGTGCTGGCTCCATGACAGACGATCAAGCGTTTTGGCAACACCAGGATGTGGCGCTGGCGGTGTTCATCGCGCAGGATGCCTATTATACATACCAGTTGCCTATTCAGGTCGAGGAACTCGCCCTGGTGCAGAACCGCTTTTATATTAGACCGTTGCTGCAAGCGTTGAGCGAAAACGAGCAGTTTTATGTGCTGGCGCTAAGCCAAAATAGAGTGCGGTTGTTCGGGTGCAATCGTTACAATGCGCATGAAGTGGAACTTGAGGGTTTGCCCCGCAGTCTTGCCGACGCATTAGGTAACGATCTGACGAAGCAACATCTAAAGTATCACACTGCCAGCAAGAAGGGTTCAGCGCCATGGAATACCCCCAATATCCATGATGCGGCCAATAAGGATGACGTCAAGGCGGATGTGCGTAAGTTTTTCGAGCGCCTTAACGAGGGCATTAACGACTTCATCCAAAATAATGCTCCATTGGTATTGGCCGGAGTTGACTATCTGTTGCCGATCTATCGTGAGGAGACCAACTACAGTCCTATCGTAGGGGGCATCGAGGGTAATTTCGACCAGGCTAAGGCCCAAGATCTACATACAGAGGCTTGGAAGATTGTTGAGCCATTCTTTGCCAAATCACGCCTTGATGCCTTGGCACAATATGAATCGCTAACGGGCACAGGCCGCGCCGTCAATGCACTCGAAGAAATCGTCACGGCCGCTGTCGAAGGCCGCGTCGACACATTACTTGTGGCTCGCACGCAGCAAAAATGGGGCAAGCTAAATGCGGCTGAGCGCTGGGTGAGCGTACACGATGAGCCTGTTGCTGGCGATGAGGAACTGCTCGACCTCGCGGCGGCGTATACCTATCAACGGGGCGGCCGCGTGTTTATAGTCGAGTCGGAACAGGTACCAGATCGCAGTTGCGCGGCGGCTGTATTGCGCTATTAAAAGACCCAGCTAGTACGTATTTACCTGTCATTTAGCGAAATAATAAGTAGCCAATTCTCTCGATGCGAAAGGAAAGAGGTTTCCAATCCACGCTGTGCTGAACTTAATAAACCAAGAGGCAGATTATGCAAGTTCCGCTAGAGATAAGCCTGCGCGATATTGAGGATCCGGGCTGGATAGAGGAAGACGTCCGCCAGCAGGTCAGTCGGCTTGAGCGCTTCAGCAACGCCATTATCAGCTGTCGCGTAGAAGTCAAGCAGGATAACAAGCATCCGCGCGAAGGTGGCCAGTACCGAGTGCGGGTTGAGGTCAGTATTCCCCATAAGAAGCATTTAGTTGCGACCAGTGAACCATTGGAGGAGGGCGTGCAGTTAAGGACCGTTATACGCGATGTCTTTCGTGCGATGGAGCGTCAGATTAAGGAGGCCGGCGAGCGACGCCGTTACGATGTCAAGACGCACGAAGAACCGCGGGCCCTGGTAGTGCGCTTGTTTCGAGAACAGGACTACGGCTTTATCAAGTCGCTCTCGGGCGAGGAATATTACTTTCATCGGCGCGCGGTCCTGCACGACGGCTATGACCGCCTGACGGTTGGCACTGAAGTCCGCTTTGAGGGCGAAATGGGCGAAATGGGCCCACAAGCCAGCTCCGTGCAGATTATCTCCAAGCCCGGCTCGCGCGAAACTTCCGATGGATCCGGTGAAGACGTGCCTTACGGCTGACAACGCGAGTGAGCCGCTAGGATAATGGCGGCCAAGCTCGGCCTGCGGTCAACAGTCGGGTAAGCCGCCCAGCTTACTTTCAGGCGCCGCCGACACCTTCGGTGATGCGCCCGGTGCCGCTGCAGGTCTCGCACTTTTGATCTCCGATCCGACCATTTCCCTTGCAATCTGGGCATAAGTTCTCCCCGGTGCCCGGCGTACCTGGCGGCGCTTCATCGCCCGGGCGGTTTCCTTGCCCCTGGTTGTGCCTCTCTTGTGCATCGCTCATACGATTACCTCCAACTGAATAAAAAGGATAGCTGCATAGTTCGCAGTCCCGCTCTCGTGCCTGCTCCGGTCAGTGGTATTATGCGACATTCATTTGCCGCGAACACTACTGGATTTCACCATAGGTGCCTAACTCAGAAAGCATAGACTTGCGCAGTTGCACCGTACTCTAACTAAAATTAAGCGGTGTCAGGAATGCTCTAAATGTCTTGCAGATTACGCGCCAGACTGGAGCTTGAAAGGCATTATCAGTAGATTGCATAAGTCTCTGTTCTTTCAGAGCCTCCGTGAGGCTCATAGGGGGAGCTGGAAGCAGACGAGTGCCTAGCTGTCGTCTCCCGAGGCGGTACGCCATGAATAGCATACTCCGGCATCAAAGTGGAGCGGAATGGCGGAGCGCGGGATGGATTTATCCAGAGCTTCCGAAGGATCAGAAGGCAGATGCTTGCGCGGACGGCTCATGCAGAATGGGCGGCGGCTTGTAGCTTAGCGGTGCGGATAAGAGATCTTTCCCGCTAAGTCCGGCCAAAAAATCTGCCAATGTGGCAAGCATCTCCCACGGCCGGTTATGGTGCCAGCGGGCGTCATGTAGTAGGATGATATCGCCAGGCTGCGCGCGGGCTAGTCGTTTTGCAATAAGTGCCGCGCGTCCCCACGGACCCCAATCTCTTCCGCTTAAGCTCCACAGCACCACAGTTTGTTCCAATTCCTGTGCCGCATCGATCATGACGCGTCGCAGACGACCAAAGGGTGGCCGGAAATAACGTGGGCGCCGCCCTACAATGTCTGCCAACGCGTCGGTAGCCTGAGCAACCTCGCGGCATGCGACGCTTGTCCTCACCAGCCATGGATGATGATGGCTCCAGGTGTGATTACCTATTTCATGTCCTTCGGCCAGGATGCGGCGCACCAGTGCCGCGTGGCGCCGTGCCGCGGTGCCGACGACAAAGAATATCGCACGCACTTGAGCCGCGGCCAGAATATCCAGTACCTGAGGCGTGTGCTCGGGATCTGGGCCGTCATCGAACGTCATCAATATTTGCCGCAAGTCGCCTGACAGGCGGCGTACGATATTAATGGACACTGATCCGTTTATTCTTTTCAGGTACTGGGTCGGGCGCGTGACGATCTAATAGTTGCCGACGCGTGAGCCAGTAGATGAATGGTTGCCCGACTCGGCCTGCGGCACCCTCCGGGTAGAACGCATGCAGCATCAGACGAAAATGCAGTTGCAGCCATCGTGCGCGCAGGCCGGACGGCAGCGGCTCAGCCTCGAAGCCAAAAAGTCGGCCACCCGTAGGCATCCAGGTGATGCCTCGAAACGCCGCTATATCTTTCAGCTCCGAGTCGGTCTGCACGCGCTGTGCAAGGGTCACTAGCGAGCAGTATAGGAGGCGGCGGAACACAATCGCGCGATGTCCTACGCTGCCGGGCTGGTGCTCGATCTTCGCTAGGCGGTGATTATCGAAATGGATGATGCCGAGTGGGTCTCCAGGATTGATGCGGGTGCGATCCGACAGCACCTTACTGGGCCCCCGGTAGCAGGTGCGGCCAAGATAGATTAGCTCACCTACTGCCTGTAACCGGTGGACGTGACGATAAATGCGGTGCTGCAGCAGATAACCGCCATACACTAATCGCCAGGGTAGGTGCGTGATCAGCGTTTTTGCGTGATCCATGGCACGGCATCCCTATTTTGATGGAGAGCACTCGCGGCGGCCAATTGCGCGATGCGATCGGCGCCATCTCGGCAACCCAACTTAAGCGCGCGCGTCTGCGCGCGCTTAAGTTCACCGGGAGAGGCCAGCAGTGCATGTAGCCCATCGAACAACGCCTCGGGTGGCATCTCGCGCCCGACGCCATGCGCTTCCAGAAAACGTAAATTGAAGCCCTCCTGTCCGCCCAGCGAGGTGGTGGCAATAAACGGGCGCCCGCAGGCAAGCGCCTCTGCAACCGACAGTCCACCAGGCTTTCCTACCACCACATCGGCAGCGCGCAGCAGCTGGGGCATCTGGTCAGACCATTCAATCAGGTGTAAGCGGTGCGGGAAGCGTTGCTCTAGTGATTTAAGCATGCGCACGTCCTCGTTGTCCGCGCGTCCAGTAGTCACCAGCACCTGGCAGTCCAGGGCACAATCCATCAGACCCTTTACCGCTTGACTTACGCCGATACCGAACCAGCCGCCCGTCACCAATACGAGACGACCTTCGGGATCTAATCCTAGCTGTCGGCGTGCGTCCGACTGCGATGGTGGATCGCTGAATTCCGGCATCAGCGGGATACCCGTAACGTGCACTCGTTCATCGGGCACGCCGCGCGCCCGTAGCCTGTCCGCGATAGATTCGGTGGCCACGCAATAAGCGCCGCGGGTACCGAACTGCACCCAGAACTCATGTATGCCATAGTCCGTCATCACACACAGCATGGGCATGTTTCTGAAATCGCCGCGCCGCTTGGCCACATTCATCAGTGCGGCGAGATACACCTGGGTAGCGATGAGGATGTCCGGCGCATAGCGCACCAGTTCGGCCTTGAGGCGTCGCAGCAGCAAGGCGCGCATCCACATCAGCACGCCAGGACGGATAATCGCCTCGCCCACTGGCGACGAACGCCCCGTGAGCATCTCCAGCAGCGATAACAGAAGCGCTTGGTCCATATTGCTGGTGCGTGGAGCAAGCCAGCTTTTATTCGGTGGAAACCAGCGATCGATGATCTTGTTGACCACCCGGGCAACGGTCTCCGGCACCGGCTGTTTGCCGAGCAGCTGATACCAAGTGTGACTATGGTAAAGCTGGTCGTAGACTTCCGGATGTTCGGTCGCGAGCTCCAGATAGCCTTCCTTCAAGGCGTCCGCCGCTTTTGCATCCACCAGCGACCATAGGTCTAATCGATGGATACAAGTCGCGGGATCACGATAGGCAAGTGCCGCTTCTATCGCTTCGGCGGCACGTGTGTGTCCATGGCCTAACTGCGACGTCAGAATCAGCGCGCGCATTGGAGGTCTATTTACAGTCGATCGAAGATCAACGTTTATTGCCATTGGTCTTATTGGTTGTTAAACAAATAGCTAACGCTAAGCAAGCCCTATTCCAACCCAGTACTTAGCGTAGTGCATACGCGCTGCCGCGGATGCGGCACTCGCTTTCAGCTACATGCCTTAATATTGAAAGGTGCGCGGCGTAATTATTCTCCAGCTGTAGGTTCAGGTACGGTGGATCGCCGTCACCGCGCGACCGTCATTCGAAATATGCCTTATCGACAGCTAGGTGTCTAGATGTGATTGCGGCAATACGACTCAATGGTGCGCATTCCGCTTTCCGTATCCGTGCGGGTTCATCAAATGGCTTGGATTATTGCCGTAGTCGCGGCCAACGATAGCGGTGCCGATTGCCTTTATCGTTAACATGGGTCAAGGCCAAATGCCATGGAAACGAAAAGGCGCGGTGAATTGATTTGCCAAGCTAACTCAAGGGTGCAGATATTGTCTAATCATTAGATTGGCAATCCAGATCGCATCTAGCGGTGTCTTTGCAAGGAAGTTCTAGCTGACATCTTTAATCATAGTCCTTAGCCAGTAAATCGTCGATCCCCTTGATTCAGGCGCAGGCGGCACTGGACTTGCTCGCAAGCCTGCAGTGTCGGCTGTATGATTCAATATACGGTTAATACGCATAATGCTGAAGGAGCACGAACACAATGGCAGAGCAGTTATCGAAAGCACAAATCGCAGAGCTTGAAGCAGATCTTCGCAGCCGGCATGCACAGCTGCAGGAGGAAGTGCGCACGGCGCTGGAGCAATCCGGC
>DATACK010000111.1:0-3995 GCA_036259115.1 Gammaproteobacteria bacterium | reverse complement strand
CCAGTCGACCATGCTGTACTGCGTGATGATCGCGATTGTGTTCATGGGCATCGCGATCTTTTTCTTCGCTACGATCTCCGATCGGATCGGAAGGCGAAATTTATCGCTCTTTAGCACGGCATTCCTGGGAATCTGGGCCTTCCCAATGTTCCGGCTGGTGGACACGGGCGATCCCGTCCTGATCGGGTTGGCCTTCACCGTGGGCATGATCGCCTGGGCGGCCATGTATGGGCCCATGGGCGCGTTCTTCTCCGAGCTCTTCCCTACGCGCGTGCGTTACTCCGGCTGCTCCCTAAGCTTTGCGCTGGCCGGCGTGCTCGGTGGCGCCCTCGCGCCCATGATCGCCGTTAAGCTTATGGCCGCGACCAACTCTTCCGGGTCGGTCGCCACTTACGTCTTTGCGATGGCCGCGCTAAGTTTCGTCTGTCTACTCCTGCTTGCGGAGACCTATCGCATCGACCTAGAAGAAACATGAGTGTCGAGTGCTGGCAAATAGCTGTTGCACGGCCTTGCCACGGAGGAGGAAGTCGAGCGCTATGCTTTGGCTGATCGACCGGATGAATGACTGGCTATTAGCGAAGCGCGGGTACTTCATGACGGCCTCAGTGAATACCCGGGCACTCGCGATGCCGTCTCCCAACGTGGGAATCCGGATACGGCGTGAGCACTTCGTAAGGCTTTAATGATCGGACCTACCCGTTCGCAGACGCGTGAGCCGGACCGGCGGCATACAGCAGCGGTGCGTGAATTCCCGCCTCACCCGTAGCGGGTCGTTAGCATTTTGGATTTATTTATCCGCAATGTGCCTTTTATCCTTGGCGATACTGCAGTGGCTTCGATAAATCGCAGTCCGGCCATCCGTGGGCGGGCCATGCGCCAAGGAGACGACGCGCTAAGTTCATTTTCTTCATCCCGCTCCTGCTAAGTTCTGCTTTCCCCGCCTCGTTAAGAACGCTAGCCTCAGGCTCGTATCGCTGCTCTTTCCTGCTCCGCTCGCAAGTCCAGGGCCTATATTCTCTAGGTCCGCTTACTGCTTTGCAGTTCATCCTGCCTTCGGCGTTCGCCACAATTCAATGTTCACCGGACGTTCGGTTGTGACTCACCCCACAGCCAGGCGGCGCCACGCACGCCGCTGGAATCACCGAATTTCGGTGGCACAAGCCTAGTATCTACCCGATCCGAGAACACGTACTGGCTCCATGTCTTGGGCACGTTGTCGTACAGCCGCTTGAGGTTGGACATACCGCCACCTAGCACGATGACATTCGGGTCTAGGATATTGATGACATGCGCCAGACTGCGTGCCATGCGGTCTTCATAGCGCCGCAAGCTCGCTTCGGCCTCAACATTGCCGCCCGCGGCCCGAGCGACGATCTCATGCGTGGTCAACTCTTGTCCTGTCAACCGCCGATGATCGCGCGCAAGACCCGGCCCGGACAGAAATGTCTCGATGCACCCATGCCTTGCGCAGTAACACAATGGGCCTGGACTTTCATCGTCGCGCGGCCACGGCAGCGGATTGTGACCCCATTCACCAGCGATGGCGTTCGGGCCAGCCAACACTCGACCGTGCACAACGAGCCCTCCGCCCACACCGGTGCCGATGATCACGCCGAATACGACGTCAGCACCTTTGGCCGCGCCATCAGTGGCCTCCGATAGCGCAAAGCAGTTCGCGTCATTGGCGATGCGCACGGCGCGCCCGAGTTCGCCCTCTAAATCGATCTTTATCGAACGCCCATTCAGGCACACGGAGTTGGAATTTTTCAGCAATCCAGAGGCGGGCGAGATGGCGCCGGGCGTGCATACGCCCACAGTGCCAGTTTGGCCCAGTTCATCCTCGATCGTTTTAACGCATGACGAGATCATCTGCAGAATGCTTTGGTAATCGCCCTGCGGCGTAGCCACTCGCCGCCGTAGCAATTCACGACCGTCCTGCGCGAGCGCGATGATCTCGATCTTGGTGCCGCCCAGATCGATGCCCAGCCTCATTCAATCTCTCCTATCTATTCCACTGCTAGGAACGGTTTATCAAGCGTTTTTCCGAGGCGCACGGCAGCGAATATTGTTTTCGGACATCCAAGATCCCTCGCATTCACTCGGAATGACATCAGAGGTGCCGTCATTTGACCGACCAGCTAGAGCCACGAGTGGAGAAATCCCGCGACAAGCAAATTTATGGTCGCTGCGCACGCACGGACTGCCAGTACACCTCTTCCTCACCTGCCGCGCGCGTAAGGATGCGGCACAGTACGAACAACAGATCAGATAGGCGATTGAGATAGATGCGTGCGGCCTCGTTCACTGCTTCGATGCGTGCAAGTGTGATGATGCGACGCTCGGCGCGCCGACACACCGCGCGCGCTAAGTGACAGCTTGCGGCAGCGGCACCGCCGCCTGGCAATATGAATTCCTTAAGCGGCGGCAGCTCAGCATTGAACAAATCAATGGCGCGCTCCAGGTCCTGGATATCACCGGCGCAGATCAGTGCCTGATCGCGCATGCTCAGCTCACCGCCTAAGTTGAATAGATTGTGCTGCACATGCGTTAAACAGCCGCGCACCTCGAGCGGGATATCGTGCACCAGCACCACGCCGATTGCGCTGTTGAGTTCATCAACCTCGCCGATCGCCTCGATACGGGCGGAATCTTTGTCCATGCGCTCGCCGCCGGTCAGGCCGGTCTGCCCGGCGTCGCCAGTACGCGTGTAGATTTTGGTCAATCGATTGCCCACGCCTTACTCCGAACCTATTCGCCAATGTAGCCAGATTTACCCACAACACACGCCATTAGCAAGTCCCGGCTTGTGCGCGGCATCAAGACACCTACGCTTATGGTCCTTACTTGATCACACGCAATCAATCCCGTACATTCACCGCACTATTTCAATCCTATTCGCTTCTGGTGCCTTAAACGCTGTCTTGCGTTAAGGTTAAACGGGAAGCCGGTGCGTTTCTCCTGAAGAAATTAGCCCGGCGCTGCCCCCGCAACGGTAGGTGAGTCAAGCATCAACTCGATGCCACTGTCGCGCTGAATCGAAGTAGTTCGATTCGAAAGATGGGAAGGCGTTGATGCCGGGAGATACATTTTCCCACTCACGAGCCCGTAGACCGGCCCGAAGCATTTCCCGGTCTTGCGGTGGGCAATGTAACGGATAAAGGCCTTCAAAGCCTCCTGCTTCATCCTCCGCTGACCAGCCATGTTGCGTGCGGGTGCGCGCACTGGAGGAATGAAGTCATGCTAGGCTGTAATCTGTCGCAGGGCGCTTTCGGGCTCCTGATTCCCGCTGTCGTCGTCGCGCAGACTGAACAGATTAGGCTCGTGCCCATCAACGTCACCGCAAGCCGTGGGGCGGAAACCACCGGCGAAACATTGGCCTCTGTAACCGTCATCACGCGCAAAGACATTGAGCGCCAGCAACCACAAACTATGCTGGATCTGCTACGTAAGCAGGCCGGCGTCGATATAGCGACTAATGGAGGTCTGGGCACGGTTTCCAGCGTATTCCTGCGCGGGGCAGAAAGCGATCAGGTGCTGGTGCTGATCGATGGCGTGGGTGCCGCATCCAGCACCTCGGGCACTTTCGCGTTCCAGCAGTTGAATCCCGCGCAGATCGAGCGCATCGAGATCGTGCGCGGCCCGCGTTCGAATCTGTATGGCTCTGATGCCATCGGCGGCGTCATTCAGATCTTTACGCGCAAGCTTAATGGACCTAACGCAGTGGTGGAGGCTGGCTCTTACGACACCTACCGCGCACAAGCGGGCTACGGCCGCGGTAATCGTGTGCACTACTCCATAAACGGCGCGTATGTTTACTCGGATAGTTTTTCCGCCACTAATCCTACCAGTCCCTTCTTCAATCGCGACGACGACGGCTACAAGGAAGTCAGCGTGACTGCAAACCTCAATGCACAGCTCACCAAACGCGCATCTTTCGCCTTGCGCGGCTGGCGCAGCGACGGCGAGGTCGAGTTTGACCAGGGCGCAATCGACAC
>DATACK010000110.1:0-25227 GCA_036259115.1 Gammaproteobacteria bacterium | reverse complement strand
GTGCTGCTCGATGGCTTCTCGCTTGGCATGGGAATCTTATTCCCATTTGTCAAGGATGATGACGCACGTGATTTAATGATGGGCAGCGTAGCGCCCGTGTGGGACGGCAATCAGACCGGGCTGGTGCTCGGAGGGACAAGTCTGTTCGCGGCGTTTCCTGAAGCTTTTTCACTGCTGCTGTCGATCTTGTACTTGCCTTTGATCGTCATGCTGATCGCATTAGTCTTTCGCGGTGTTGCCTTTGAATTTCGATTTAAGGCAGAACGGCACGAGATATGGCGGACGATCTGGGATTTATCGTTCATCGTAGGCTGCGTGACGGCGGCGTTCTGCCAGGGTCTCGTATTGGGCTCCTATGTGCTCGGCTTCAGCGTGGAGGGACGCACATATACCGGCGGGGTTTTCGGCTGGTTAACGCCGTTTAGCCTCATGACAGGCGTGGCGGTTGTGTGTGGTTATGCATTGCTGGGGGCTTGCTGGCTACTCATTAAGACCGAAGGTCATTTGCAGGATTGGGCGCGACAAACAGCGCTTAGGCTGCTGGTGGTGATGCTCGCGTTCGTGGCCTTAGTCAGCATCTGGACGCCATTGGCTGATCCCGACATCGCACAGCGCTGGTTTAGCTGGCCAAATCTGCTTTATCTATCGCCGGTGCCGGTATTAACCGGCATCGTAGTTTTTGGCTTTTACAACGCATTGCGTAAGGGCCGCGACCATGCCCCATTTGTGTTGTGTGTGGTGTTATATCTTCTCACCTTGGCCGGGCTGGCCATTAGCCTGTGGCCCTATATCGTCCCGCGCAGTCTTACCATTTGGCAAGTCGCCTCGCCACCCGAGTCGCAGATTTTTCTCCTCGTGGGGGTGGCGATTATCATACCAATCGTATTGTTGTATACGGCGAACGCTTACTATGTGTTTCGCGGCAAGGTGAAAGCAGAAGATATGTACCACTGAGTGGCAAGCCGTGTCGTAGGAGCGGCTGTCCGCTCATGACTAACAACGCGACGCGCTACCGGATTAACTGCCATGCACGGTGGCAGTGGTCGGTTTTTCTCCGTAATGACTTTGCACGTATTCTTGAACTAATGCCTGAAATTCTCGCGAGATTGACTCACCCTTTAGGGTGACTGTTTTCTTGCCATCGATAAACACCGGCGCGATGGGCGACTCGCCCGTGCCAGGTAGACTGATGCCGATGTTGGCGTGTTTGCTTTCGCCAGGGCCGTTTACCACGCAGCCCATCACCGCCACGGTCATATTTTCCACGCCGTCATATTGCGTGCGCCAGGCAGGCATCTGCTCGCGCAAATAAGACTGAATATCCTCGGCCAGCCGCTGGAAGTAATCCGATGTGGTGCGTCCGCAGCCGGGGCAGGCGGCCACCATGGGCGTGAACGAGCGTAGCCCCATCGTCTGCAAAATCTCCTGCGCGACGATGACTTCACGCGTGCGATTGCCGCCGGGCTCTGGCGTCAGTGAAATACGGATGGTATCGCCGATGCCCTGTTGCAGCACCACCGCCAGCGCGGCAGTGGAAGCGACAATGCCTTTGGTGCCCATGCCAGCCTCGGTGAGGCCCAGATGCAAGGGATAATCGCAGCGGGCCGCCAAATCACAGTAAACCGAGATCAAATCCTGCACACCACTCATCTTGCAGGATAGGACAATACGGTCGTGCGGTAATCCCAGCTGCTCGGCGCGCTGCGCGCTACTCAAGGCCGACTCGATTAAGGCATCGTGCATGACCTGTTTGGGCTCACGGGGCTCAGGTAAGCGCGCGTTCTCATCCATCAGTCGCGCCAGCAGGTCTTGATCCAGGCTGCCCCAGTTGACCCCAATGCGCACTGGCTTGCCGTATTGGCAGGCGATCTCAATCATCTGTGCAAAGTTTTTATCATGCTGATTGCCGCGCCCAACGTTCCCGGGATTGATGCGGTATTTGCCAAGCGCCTCGGCGCAAGCCGGATGACGGCTAAGCAACCGGTTACCGATAAAATGAAAGTCACCAACCAAGGGCACAGTGACACCCATCCTGTTGAGCCGGCTGCGAATGTGTGGCACCGCGCGCGCGGCCTCTTCGTTGTTGACCGTGATGCGTACCAATTCCGACCCAGTCCGAGCGAGGTCTGCGACCTGAGTGGCCGTGCGCTCGACATCGGCGGTATCGGTATTGGTCATGGACTGCACTACGATGGGCGCGCCGCCACCGATGACAACAGAACCGACGTGAACGGCGGTGGATGCGCGCCGGGCGGTAGATGCTGTAAGCTGTGACATAACGAAGCTGTATAATGTGAGCGATGAACGTAGATTACGTCTAATTCTATCAATATTTGATAAGCGCCGGTACGGCGGAAGTTATTTCTGGTTAGCAGATGTACCAGCAAGAAGCCTTTTCAATCGCAACGCAAGGCCGCGGCACCTATAGGATTGATGATCAAATCGAGCGCATCGTCGCGGACAGCGGAATTACCGCAGGCCTTTGCCACATCTTTTGCCATCACACCAGCGCATCGTTAATCTTATGTGAAAACGCGGACCCGACCGTGCGCAGTGATCTTGAGGCCTTCATGGCGCACCTAGCCCCGGACGGCGATCCCATGTTCAAGCACGATACCGAAGGGCCGGATGATATGCCGGCGCACGTGCGCACCATCCTCACCCAGACCGGCCTTACTGTGCCAGTAACTGGCGGCCGCTTAGGCCTGGGGACGTGGCAGGGCATATTCCTGTGGGAACACCGGGCCGCCGGTCATCGCCGCCGCATCACAGTGACGGTACACGGCGAGGTATGATGCGGGCTGGACGGCGCGGCTCAAACTCGCCCGCGGTTAAATGCATCACCTTCGATTTGGACGACACCCTGTGGGCCTGCGCGCCGGTCATCGAGCGTGCAGAGCAGGCCCTCTATGAATGGCTGGGGGCGCGTTACCCTCGCATCTGTGAGGCCTATACGCTTGAGGACCTGCGTGAACAGCGCAAGGCCTTGCTTAAGGCGCGCGCCGATCTTCGCCATGACATGACCGCGTTGCGCCGCCATTGGCTGGTACAGTTAGCAGAGGAGGCCGATTATTCGCGTGCAATGGTGGAGCCGGCGGTGGAGTATTTCCGCCTACATCGTAACCGCGTGACCTTATTCGAAGAGGCTACACCGCTACTCACGCGCCTGCGCCAATGCTACACCATAGGGGCTATCACCAATGGCAATGCGCAAGTGGATCTTATCGGCGCCGATCATTTGTTCGATTTCATCGTCTACTCGGCGGATGCTGGTGTGGCGAAACCCGATCCTGCGATCTTTCGCAGGGCGCTTACAGTGGCGGGTGCGAAACCTACCGCAGCCGTGCATGTGGGTGACGATCCCACCACTGATGTCCTGGGCGCGGGCGGCGCAGGCATCCGCACCGTTTGGTATAACCCCGAGCTGAAGTCCTGGCCAGGCGGCCCGCGGCCGGATGCGGTGATCCATTCTTTGACAGAATTGGAAGAGGTGCTGACCCATTGGTCGCTAGATGTCCGGGCGGGGTAGGGTTGAAAGACTCGCGATTATGAAGAGGTAGCTGTATTCAATTGCGGCGGGGACGCCGGTCGCTAGGACGTAACCCTGATCTTGGCTCAATTTTCGACTGATCGAGCATTAGTCAGAAGCGGCTTTACCTTCGACCATACATTATCAAGCAGCGCGGGCTGCGCGCTGGCGTTGGGGTGCAAGCCATCTTCCTGTATTAATGCCGAATGCTGCGCCACACCGCGCAACAAAAAGGGCATCAGGGGCACACCGGTGCTTCCGGCGACCGATTTATAGACCGCGTAATAGCGCTGTCTGAACGCCTCGCCGTAGTTGATGGGGATTTTCATCCCGATCAACAGCACCTCCGCGCGGTGTTGGTGACTCAGCTCGATCATACGCGTGAGATTTTTCTGTATCTGACGTGGATCGATGCCGCGCAACCCGTCGTTTGCACCAAGCTCGATGATCACGAGGCTCGGTTTATATTGGGCTAAGGCGCGCGGTAGGCGTTCAAGACCACCGCTTGTAGTCTCGCCCGAGACGCTCGCGTTAATCACGCGGTAATGATAGGCGCACTGCTTTAGTTTACGGTCGAGCAAACTAACCCAGCCTTTATCGATGTCGATCCCATATGCGGCGCTTAGGCTGTCGCCCATCACCAGGATCGCAGGCGATGCGGCCGCTGCATGCCAAAAACACGCATATGCCGTGATTAATATCGTCAAGGTGAAGCGAATCAGTGAATATTTGCTCATGAGATGGGTTGATAGTAGTTCTTGCGGTTGCGGCATCTTACATCTAAGACACTGAGAGCCTATGAATATATCCGCTCAAGATCCGGTCGTTGAAGCACGGCGATTACGCAAACAGATAACGGGCCCCGACAGCGAACTACTTATTCTACAAGAGATAAATCTTCACGTACGCGCCGGTGAGGCAGTAGCCGTCGTGGGTACATCCGGCACGGGGAAGTCTACTTTGCTTGGTATACTCGCTGGTTTGGATACCGCTAGTGGCGGCGATGTTTGCCTGTTGGGCGAGGATCTAAATGAATTGGATGAGGATGGCCGCGCCGCACTGCGGGCCAACAGGGTTGGATTTGTTTTTCAGTCTTTTCAGTTGCTGCCAGGCCTGACCGCCCTTGAAAATGTACTACTGCCGCTGGAGTTGACAAATGTCGGCAGCCACGCGGAGCAGGCCGCGCGTGAGACCTTAGCGCGCGTAGGACTTACCGATCGCGCGCGGCACTACCCACATCAACTTTCCCGTGGAGAACAGCAGCGGGTGGCGGTTGCGCGCGCATTCGCGCCGCGGCCGCAGGTGTTATTCGCTGACGAGCCGACCGGCAATCTAGACCCGGTCACCGGTTTTAAGGTCATCGAATTTATGTTCTCCTTAAGAGATGAGTTGCGCACCGCGCTCATTATGGTCACGCATGACGCAGAGCTTGCCGCCTGGTGTGACTACTGCTATCGCTTAATCGCCGGCCGATTAGAGCGGGTGAGTGATGCCGCGGAACAGGGCGATGCGAAATGAGATGAGCCAGCAAGAACGCGTGCAGCCGCCTGAGCCGAGCGGCGAGGCGGCGACGATAGCTCAAGCACAGCGCAAGCAGGCGGTTAGTGCGGCTGCAATCGGTTGCAAACGCAGCTTAAGTCAGCCCTTTAATGTGCTGCGCCTCGCGGCGCGCGCCCTGCGGCGCGATTGGCGCGCGGGTGAGTTGCCCATCTTGGCCTTATCGCTGATTGTAGCGATCGGTGCCATTACCGCCGTCGCATTCTTCACGGATCGGATCAAGCGCGCCATGACGTTGCAGGCGTCCGAGTTATTGGCCGCCGATCTTGTAGTCGAGACCTCACAACCAGCGCGGAACTCTTTGCTGAAGGAGGCTCGAGAACGCGGATTACGCCTCGCCCGCACGGTTACGTTCCCCAGCGTGGTCTTGAGTGGCAATGAGACACAGCTTGTACAAGTGAAGGCGGTTGATGACCGTTACCCACTGCGCGGTCGATTGCGTGTGACGGACGCGTTGAATAAGCCGGCGGTGAGCACCGATCGTATTCCGTGGCCCGGAACCGCATGGGTAGATACGCAGCTCATGCTGCGCCTAGGATTACATACGGGTGCCGTGCTCAACCTGGGAAACAGGCGGTTTGAGGTATCGAGAGTCATAGCCTACGAGCCCGATCGTGGCGGGCAATGGTTCCAACTCGCGCCGCGGGTGATGATCAATCTCAAGGATCTGCCGTCCACCGGTCTGATAAACGCCAACAGCCGGGTTTCCTATCGCACGCTGCTTGCCGGCGCGCCCAAAGTCATCCAAGCATACCGGCAGTGGCTGCAACCGCGTGCCCAGCCAGGTGAAGAGATTCAGGGCGTGCGCGACGGCCGTCCGGAGATGCGCGCTGCACTGGATCGCGCGCAGCAGTATCTAGGATTAGCGGCGCTAGTTGCAGTGCTCGTGGCGGGAGCTGCGATCGTACTCTCCGCGCGTCACTATGCCGTAAGTCAAGCTGATGCCAGCGCGATAATGCGATGTCTCGGCGCAAGCCAGCGTCTTGTGCTGCAGATCTATACATGGCGCCTGCTGATGCTCGGGTTGCTTGCCAGCCTGGTAGGATGCGCGCTGGGCTATGTGGGGCAGATGGTATTGACTGCCTTGCTGCAAGGATGGCTGGCCGACGATATTCCGCCGCCTGGCGCAGCGCCCATCGTTACCGGCATGCTCACGGGTATACTTGCGCTAGTCGGTTTTGCGTTGCCACCTATTCTGCGCTTGACGCACACGCCGCCATTGCGCGTCTTACGCCGTGAGTTGGGCGATCCAACGCCTGCGGCCTGGATGACGGGCGCGTTCGCGTTTGTTGCTTTGTGCGTGCTGCTGGTGCTCCAAGCCGGCGAAGCGGTCTTGATTGGAAAGTTATTAATTGGTGCGGCGGCCACGATCGCAGCGCTATGGCTGACGTCGTTGGCGCTCATTTTGGGGTTGCGGCACTTTCATCGGCATTCCAGCCTCGCCTGGCGCAATGGTATCGCGCGGCTTGCAAGGAATCCCGCCAACAGTATCGTACAGATCACCGCCTTTGCGCTGGGTATCGCTGCCTTGCTGGTGCTGACCATCGCGCGCGTGGATTTATTAAACACCTGGCGTGCGACAATCCGGGCGCACGCACCCACGCACTTCATGATCAATATCCAGCCGCACGAATTGAATGCCTTGGCGCGTCTGTTTTCCCGATACAGGTTGCGCGTGCCGCGATTTTATCCCATAGTGCGGGGCAGACTGGTGGCAATCAATGGTCGTAAGGTGGGGCCAGACGATTACGACGATCCACGCGCAAAGCAATTGATCGCGCGGGATTTCAATCTATCGTGGGCAGATCAGCTGCAAAGCGGCAACAAGATCCTGGCAGGCCAGTGGTGGGGTGCGACGGGCCGACATAGCCGCGCTTTTTCAGTCGAGATGGGTATCGCCAAGGATTTAGGCATCAAACTCGGCGATACCTTAGCCTACCGGATCGCCGGGCAGACGCTTCAAGCTAAGGTGACAAACCTGCGGCATGTCGAATGGGAAACGTTCAACGTCAATTTCTTCGTCATCGCCACGCCCGCGCTGCTGCGAGATTCATCCACCAGCCGTATCGCTGCCTTTTATCTGCCGCGGCAGCGCGAGGCATTCATTTCTGCGCTCGCACGCCGCTTTCCTAGCATCACGGTGCTGAATGTCAAGGCCATTGTCACACAGGTGCGCACGATCATGGATCGCGCTGCGCTTGCCGTAGAGTATGTATTTCTTTTCACGCTGGCCGCGGGTCTGCTGGTGATGTACGCAGCCATTCAAACCAGCCAACAGGAACGTCGCCGCGAGATCGCATTGCTGCGCGCACTGGGCGCAAGCCGCGGACAGATCCGTTTGAGCCTCATCGCCGAGTTCGCAACAGTGGGACTGATCGCGGGAGCAGTGGCGGCGGCCGCGGCGAGCCTGATGGGCTATCTGCTCGCGACGCAAATCTTTGAACTTCCTTATAGCGTCGATCCCTGGCTATGGCTATGTGGCATCGTCGCTAGTGGTGCGGGAATCTCCATCGCCGGGTTGCTCGGCACGCGCCGTCTGTTAAATCATTCGCCGCTGCTCGTGCTGCAACGGAGTTAGTGGATCTCGCATTGACCAGATGCTCTAGCGGTCTTTCTTTCGTGGATTTAGGATCCTATAGGCGATTAAGGCAGGAGCAAAAATGGCTTGAGAGATGCCCAATTCGCGTGTCCAGCGGAAAGATATAATGTGGCTTCGAAGACCGCAGCGTGAGCGCAACACACGATCAAAGACAATCGGTCATATCCCACTCACCGTGTCGCGACTAAGACTATCCTTCGCAAAGCAAGCCTTGCAATTACAAAGGGCCGCATTGACCCCACTCAGATTGCGACCGGATTTTTTAATCATTGGCGTGCAAAAAGGTGGGACGACTTCGTTATTTAATTATCTGGCGCAGCATCCGAGCGTGGCCGTGTCAACCAAGAAGGAGATCGGATACTTCTCGGGTCGTTTTGCAAACGGTTGGGCCTGGTACCTAAGCCACTTTCCGATTGCCGCTTCCAAATTGAAGCGACACGATGTCATCACAGGCGAAGCAGATACGAATTATATCTTCCACCCCCATTCTGCCAGACGGATCGCGCAGACGCTGCCGCAGGTAAAGATCATCGCGCTGCTCCGAAATCCCGTTGATCGAGCCTATTCACATTACCGTCACAGCGTAAGAAGCGGTAAGGAGGACTTGACGTTTGAGGAGGCCTTGGCCGCAGAGAACGAGAGACTAAGCGGGGTTATGTCAAGGATGGCTGAGGACGAATACTACACCGACCCTAGATTCAACTATCATACATATCGATCCAGAGGCTTATACCTGAATCAGCTAAAAATCTGGTTCGATCTTTTTGGGCGCGATCAGCTCCTGATACTCAAGAGCGAGGATTTCTTCTCCAATCCTCCCGCCAGTTATAAGAAGGTCTTGAAGTTTCTGGGCCTGCCCACGTGGCAACTGAAAGAGTACAAAATCTACAACGTCGGAACTTGCCAGGGCATGAATCCAGGGACAAGGCAACGCCTAGTCGACTACTATCGGCCGCATAATCAAAGACTATCGAAATATCTAGAGGAGGACTTCGACTGGGACAGATAATAGGCGCGCGATCTTTAATAACATGAAGGCAGTCCTTCGCGGGTATCAGATTAGTCGCTGTTGTCGATGACGCGGTGGAGTTGTGGCAGGCGAGTACTACATTTACATCATATCAAACATGATGGAAGCTCAGAACTCTTCAATAAGATACGCGAGCCGTAGACAATGTATTGCACACAGGTTCCACTGGAAGATGAACAGTATCAGGCGCCGTTACGCGAATCGCGGCGACGGCGCATGAGCCTCGCCGTGATCATCCGGAAGCTAATTCGCGAACATCTGTCCTCGAATTCCGCGCGAAGCAATCCTGTAGATAATTAGCGTGAATAGGTGAGGGAACTGGTGAGCCGGTCGGCAAAGAACACAATCGGTTTCTCTATGGCAAGGACAAGGATGCCTGGTGATAAAGATTTCTGTGGATGCCGGGGCATGGTATGCATTGATCAATAGAAAAGATCCTAACCATGCCGATATTCGAGCTTGCTTGAATGCTCATCAGGGCTGCCTGGTCGCCAGTGATTATATTCTAGATGACACGCTTACCTAACTTCGGTACCGCCTTGGCGGGAAGGCAGCGCAGGCTTTTGGAAAGAATTTGCTAAGCGGCGATATCGCCCTATTGCACGATCTTACGCGCAAACATAAAAACATAAAGAAGAGCCGGGCGCATTTTCTGCGAGTATCGTGACAAAAGCTTTAGCTTTACGGATTGCGCATTGTTTGCGCTCATGCAGCGCTTAAAACTCACTACCGCGGTCGCGATCGACAGCGACGTCAGAGCCTATTGATTGAACTGCCTGCTGTAGCGTCCGTTTAATCCGGATTCTTAGCAGCAGCTCCAGCGGATTGCCTGCGACAGCTTGTGGTCTTTGCGCGCGAGTAGGCTTATACCGCTGATTATCTCTTTTAGGAAATTCGCGTCACGTGGCTCTCGTGTTACGTGTGTTATTTATACGTGCAATTATTCCGCTAGTTGTCTCATGAAACAGAACATCACCCTAAGCCTTGATAAGGGTTTGATTCAAACGCGCGAGTTATCGCCGCCAAGGGAGCCATGTCAATTAGCAAGATGATCGGGCAGGGGCTGGCGCGCCGCAAAAGAAAGTGAACGTCTTGAGCAGGCTAGGGGCCGTGCGCTGGTCGATCTCGAGACAGGCTCCCCCCTGGGCCGCCAGGGTTCCGTGTACAGAGACGAACTACATGAGCGGTAGAGTCTTTATCGATACGAACATTCTAGGTTACGCCTATGATCTGGATGCCGCGGACAAGCGAAGCCATGCAAAGGCGGTGATATAGGGCCTGTGGGAGACATAATCTCGGATCATCAGCACCCAAGTCCTACAGGAATCCTACGTGAACGTCACACAGAAGGATTCCAACGCCGCTGTCGCCCGCAAAAACCCGGGGCGTATTGAACGCCTATGCTGCATGCCAGGTTCAAGCTTTTCCATCTATTCTCTTCGTAGTACTAAATAGGCCCTTTCTCTTTAACGATCCTGAATCCTTTCTTTTGAAGTAAGCAAACAAGTTCGTTGAACTTCACATTCGTTGTTGCTGGAGCTGGACAAAGCGTTCGGCACTTCCTGATTCTGCAAGCGCGGGGAAAATTACTCCGACGCTAATATTGTCAGCAAGCCCTTAACCGGAATAGCTATCCACTTCGGGCGATTGGCCAGCTCGTAGCGCACCTCGTACAAGGCCTTCTCCAAGGTGAATAGCTCAATAAGCCGGTGCGCGTGCGTAGGATCGGCAGGATAAGCCGCGCTCGTCCGGGCCGCCTGCTTATAACCCATCAGAAACGCGTTGACTGCCAAGCGCTCCCACTCGCGCGCGTGGGGTTCGAGTTGTGCAAAATCGGGGGGCTGTTCCTCGGTGGCATCGAGCAGCGCGGCATAAGCGACATAGTTAAACGAGCGCAGCATACCGGCTACGTCTTTGAGCGGCGAGTGTTTCTGTCTGCGCTCCTCCAAGGTGCGTGCGGGTTCGCCCTCGAAGTCGATGATCACAAAGTCATTATGCACCAGCAGCACCTGGCCTAAGTGATAGTCGCCGTGGTAGCGCGTCTTAGCCACGTGCGCATCCATTATAGCGCAGGCGCGGATGCGCCCGATCAAACCACCGCGTTTGGCGAGTAACGCCTGCACGTCTGGGTCGTCGCGGTTCTCGCTCTGCTCAAGGCGTGTGAGCGTATCCCGCGCCTCCTTGAGCACCTGCTCCACCCATGATCTAACTTCGGTCGAGGTCAACGGCTCCGGATCAAAATCGGGGTCGCCCGTGCGTACGGCCAGCGCGGTGTGTAGCTCACCCGTACGCGCGCCAAGACAACGCATTAATTCAAGATAAGCTTCATGCACGGCAGGCGAAGTATCCGCACCGCCCATGGCGACATCTTCCAGAAACCGGCGCAGGTAATCCAAGGTATAGTTCCAACCGCTGCCTTGATTCGCGATGTGCCCTTGTAGGATCGCGAGCGTCATGCCGGTTCCCTCATCCGGCTGGTAATGCACGCCGCCGGCTACCGGCACGCTGTTGGTGAAGCGAGAGCGCTCGGTGAGAAAACGCCCGATCTCTAGCTCCGGATTAAGGCCAGGCTGGAGTCGACGATAACCCTTCAGAAACAACTTGTCACCGATGACGACAGACGTATTGCTGCCCTCCGCACCAGGTGTTGAGACTGTGGCCTTGGCGAGCACCTGGCCAGTCATCTCCGCATAGGCACTGGTTGGTAAAAACTGTACTTTGCCCTTATCGAGGCGAATCTCGCCGCCCGCGCCAATGGCCTCGATGAATTGTCGGCAAAAGCTGGCATCGCCAAAGGCGTCGATGATGATGCCGGTGCGCTCTCGTTGGCGCACACGGGTTAAGGTGTAGGGAAGCAGCGCGTTGACCCTCCTATCGTCGTCTTCCCAAATCAATGACAGCGGGATGAAGTATGTCTGTTCGATGCCGCGTGTAGTCGTAATCTTGAACAAGGCCAGTAACGTGTTGCAAGCTGTCCAGATGGCTTGATCAAGAAATTCTATCCGCTCTATAGCGTCGCCTTTAGCCGCGAACCAGCGCTGGTCAGCGATGTAACGAGGTAGTGCTCTGCGCATGAACTGGTCGCGCGTGCGTTCTGCGATTGCCTTGCGGGATGTTTCTGCTTGGTCGGGAAACAGCCCGTACAAGCCGCCGGATAGTACAAGCATAGGTAACTCCTTGGGCGGCCGATGGTCTTCGTGCCAGCTTGGCACCTGCGCATCTGAGGTGAGCAGGAACCAGTAGAAGCCATGGCCCGGCAAGGTTAGAAAGTAAGGCAACTCGCCGACGGGCGGAAATGATGTGCGGCCCATCATCTCGACCGGCACGTGGCCGCTGAAGCGCGACAAATCAAGCTCCACCGGCTGCGCTGAGCGCGCCAGATTAGCTACGCACAGGATGGCCTCGTTGTGGTACTCGCGCAAGTAAGCGAGGATCTTGCGGTTGCCCGGGTGTAGGAGGGTGAGCTTCCCCCGCCCAAACGACTGGTGTGCCTTGCGCACCGCGATCAGACGTTTCATCCAATTAAGCAAGCTTGATGGACTGCGCGACTGCGCCTCGACGTTGACCGCCGCGTAGCCGTAGACGGAATCCATTAGCGGCGGCAGATAAAGCCGTGCTGGATCAGCGTTGGAGAAACCGGCATTGCGATCGGGACTCCATTGCATGGGTGTGCGCACACCGTTGCGATCGCCAAGGTAAATATTGTCGCCCATGGCGATCTCATCACCGTAGTAGATAATGGGTGAGCCCGGCATGGACATCAACAAGCTATTCATGAGATCAATCTTGGCGCGGTCGTTATCCATCAGCGGCGCCAATCGCCGGCGTATACCTAGATTCAGGCGCATACGTCGGTCTATTGCATAAGCCTGGTACATATAGTCGCGCTCGCGATCGGTGACCATCTCCAAGGTCAGCTCGTCGTGGTTGCGCAGAAAAATAGCCCACTGACAAGCATCCGGGATATCCGGTGTCTGATCCATGATCTCGACGATGGGATGGCGATCTTCCTGCGCAATGGCCATGTACATGCGCGGCATGAGTGGAAAGTGGTAGGCCATGTGGCACTCGTCACCGCAGCCGAAATATTCCTGCACGTCTTCAGGCCATTGGTTGGCCTCGGCCAAAAAAATGCGGTTTTTATAGCGCTGATCGACCACCGCGCGCATACGCTTGAGTACGCCATGGGTTTCGAGCAGGTTTTCGTTGTTGGTGCCTTCGCGCACGCATAGGTAGGGAATCGCGTCCAGGCGCAGTCCGTCCACCCCCATGTCCAGCCAGAAGTTCATCACGCGGATGACGGCATCGACAACCCTGGGATTGTTGTGATTCAAATCGGGCTGATGCGAGAAAAAGCGGTGCCAATAATATGCGCGCGCCACCGGATCCCACGCCCAATTGGACGTCTCGGTATCAGTAAAGATGATGCGGGTCTCGGGGAATTTGCGATCGGTATCGCTCCATACGTAGAACTCACGCTTGGCCGAGCCGGACCGCGCCTCGCGCGCCGCCTTGAACCAAGGATGCTGATCGGAGGTGTGATTGATGACCAGCTCCGTGATCACCTGCAATCCTCGACGGTGCGCCTCGCGCACGAAGTCGCGGAAGTCCTTGAGAGTGCCGTAATCCGGATGTACGGCGCGATAATCGGAGATATCGTAGCCGTCGTCGCGCATTGGTGAGGGATAGAAAGGCAGCAGCCATAATGTGTTAACACCCAGCTCTTGTAGATAATCGAGTTTCTGGGTCAAGCCGCGGAAATCGCCGATGCCGTCGCCGTTGCTGTCATAGAAGGCTTTGACATGCAACTCGTAGATAATCGCGTCCTTGTACCATAAGGGATCCGCGGCAGGGGCAACGACCGGCGCACCGCTAGGCTCCACCATTGGCGCGATTGTTGTGCGCGCGGGATACGGCATTGCTAGATCATTATTAGGTTTAGAGTTAACTTAGCTTAAGTCTGCATGCGCAAGATGTGCGCTGGCTGACCGTATGGATTAAGCGCAATGAAGTGATGCGCACCCTGCCAAGTGTAACGCGCGCCCGTCAGCAGATCATGTGCCTGAAAAGGCGCCTGCGGCGATAACCCGAATTCCTCGGAAGGCAGATGCAACCAGCCGGATTGCGGGTGATAGGGATCAAGATTCACTACCACTAGAATAATGTTGTCCAGGTCTTCGGTGGTTTTGCTATAGGCGATCAATTGGTCGTTGTTCGTGGAATGAAATTTCAGCCGCCAGTCGGCTTGCAGCGCGCGGCTTTGTTGGCGGATACGATTGACTCTCGCAATCAGTGATCTGAGGGAGTCAGGACGATCGATATCCCACTCGCGGATCTGATACTTTTCCGAATTCAGATATTCTTCGCTGCCGCGCTCGCGCGGACGGTGCTCGTAGAGCTCGAATGCGGGTCCATAGATGCCGTAATTGGCGCCCAAAGTCGCGGCGAGGATGAAGCGGATGATGAAAGCTGGCCGGCCGCCGGTCTGCAAATACTCATGCAGAATATCAGGCGTGTTGGGCCACAGACTGGGCCGAAAAAAATCACGCACCTCGGTCTGCGTCAGTTCAGCGAAGTATTCGGTGAGATCCCGACGGTTATTGCGCCAGGTGAAATATGTATAGGACTGACTGAAGCCGAGTTTGGCCAATTGATACATGATTTTGGGCCGAGTGAAGGCTTCAGACAGAAACAGCACGTCCGGATGGTCTTGTTTGATCCCCGAAATCAGCCATTCCCAAAAGCGAAAAGGCTTGGTATGCGGGTTATCTACGCGAAAGATATGCACACCTTGTTCGATCCAGAACAGAAAAACGCTCTTTAATTCCTCCCACAGCGCACGCCAGTCGGGCGTCTCGAAGTCCAGCGGAAAGATATCTTCATACTTCTTGGGTGGATTCTCGGCGTACTGTACGGTGCCGTCAGGGCGCCAGCGGAACCATTGTGGATGTTCTTTAATATAAGGATGATCCGGCGAGCACTGGAAAGCGATATCCAGCGCGATTTCCAGGCCATAATCTTTTGCTCGGGCCAAGAACGCATGGAAATCGGCTAATGTTCCGAGTTCCGGGTTGATGGCCTTGTGTCCGCCCTCGCTAGACCCGATCGCCCAAGGGCTGCCCGGATCACCAGGTTCGGCGACAGGGCGGTTATTCCTGCCTTTGCGATGCGTTTGTCCGATCGGATGAATGGGCGGTAAGTACAAGATATTAAAGCCCATTTCCGCGATGTATTCTAAACGCGGCTCGCAGTCCTTCAAACGACTACCTTTGCTGCCGCCGCAGGAGCGCGGGAACATCTCGTACCAGGCGGAAAAGCGTGCGCGTTCCGGATCAACGGCTATCGGCAGTTCCCTATCGAACTGCACCACGCGCTCCTGGTCCGGGTAGCGCGCCATCATGGTTGCCAAGTCATCATTCAGGGCGACGCGTAACCTTGATTCCTCGTCACCGTCGTCGCTTAAGGCCTGCATCCATTGCTGCAGACGCTCTCGATTGTCGCGGTTAACGCGAGCGATAATCTCTTCGATGAGGCGAGCGCCGATGAGGAACTGTAGCCCGACGTCTTGACCGGCGGCGACGCGCTTTTGCAGATCGCGCTGCCAAGTGCCGAAGGCGTCTACCCAAGCCATAATCGTATAACGGTAGCGCCCCTGTTGTTCAGCATTGAATGATCCTCGCCAGCGGTCGTTCACGAGCGGCCGCATGGGTGTCTCTCGCCACTGGCTTGCATCTTCACGGCGATACAGCAACCAAGCTGATATCTGATCATGCCCATCGGCGAAGATATCCGCCTCGACATCGATACGATCGCCGATGACCCGCTTAGCAGCGAAACGCCCGCTGTCCACCTGCGGTTTAACACCTTCAATGATGACGCGCTTGCGGCCTTGCGCGAGCAATATATCGGCCGCGCTCATACTGCAGAGGCAGGTTTCAAAAACATCACCGCCAGCGGCGGCAGATCCAGATAAACCGAATGCAGGCGCCCATGCGCAGGCAAAGGCGCGGCCTCTACGCGTTCTATCTGACCATAGTCACTGCCTCCGTAAACAGCGGCGTCGCTGTTCAACAGCACCTTCCAATCACCACCTTGTGGCACGCCCAGTCCATAGTTCATGCGCGGCACCGGGGCGAAGTTATAGACCACCAGGATGATCTCCCGTGGCTCACGCCCTTTGCGCAAAAAACTGATGATGCTCTGATCGCGGTCATTAAAATCAATCCATTCGAAGCCATCTGGCAGGAAATCCTGTTCGAATAGGGCGCGTTGTTGACGATAGAGGTTGTTTAAATCCTGCGTCCAACGCTGTGCACCCTGATGACGATCATAGTTGAGCAGGTGCCAGTCCAGGCTCCTATCATGCGCCCATTCGTCCCATTGTCCGAACTCGCCACCCATAAACATGAGCTTCTTGCCTGGATGACCATACATATAACCGAACAGCAGACGCAGATTCGCGAAGCGTTGCCAATCGTCGCCCGGCATTTTGCGCAACAATGAACCCTTGCCATAGACCACTTCATCGTGCGACAGCGGCAGCACGAAGTTTTCCGAGAAAGCGTACCAGATGCTAAACGTGAGTTTGTCCTGGTAATAGCGCCGGTAGATTGGATCGTTTGAGAAGTAATCTAGGGTATCGTGCATCCAGCCCATGTTCCATTTAGCGCCAAACCCTAAGCCGCCAGCGTAAGTCGGGCGTGAAACCATGGGCCAGGACGTCGACTCCTCGGCGATGGTTTGAATGTCGGCGAAGCTGCTATACGCTGACTCGTTGAGCTTGCGCAAAAAGGCAATCGCATCCAGATTCTCACGCCCGCCATACTGATTCGGAATCCATTCGCCCTCGCGCCGCGCATAGTCTAGATACAACATGGACGCTACCGCGTCTACGCGCAGGCCATCGGCGTGATATTTATCCAACCAGAAGAGCGCGCTGCTCAGAAGAAAAGACCGAACCTCGTTACGCCCGTAATTGAAGATGTAGCTGTTCCACTCCGGATGAAAGCCCTGTCTTGGATCGGCGTGTTCAAACAGATGCGTGCCGTCGAAGTAGGCCAGTCCGTGCACGTCACCGGGAAAATGCGAGGGCACCCAATCTAGAATCACGCCGATGCCATGCTGGTGCAAGGTATCGATTAAGTACATGAAATCTTGCGGTGTGCCATAACGCGAAGACGGCGCGAAGAAACCGGTAGTCTGATAGCCCCAGGAGCCGAAGAAGGGGTGCTCCATGACCGGCATGAATTCCACGTGCGTATAGCCCATCTCGAGCACGTAATCGGTAAGCTGTTGCGCGAGCTCAACGTAAGACAGCGATCGATTATTATCCTCCAGCACGCGTCGCCAAGAACCCAGATGCACCTCATAGATAGCCAACGGCGTCTGGCCGCTGTTTTTCTCATGCCTTTCCTGCATCCAGACCTGATCATGCCATTCATAGCTTAGATCCCATACCATCGAAGAGGTCGCAGGCGGCATTTCCCAACGCGTCGCAAACGGATCGCCCTTGTCGGCGCGATAGTTTTGATAATTCGACTCCACGCGATACTTATAACATTCACCCTGCGCAAGCCCCGGTACGAACAGATGCCAGATGCCCGACCCGTCCCAGCGCGGCCGCAATACATGCACGTCCGGATCCCAGCCGTTAAAGCCGCCAATCACCGACACCTTGCTCGCATTAGGCGCCCACACTGAAAACAGCACGCCGTCTTGTCCGTTGAAGCTGACACAGTGCGCGCCGAGCTTGTGGTAAAGCTGCGTATGACTACCTTCCTTGAACAGATGGATGTCGTGCTCGGTCAGCAGGCCGACATCGGGATTATCAATAACTATAGGCATAACGGCTCTTGCCGGCATGTTGTGCTAATTCGGTCTTAAGAAACATAAGAGTGACTTCAGCCGCCGTTATTGCATTAAAATCGCTCCCACACGGCGATTATTGATTACGCCAACGACTTGGCGCCGGCTGTGTCGCGCAGATGAACCCTACACGGCTTTTATGAGCGCGGCAACCGGTAAGTTGGCCAGTACCTGACTTGCGCGCAGCCAAGACCTGTCTGCGCCCGATTCCACGGATACGCGTTCGCCCGTCAGTGCGTTGATATAATGCTCCGTACGTATGGCTGATGGGGCTTGCAACCATGTGTCTTCCCATGTGTCACCTACCGGCAGCTTCAATCCGCCATCGGTGATCTTGATGTGCAGTCTTGGTGCCACGGCGATCAGTATTTCTTCTTGCGTTGAGCGCACGAATGCACACAAGTGAGTCGCCAAGCGTCCGCGCGTCTCCAGCGCCTGATAATCACCATCACGAAAGAGTTGTGGGTGATCGCGTCTTAGTTTTAACAGCTTCCACGTAAGGTACATCTTGATGCGCCCGTCCTCCGGCGCTGCAAGCAGACTATGCGCGCGTTCCGCCAACGCCTCGCTGAACGCGCCGGCCTGTTGTGTCATTTCATCGAGTAATCGCGTGCGATGGGCATAGTCTACGGGTCGGCGATTATCGGGGTCCACAAGGCTAAAGTCCCAGAGTTCGTTGCCCTGGTAGATGTCTGGCACGCCAGGCGCAGTGAATTTGAGCAGGCATTGCGCCAGGCTGTTGTACTGACCTAAGCGCGCGATGCGCCGCGCGACCGGAATAAAATCATCCAAGAACAGATTGGCACCGCGATTATCCAGAATCGCCTCTACGAATTGAACCAGGGCCTGATCATAGTCTTGATCAGGATTGGTCCACGACGTGCGCCGTTTGGCCTCATGCGCGGCTTTTAGCATGTAATCCTTGATGCGCGCGACGTAATGGGCATGGCCATCGGCGTCCTGATCCTCAAGCGGCCAACTGCCGACCAAGGTTTGGTAAAGCAAATACTCGTCGATGCGATCTGGGGCGGGCTGCCGGTCGATTCGGCGTTTGCGACTACGGTTGATGCGCGCCCAGCGCAACAGGTGCGCTTCCCAATCCTTTGGGATCTCGGACAGCACGTTAATACGTGCGCGAACATCTTCTGATCGCTTGGTGTCGTGAGTGGTGGTCCCAAGCATAGAGTGCGGCCAGAACCTGGCGCGCTCACGCATCAAGTGATGAAAGGCACTGACGGAGATTCCAAACCGCATTGGATCACCGCCGACCTCGTTGAGTGATATCAATCGATTGTAGTTATACAAGGCGGTGTCTTCGAAGCCCTTGGCCATGACCGGTGCGGTGTATTGCTGAAACTGCATAGCGAACTGAGCGACCGATCGCCGGCTGGCGGCATGATACTCGGGAAGTTCGACTAGTAATACCGCGCGAATGAAATCGAATATGGTGGTCTCCGCGGCTTGACTGCGTTTTTTCGCCTGCGCGATGGCCCAGTCTACATATTGCCTATCTTGGTCACTTGCACCTTGCGCCGTCACATATGTCCGGTAAACCGGAAAGCAGGCTACGATCTCTTGCAAGGCATCGCGCAGGCTACCCTGAGTGAAATCGCGGGTACGCGGATCGGACTCACAGATACGGCTTAAACGGTTGGCCAGCACGTTTAATTCACTGGACAGTGACAGGCGCATAATGCGTCGCTTGCAGGTGTAGAGCAGATCATCGAAAGCAATCGCATGCCCAATAAACCGCGTATAGATGCGGTCTAGCGGCTTTTGGCCTTGCGGATCGATGAACAGGCCGTTGACGAGATTGGTGAAGTCGTAGCCGCTGGTGCCGGCCACCGGCCAGTTTTGAGGTAGGTGTTCATGAGAGGCTAAGATCTTCTCGACGATCAGATAAATGCGCGCGGGTAGCGCCACACCTTGTGCGGTTCGCGCGCTTGCGGCATAGCCTTGCAGGCGCTCGTAATACTGCACCGGATCATATAGCCCATCCGGATGGTCGATGCGCAGGCCATCCAGCTCACCGCGCTCGACCATGTTCAACACCCGCTCGTGCGTGGCCTTGAATACGCGCTCGTCTTCCATACGCAGGGCAGCCAGATCGTTGATGTCGAAGAAACGCCGGTAATTGATTTCGTCGGCAGCCACGCGCCAGTAGGCCAAGCGATAGGCTTGGCGTTCCAGCAAATCATGCAATAAGGCGTAGCGTGCCAGCCCTTCCTTGCCGCCATTGAATACGTGCAGATTATCAGTGATGAATGCTTCAAGCCCCGGCCACTCCGTGCACAGAGCTGCCAACCGTGCCTTATGGAGGCGTGCGTCGCGCGCGCGTTCTTCAATCTTATCCGGTATCGTCTCTAGCCGCTCGGGTAGGTGTTCAAAGGCTGTAATCAGGCTCTTGAATTCCGCCAGACGCAGGTCATCGGCTGCGATGCCGGCCTCGAGTTGGGGCAGATTGTATTGAAGAATCCGCGGGTACTCGCGCGGGTCCACGGGAAAGGCGTGCTCGAAGTAGCGCACATTGAATGCGCCCTGGGCCGCATTGAATTCAAGCGTCAATTCGCCCCGCTCCAGCACTGACCCATAATGATCGCCTAGCACCGGCAACAGCACCTTGCCGCGGAGTTCGCGCTTTAGCGGCGTCCAATCCACGTCGAAAAAATCGGCGTAAGCTGAGGCCTGACCGTGCTCCAGGAGATCTCGCCACCAGACATTTTCACTTCCTACGCCTACGTGATTGGGGACAATATCGAGCACTTGACCGATGCCAAGCTGCTTGAGCGTAGCAATATAATGGCGGTAATCGTCCTCACTGCCGATCTCGGGATTGAGCGCGTTATGATCGATGATGTCGTAGCCGTGCATGCTGCCTGGACGCGCCTTTAAGTAAGGTGAGGCGTAATAATGGCTGACGCCAAGATTGGCCAGATAGGGCGCAATCTCGGCAGCCTGCCGAAAGGTGAACTCGTGGTTGAACTGCAGACGATAGGTAGATGTTGGCAACGCAAGTATTGGCGGTTGCTCGGTGGCTCCTTGAGCATGCCGTTGATCCACGGCACGCTCTGCCCGTACGGCGGCGGCGACCTCGTGCAGTAACACGTGATTGTCAAATTCCCGCAAAGACACGCTTAGCTTTCGCTGCCAGTTTGGATATTCATCGGTGGTGGCGGGTATGTTAACCGCTTCACGCTGACCGAGCGCATCCTCTAATTGCACCAGCATCAACTGTGAGGGTGTGCGGGCGACGAAGCGATGCACCGCGCCGGCCAATGCGGTGGTCATCTCGGGCGTGTGGGCTGGATCTAAGCTCATACCCCCCGGTAGTAGATCTTCCTGCTCCAATGCGACAAGCAGACGCGCGCGGTCGCTGGCGCGCTCCAAGATCTGCTGCTCATGAAGCTCCGCAGAAGGAAACATATCCAGGCCGCGGCGCACCGCGATGTCCACGCCTTCCCAAAATCCGGCTAAGGTCGGCAGATCGTGTGTGCTGACTGCCGCCAGCGCCTGCGCAGGGTACTCAACGGGCGACTTGAAGCCGCCGTCATTGCGCTTCTCGAAATACATGACGCGATACGAAAGCACTCCTAATGGTCCCAGCGCCTGGGGTATTTCATCCGGCACCGTACCTAAATCCTCGCCAATGATGAGGCATTGATTGCGCTGACTCTCCAGCGCTAGGATGCCGAGCAGGTCCTTAAGCGGATAATGGACGTACGCACCCGTTGTGGCTTTTCCCCCCGCCGGTATCCAATAGAGCCGCATCAGACCCATGACATGATCTATGCGCAAAGCTTGGGCGTAGCGCATGCTGTTTCTTAAGGTCGCGATGAAGAGTGCGTAAGCCGATTCAGTCAACTCCGTGGGAATCAGCGGCGGGAGACCCCAGTCTTGGCCTTTGAGGTTATAGAGATCCGGCGGTGCGCCAATGCTCGCGCCGGTGGCATACACGCGCTGATGGGCCCAGGCCTCGGCGCCTTCGCGATTTATGCCTACGGCAAGATCCTGATAGATGCCAATGCCAAGCCCCGCGCGACGTGCATGTTCGCAGACCGCCTGTAATTGCGATGCCACCTGCCATTGCAGGTACTGATAAAACTCGATTCTTTCGCCATGCTCGGCCGCAAATGCGGCAACGGCCTCGGATGACGGATTCTGAAACTCCGTAGGCCACGCCGACCAGCCTCTCAGCGGTGGTTCCTGTCGCATGAAGTGCTCGTGCAAGGCCTCAAATAGGGCGTGACAGTAGAGCGGTTCTCCACCTTGCTCCTTGAAAGCGCGAAAGGCGGCTGCGCGTGCGTTATCTGAACCTATATGATGCCGGCAGAAGTGGTTGAATAGACGTTCTAATATCGGAAATTTAGCCGCTGCAACGCCAGGATAATCTACTAAATCAGCATCCCGCAGGGCCTGCAGGTGCCGCTGAAATTCAGGCGATGCTATAAACTGTCGGATAGTTGCGTCCGCGTCTTGCTCAGCAATCTCTTCAACATCAAGATATAAGCTATTAAAAAACAATCTACTGGACGGACTGTAAGGGCTGCGGTGCGCGGGGGTATCGGGAAATAGAACATGCAGCGGGTTGACCCCTACAGCGTCGGCGCCGAGTCGAGCGGCATGGTCGATCAGGACCTTTAAGTCGGTGAAGTCGCCGATGCCCCAGTTGTGCTCGGATTTAAGCGCATAAAGCTGCGCGGAGAATCCCCACGCGCGCCGGTTGCCTTGCAGGGCAGGGGGATGATAGCAGGTGGACGGTGTCACGATCAGCGCCATGCTGGCGCTGCCATGCTCTGTATCTAACGCCAACCGGTGGTAGCCCGGGCTGATTGCTAACGGGATGTCGAACGCGCAACGCTGATATTCGGCGCCATCAAGCGACTTGTGCTCGATTACGGCAAGTGCCTCTGGCTCGATCTCTCCCTCATGCGAGTGACCGTCTTCAGTGGTCAAGCGCCAAGTCAATACGCCATACGGGCGTTTTGCCGGCAGAGCGATGACTATCCGCATCAAGCTTCGTGTTTCGGGCGTGACTTGCACCGGCGGTAGCATGTGCTGCCAGCTGTTCGCTTGACGCTCAATCAGTGCCGCCACGCACTGCTGCTCGTCCTCTACGGGAATCCCCATATCTGCAAGTAACGCCCGCTTGGTGGCGTCGGAAACCACGCGACGCTTGCCCCACACGTCGGTGTAATCAGGCCGAATGCCACAAATCTCCGCTAATTGAGCCAAGATCTCGTCTGCGTTGTAATTTCCTGACATTATTGCTCCAGAAAACATGCCATCGACCACGACGGCACTAAGCTCCAGGCGAGTTGCGAGAGCTGTATGTCCTCGCTTAGGAATACCACATCGCCGTCTGGTTGATCAGTACCTTGCAGCACGTTTTTGTCCAGGTTCGCGAGAAGATGCAGCCGGGCGCCATCGCTCAAGTGCCAGTCAACGCGTAGCGCGCTGGGGGAATAGAGACGGGAGTCGGCCTGTGGGACGCGCATGCCTTGCAGGCGAGAAACAATGCGCTCAGGACGCTCGGCGAGCAGGCTGCGATGAAAGGCTAACCAATTGCAATGACTGGCTTGCTGCAGTTGCCACCAGTCGAGCACAGCGCTACGGAACGTCCCCTTGGCACTGGGATCCGGTATCTTCTCGCGCAAGCTCGGATCTCTGACCTGCGGAAAACGCGCAAACTCCCGGCGGCGTCCTTCGTTGACCTTGTCTGCCAGCTCGCCCTTGAAATCGCAGAAAATGGAAATCGTTGTCGGAATCCCCATTCCTGTCCCATGAACAATAGCGCCGGCATGGGCGAGAGCAGTAGAATGGAGGTCACGACTCACAAGGCTACAGGCTTGGCCAATGCGCTGATGCGCTCGCGACAGGCGCGGTTACCCACCTGATCGTGCTCCTGCCGAAAATTGACGAACGCACTCGGTGGCAGGTGCCGGTTTCCGCTCGCCGCGCGGTTGCTGGTCGCGATAGGCGGGGTTCACGCTGATAGGCAAAGCCTTCCGTCAAGGCGCGAGCCAGGCCGGCAATAGGCTGATCTATATAATCCACGTGGTAGCTGGTATGCTCGCCCATGGCTAGCGTATGCAATAGATGCGCATCGTCGTTCCATTGCGGCGTGTACCAACCAGGCCGCCCTGCATCGTCGCGCTCAAGATAGCGCGGCGCATCGTTATAGCTTTCCAGCACTAGATGAACGAGGCGCTCCTTGCGAGGCCCTAGCTGCACTGCGTCGCCCAGTTCTACAAGAATATCCATATCGGCATCGTCGGTGATCGCGTGCACCGCATCCAGCCGTAATCCGTCAAAGTAACACTCCTCCAGCCAAAAAAGCGCGTCGTGGATGAAGAAATCGCACACAGTGTGGCTATTGCCGCCGTCGAAGTTAATGGTCACGTCCCACGGTGTGCGATGTCGGTGGGTAAAGAAATTCTGGGCGTAGACGTGCAGATAATTGCAGTCCAGGCCGAAGTGGTTGTACACGACGTCCAGGAACACCATGAGTCCTTTGGCATGCGTGGTCTGCACCAGATCCTTCAAGTCTTCTGGCCTGCCATAGCGGCTGTCCGGGGCGAAAGGCAACATGCCGTCATAGCCCCAACTGCACGTGCCCGGAAAATCCACTGCGGGCATGAGTTCGACCGCCGTTATTTCTAAATCGACCAGATAATCCAGACGCTGTTTGACAGCCTGGAAGCTACTCTGTGGTGCGAAGCTGCCGACATGTAGTTCGTAAATAATCGGCTCTTCCCACGGTCGCCCACGCCAGTTGCTACCTTGCCAGGCGAAAGCGCCGGAATCGATGATCTCACTCACGCCATGGACGTCTTGAGGCTGGAATCGGTATGCCGGATCGGGCACCCGTAGCTGACCGTCAACGCGATAGTAACCTGGTGCGCAATAGTTGGATTCTAAATCGAACCATCCTTCGGCCCCATAAGCCGTGATGTGGCGCGTATCCTCTGTTCCGCTTCCGAGGCACAATTCAACCTTTTGCGCGCGAGCTGCCCATAACCGACGCTGCGCGCGCTTTGGCCCGATTAATTCTGCGCCAAACGTCATCTTGTGTTGGCATTGAGTCACGATTCTTACTCTCAACTATCGGTTTGTACCAAAAGCATTAGCGAACGGCTCTGCGAAAGATATTTGCGCGCGTCATATGCGAGCAGGAAGCAGCCTTTTTTTATGGTAGATATCTAGACCTAAACGCTATTGTCCATGCTCTTCGGGAAGACTGAAGAGGACTCTGGTGCGAGCTTAGCAGCAAGCGCACTACATCATGCCCCTCCTCGGTGGCGTGCTGGCTTCTCTGCGCAATCGGCAAGGCTAGGTGCCGTGTAAAGCCTTGTTGCCAGTCCTCCTGAGCCATTTTTAGGCTATCGGGATTCAGTCGCTTGTGCGAATTAAACCGATGCCCTCGTTCGGATTCATAGGGACCACCAACCCGACACCCATACAGCAACCGAAGCTGCGCCTCAGGTTGATATCAATGCCACCCGATTTGTGTGCTCATATAGTAGATGCTAATAGATGCGGGCACGCCAGCGCCCGGTGTATCGAGCAGCTAAGAGTTCAACTTGCTCGACGTGTTCTGAAACCAAAAAATTAACACTGAGATTATTCCAATTCATGCCTAGCGGCAGG
>DATACK010000109.1:0-6564 GCA_036259115.1 Gammaproteobacteria bacterium | reverse complement strand
ATGCCCACGATCAAGGCGAGCAGATCCCCATTGGGATACATGTAAGCGTACTCCCAGGTGATAAAGCCGGGGGGGCGTAACTTGCGCTTTGCTTTGTCCCAGCGTGAGCCCTTCCAGATCCTGCTCAAGGGCAGGCTCCATGCGTGGACGACCTTGCCCTGCATATCAATAAGGAAGGCCTTTTGTGCATGACCGGAGGTGTACAGGGTGAAACCATTGTACGCCTGACCCCGCTTGTAGATCGTCACACCCCGCTGCTCTGTGCGCGCAGGCCTCCATATGTTGGTGTTATATGGGCTCTGATAGTCCTCTTTTTGGTGATACAAGGCGATCATAGCCATGTGCGCGTCATTCAAATGTTCATACGGAAAGACTTTCATCAAGATGACGAAAGCGCCTCCAATGAAGGCAAGAAAGGCAATGGAAACGATCAACAGCGCTTTGAACAGCCGATCCATCTATTAATCCTGCTGTCAGTTGCAGCAGCCTTTTGTTGTTTTATTCGCGCCAAGAATCCGCGTTTGTCACGCGTGCTCGCGTCTCGTTGAATCCTTCGTCGTATTTATCACCTTGACGGAGTTTGGCCGGGTATGCCTCGTCGAGATCCAGGCCCTCAGCCTGCATACGCCACATATGATCGAACGCACCGCGCCGCCTGCGGAGTTCGGCCGGATGGCCATCTTCGATGACTTTGCCATCTATCAGTACCACGATCCGGTCGAAAGACGCGACCGTTGACAGGCGATGCGCCACCGCGAGCACCGTGCGGCCACGCACCAACTCTGAAAATGCCCGCCGGATTTCCAGTTCTGATTCGGTGTCCAGCGCCGAGGTTGCTTCATCCAGGATGATGATGGGTGCGTCCTTAAGAATCGCCCGCGCGATGGCGATACGTTGACGCTGACCGCCGGAAAGGTTCATGCCACGTTCACCTACCATGGTGTCGTAGCCTTGCGGCAGCGCTTCTATAAAATCATGACAGCAGGCGGCTTTTGCGGCAGCGATCGCTTCCTCACGCGAGGCCTCCGGTCGCCCGTACAGGATATTTTCAAGTACGGAGCGATGGAATAAAGAGATCTCCTGCGGTACCACCGCGATGGCGACCCGCAGGCTTTCCTGCGTCACGTGTGCGATGTCCTGGCCGTCTATCAGCACACGCCCCCGGTCCGGATCTGCGAACCGTTGCATCAGATTGATCAAGGTCGACTTGCCGGCACCTGATGGTCCGACGATGCCCACCGTCTGTCCGGCAGGAATCCGCAGGCTAAAGTCCTTGAACACGCGGCGTCCATCCGGGTAAGTAAAAGAAACATCTTGAAACTCGATAGAACCCCTTACATTAGTCAGTGGGCGCGCATTGGGAACATCCACCACGCCATGCGGCTGCGCGATGATGCGCAATGTTTCGGTCAGAGACCCGAATTGCTGAGCAAGGCCGGCGAACGAAAGGGTTAAGTCCCTAGAGCCGTGCAGGATACGGAAAGTCAGCGCGCTGACTACGACTACGTCTCCGGGTGTGGCATGTCCATGTAACCACTTATAGACGACCCAGAAGAGCATAGAACCCGCCATCAGCGCTAAACCGATATCATGGAATACGCGCGTTTTCTCCATGTGCATCCAACTCTTGCGCTGGGCATCAGCTTCAACGCCGAACTTCGAGGCTAGTCGTTGCTTCTCCCGTTCACGCGCCGAAAATGCCTTTACAACCCAGGCATTAGCCACCGTATCAACCAGTTCGCCATTGACATACGCGCCTTGTGCGGCGAACTCTCGATGGAGATGGCGGCCTTTCGCGCTGAAGAGCACGAGTCCAGTAGCCATCAGCGTGGCGAATAGCGCGAGTGCCGCCGCCATGCGCCAGTCAACGGTGACGAACACGATCATTGCGCCTATGAAGTCGATTACTGGCGGCGCGATGTTCCAGGTTAACGTAGAGGTGATGGCGCCAAAAGTACCAGCCAACTCCGTAACACGGCTCCCTAGCGCGCCGGTCAGATGCTCGCCGAAGAACTTCTGCGCGTGCCCGGACAGATGGTCGAAGACATCCACGCGGATATCCACGCCAGCAGCCACGACGGTGCGGCAACCTAGCCATCCGCTTAGCCGCCATAAAATGTTTTCCGTGGCGATGAGCCCAATAAACAGGGCGAGTGCTATCCACACGCCAGTATGAGCCTGCGGCCCGCCGGCCATACCATCAACCATTAGTTTCATGCCCCACTGAACGGCCACCGCACATGCCGCCGCGGTGATCACGAGTGCAAGCAACCCGCCGTGCATCCAGGGACGCAATCGGAGATAGCGTAATAAAAAGGGAATCGGGCGAGTCGGGAATGGAATCGCTGAGGGCTGCTCATGCGAACGCCGCTTCCGCAAGCGTTCTTTACCGGTTACGCTGAGTAACCCAGCCATTGCCCGCGAAGTAGCACTCATTACATGCCCTTCAGTATAAGATCTTCCCGCTGCTCACGTCGGAAGAGGTTTTCGAAGAACTTCTGCTCGCGACGCAGTGCATGCGCAAGCCCTTCGTCTACAGAACGGCGATCCTGATCGTCAGCGATGCCAAGCAATCCACATTCACAATGCCGATCGTCTAACCAGCCAGGATAATGAATGATTGGATAGAGACAAATGCCTTCAACAGGCACCCCGCAGGCAATGGCGGATCGAACCTCATCGGCGACATAGCGTAGCCACACCGCTTGAGCAGCACTCTCGGCGCCAGTCTCGGTTACCAGGAGCGGCCGACCGTAACGCCCGTAAACGTCGATCAGAAGCTCGCGGAAAGGACGATAAAGCGGATGTCCTAGCTCTATAGTCCGAAAGGGGCGAGCAACGGGGGCCTCCAATTCGACGCTCTGACCCCCAATCATCCATTGGTTATCCGAGTAATAATTCACGCCGATGATGTCGAGGTACTCAGGTTTGCCGCCAAGCTCCGGGAAGAGGAAACCAGCGAGCATATCCCAGCTTTGGTACTGTGCGCACCTGTAGTTCTCAGCCTCTATTCTGTCGGCAGGACTGGCGCCCCATGGATCGGTAACGACGCTGATCAGCGGGTCGGGCTGCACAAAGCGCGCATAGGGATCCACATTACGCACCGCTTCAATTGCCGCGATTGAGGCGCGCACCAGTTGGTTCTTGAGTTCCGCGCCGCGTCCGCGCCCTAACGGATTGAAGCGCGCGATGTCGCCACCTGCCCAGGAAAAGTATGAAATTTCATTGATCGGACAGAAGAAAGGAACCGCGTCCGTTTCGTTCCGCACGACCCGCGCGGTGGCCTCTGCGAATCGCGCGAACCGTTCCACAAACTCTGGCTTCCAGATGTCAATATCATCAGGCCAGCCATAGTGGCACAGATCCCAGATCACCTGTACGCCGTTATCGCGCGCCGCCCGTAGCATGGGCAGAAGGCTCGTCCAGTCGTAATACCCCGGTTTACGCTCAATTAAATACCACCGAACCCCATCGCGCACCGAATAGATACCGTACTGCCCCAATTGGCGATAATCCTCTTCCGCTAACCGATCGTGCTTGGTCGATGCTATGAGATCAAGCCGTCGGCCGTCATGGCGCCTGTGTGAGGAACATTCAAATCCGCCGAGAATGAAGCTGTTAAACAGGCTGGGCGAAAATTTTGGTGTTTGTTGTATCATCCCGCATCCTTCACAAGCAACGGACATTGGCACTTCTTCCACGCCACTAAGCGTTGAAAGTCTACACTCGTGTGAGTAGCTCTATTGCGTTTCAGCCGCGTATACCGCCGGCTCAGGAAAAAATTTTTCAATCTAACGGTAACAGTCAGGCAATGGTACTAAGTTAATCGATGTGTGCAGCCTTTACTGAGATCTGAATCAAACACACTCACCTATCTCGGGTGTGTCACGGCCATTGACTTTGGCATGACCATTGGTTGTCTTGCCAATTGTATTAACTCGCCGCTCATGATTAGCGGGTCTTCTGTCATGACCATTGACTCTCCTATCGAGCGTTCTGGCATTGACCGCCGCCTGTTGTGTGTTGAGCTTGCGCGCTCCGATAATTTTATCGAACGTCGCAAGCGCCTGTGCGACGACCTGATCCATGTTGTAGTAACGATAGGTGGCTAACCGACCAACGAATTCCACGTTTGGCGTCTGGCGTGCGAGCGCTAGATATTTTCTATATAGAACCTGGTTTTCTGCCCTCGGCACTGGATAATAAGGATCTCCTTCGCCGCAGGGAAATTCATACGAGATGCTCGTCTTGCGGTGCGCCTGACCCGTCAGGTGTTTGTACTCCGTAATGCGAGTATAAGGCACATCTTCAGACGGGTAATTTACTACGGCGACCGGCTGGAAGCATTTCTGATTCAGCGTTTCGTGTTTAAAATCCAGCGACCGGTAAGGCAGCTTTCCATAGCGGAAATCGAAGTACTCATCGATTGGACCAGTGTAGATGAGTTTGTCGTAGCGTATATCCCCCATAATCTCGCGAAAATCGGTGTTGAGCATGATCTTGATGCCCGGGTAATCGAGCATGTTCTCGAACATCCGCGTGTAACCGTTGAGGGGCATCATCTGGAAACTATCGGTGAAGTAACGATCATCGTCACAGGTGCGCGTCGGCACGCGCGATGTAACCGAGCGATCGAGTTCGGAAGGATCGATTCCCCACTGCTTACGGGTATAACCCCGAAAGAACTTTTCATAAAGCTCGTGTCCCACTTTGCTGATAACGACGTCCTTTGACGTGCGCACCACATCGACCGGTTCGGCGCGCGCGGCGAGGAAGGCCGCGACCTCTTCCGGTGTCAGATCGAGATTGTACAGGCGGTTTATCGTCGTCCGATTAATCGGTATCGGCACCAGCATACCGTCAGTAGAAGCCAATACGCGATGTTCGTAGGGCCGCCACTGCGTGAAGCGCGAGAGGTAATCGGCGATCTGTTGAGAATTGGTGTGAAAAATATGGGGCCCATAAAGGTGCACCAGCACACCTGCATCGTTGTAGTAATCATAGGCGTTGCCGCCGATATGTGAACGGCGGTCAATCAACAGCACGCGCTTGTCGGCATCAGCTGCCAGCCGCTCGGCCAGCACACTGCCTGCAAAACCGGCACCGACGATTAGATAATCAAAACCATCACGCTGCTTAGCTTGGGACCGGCCAAGCCTTGAGATTCTTGACACTTCGGTGCGTTGGCCGTTAAGTACCTGATCAGCTTTCTTGTTGAACTTGGATTCCCAAACCTGCGCAATCAGATCGGCCATCTTCTCCCAGGTCGCATCCCAAGAGGTTTGCGCAAGCAGCCGGTTGACCGCCTCAAGCCAAGTGCCGGGCACGCGGTTATTGGCAAGCGCCGCCTCGATCTCGGCGACGAACGCCCGCGGCGTGCTCGCGATTCTGACTGCATCCAGCCCACCATAGTGGCGGATGACGTCCGCGATCGGCGTTGACACGACAGGCTTACCGCCGGCTAGATACTCCGGCGTTTTAGTCGGGCTGATGAAGCGCGTCGATTCATTGCACGCAAAAGGCATCAGCGCAACGTCCCATCCGGCGAGATATGCGGGTAATTCCTCGTACTTCTTGCAGCCTAAATAATGAATATTTGGCAGACGCGGCAGATCCGCAGGATCGATCTTTACAACGGGCCCAACCATTATGAAATGCCAGTCGGGACGCATATCCGCGACCGCCGCGAGCAGCTCGATATCCATACGCTCGTCGATGACACCGAAGAAGCCAAGTCTCGGATGTGGAATGGCAGCCTGATCAGACGGATCATCCAGGGAACTGCGCGCCTTCGCAAAGTGTGCGACCTCAACGCTGCTGGGAAATGCATGTACGCGAGGGTGCTGCTTGCGCTTGGCTTCATACAGACTATAGCCGCCGGTGAAAACCAAATTGGCGCGGCGCATTAGCGTACGCTCCTGTTCCTGCAACGTCGGAGGCGCGAATTTGAATGCGGACAATTCGTCCATGCAATCATAGATTACCGCCCGGGCATTCAAATGATTAGAGAATGCGCCGGCCATCGGCGTGTAATACCACAGAATGGGATCGCAGATGCCTTGCTCCAGAAATAACTCGTCTATCAGCGCGCGCTGCGCATGATTGACGGCCTCGGCATCGAGCCCTACCGGCAAGTGGGGCACAACAACAGTGACACCGCTGACCGTGCTTCTGATGTCTAGAAACGGCTTTACGCCCCCATCGCACACAGGCTCCTCAATGAAGTACACGCGCATCAGGTGGGCAAAACGCGTCATCAGATGCTGTGGTCGTTGGTATACGAAATCCCATCTTAGATGAGAAAAGCAGATCATCGTCGCCGCATTCTTGTTTCCCATCCCTTCCGACAGGCTAAAGGAATTTGTTGTGTTAGATGCGTGCTGCTGCATTTGTCCTCCTAAATTTGATTGCCACCTGCGATCAGGCGCTTTTGCGCTTCGATGACCCATTTTCTGGTGCGGCAGATCTTCGCGCCCATGACTTTGCCGCCTGTATGCTGCCTGCCAGCCCCTGCCAACGGTGAGTTATTCCTACCACACCGCTACCGATACTTATTAGTAGGGG
>DATACK010000108.1:0-7172 GCA_036259115.1 Gammaproteobacteria bacterium | reverse complement strand
TGTAACATGGATCGGTAATTTGTTAAGAGGCACCGGGAGCGGCCTTTTTGCACACGGCTTGAATTACACAATCGGCGTGGATGGTTATTCGTATAACTTTACCCAAGATAATGTCCCAGAGAACGTCAGTGGCAACGAGATTTCGGAAACAGTCATCCGCGGCTCTGTCGGGCTATCTGTTCCGTTTAATCTCTAACGTCGCTTGATCTCAATTGCTGCGCATACCGTGCTGCGGATATACTGATTTTTTCCAAGCGTTGATTAAGCGCTCGCCGTCTGCAGATTGGCATCTACTAATGCCGTCTGCACCGCGGCCTGCGCACTCGCAACGCCTTCCATTGCGTCGTCGTGATTTTCAGAAGTTCAATATGGGGCAGCGGATCAATCGCGCATCTCGACTTTCTACTCCCTGAGCAGGCTATCCTCAGAAAACCCGCGGCTCTCCAGAATCCGACGTAGGCGTCTCAGCGCATCCATCTGAATTTGACGCACTCGCTCGCGGGTAACGCCCAGTTCCTGACCTACTTCTTCAAGCGTGGCGCGATCGTATCCGTACAGCCCGAAACGCCGAATTACTACCGCGCGTTGCTTGCTATCCAACTCACTCAACCATGCGCATACATGCGCGTGCACCCCCTCGGTCTGCAATTTGATTGGAGGCTCTGGATTGGATTCGTCTGGAATGACATCCAGCAGCGCCCGGTCTCCGTCCTTGCCAATAGGTAAATCCACCGAGGTCACCCTTTCACCCAGATTTAGCAGCTTTTTTACTTCCTCAATGGGTTTATCCAACAAGCACGCCACTTCTTCGGCGGTGGGTTCATGTTCCATGGTCTGCGCAAGCTTGCGCGCTGCGCGCAAGTATAGGTTCAATTCCTTGATGATGTGTATAGGCAGGCGGATCGTGCGCGTCTGATTCATGAGCGCGCGTTCAATGGTTTGCCGAATCCACCAGGTTGCGTACGTGGAAAAACGGAAACCTTTTTCCGGATCGAACTTTTCAACCGCGCGAATCAGGCCCAAATTGCCCTCTTCGATGAGATCAAGCAAGGCGAGTCCGCGATTCAGATAGCGCCGCGCGATTTTCACGACCAGCCGCAGATTGCTCTCGATCATCTTGCGCCGTCCGCTTTCCACGCCGAGCTTGGCGAGGCGCGCATAATGCACCTCCTGCTCTGGTGTCAGCAGAGGCGAGAATTCGATTTCGTTTAGGTAAAGACGCGTGGCGTCCAGCTCCCCTTGATGCGGATGCTCATAGCCGGACGCATTTTCTTCCTGGCCCTCGTCCTCAACAGCCTCCTCGACTTCCTCCATAGCCTCCTCCAGCACGTCCGCCAAGACCTCTTCGGCCATAGACGCCTCAAATGCGTCTGCGGCCAGCGCATCGGCACCGGACTCCATCGCTTGGCTTTGCTCCGCACGATTTTTGCGCAATTCGCGCATCAGCCTCTCACATATAGAACCTTCATTGCGACCTTAAGGCTGGGGCAGATATTGCAATGGATCAACGGGCTGACCGTCCTGCCTGATCTCAAAATGGAGCATCGGGCGCTGCGCGCCCGTGCTGCCTAACTCTGCGATTGTCTGCCCCGCGCTTACCCGCTCACCCTCTTTGACTAACAACTTACGATTATGCGCATAAGCGCTCAAAAAATCATGGTTGTGCTTGATGATGATAAGCTGACCGTAACCGACAAGTCCACCGCCGCTATACACGACCTTGCCGCTAGACGCCGCGTGAATAGGCTCACCAGGTTGACCTGCGATATCAATGCCTTTCTTGCTGCCATCGGGCGCGAAGCTATTGATGATCTCGCCCTGGGCAGGCCACTGCCAACCGCTGGGCCCCGCATGAGAAGGCGCAGCAGGCGCTGGGGGTAAGTAGGGCCGCGGTGTCATCGGTGTTACATGTACACTTTGTATCGGATACGGCGGAGGAGCTTTAGGTGACGTTGGCGCTGGCGGAGGCGACATTGCCGTCTGCGCGTATGTATAAGTTGGCGGCGGACTGAGCCGTATACGCTGGCCTGGATAGATCGTATAAGGCGGGCCGATGTTATTCCAGCTCGCTAGCTGCTTGTAATTCAGGCCGTAGTGCCAGGCAATCGCATAGAGGCTTTCGCCCTCGTGGATGGTGTACAAACTAGATTGTGCATCAGCCAACGTTGGCCACCTATAATCGACCGTACTGGCGCAGCCCGACAGTAGCATTGCCGCCGCCAGCATCCATAGCATATATTGCCATGTCTTCATCAGCTTCCGGCCCGCGAATACACCGACGTCGCTAGCGCAATCTCACTCGCCGCGCGTCATTGCGCTAGGGTCTCTTGCGCCCTTCACGAGCGGCACGAAACTAACCGCCTCCAGCATTTCCTGCATGTAGCGGCCGGCTGTACGAGTTATCAACACTAGCCGCTGCACGCCACCTCCGTGGCCTACCGGAATAACCATACGCCCATCCACGGCAAGTTGTGCAAGCAGTGCATCCGGTATCTCCTCTGGGGCAGCGGTCACTATAATGCCATCAAATGGCGCGTGTTCAGGCCAGCCACAGCTGCCATCCGCAAGTTTAAACCGTACGTTTTTTACGCCGAGCCTGCGCATGCGCACACGCGCCTGAATAGAGAGCTCGCGAATGCGTTCTACGGTGTAGACCTGCTCTACCAGTTGCGCTAGCAGCACCGCTTGGTAGCCGGAGCCGGTGCCTATCTCCAGCACCTTTCGCACCTCACCTCGCATCAGCAGTGCCTCAGTCATGCGCGCGACGATATAGGGCTGAGAAATGGTCTGCCGATGCCCGATGGGCAGCGCAGTATCTTCGTAAGCGCGGCTGCTCAATGCTTCATCGACAAACAGATGACGTGGCGTGGCGCGGATGGCGGCCAGCACCCGCTGATTGCTGATTCCCTTAGCCTGCAGGCGATCGGCCAAGCGATCGCGCGTGCGCTGCGACGTCATGCCGATGCCGCTAATTTCGCGATTGCTCACGCTGGGCAACCTTGCAGCCACTCGTCAATCATGTTCATTGCCTCGTAGCGCGTGAGATCAACCTGAATGGGCGTGACAGAGACATAACCATGGTTAACCGCATAAAAATCCGTACCAGGCCCCGCATCCTGCTCCGCGCCCGCCGGACCGACCCAATAGATGGGGCGTCCACGCGGGTCCACGGTTTTAATCACGGGCTCGGCCTTATGACGATGACCCAGCCGCGTGCTTTGAAAACCCGCAATATCTGCGGAGGGCACATCCGGCACGTTAACGTTCAATATAATATCCGGCGAGAGCCGCTGTGTTTCAAGCCGTCTGATCAGCGTGATCGCCACCTGCGAGGCCGTATCGAAATGTCTGGGGTTGATTGCGGCTAATGATATCGCCAGCGCTGGATAGCCGAGGAATCGCCCCTCCATCGCCGCCGCGACGGTGCCGGAATAGATTACGTCATCACCTAAGTTGGGACCAGCATTGATGCCGGACACGACCATGTCCGGTTCCGTATCTAAAAGGCCGGTAATAGCCAAATGCACACAGTCGGTTGGCGTGCCATCTACGCTGATGTAGCCGTTGTCGCCTATCGTCGCCCGCAACGGCCGCTCCAGAGTCAGCGAATTGCTCGCGCCGCTACGATCACGATCCGGCGCCACCACCGACACCCGTGCGATCGAGGCCAGCGCCCTGACCAGACAAGTCAGCCCTTTTGCTCGGTAGCCATCATCGTTACTGATTAGAAAGTGCATGTAAATCCCTGTCAGGGCAACGCTCCTGTTTATCTACTATACTGCAACTTCCAACGGCAATTGTTTTCCAATTTGTCCCGCGCATGACCCAACGACTGTTAAGCCGCGACTTGGGAGTGTATTGGCATGAACCTGAAAAACGTGCTCAGTGAAGAAGAAATCGAGACCTTCCGCGACTGGATAGGCGAGGTGAAGCGTCTTGAGAGTGATAAGGTCTTAGCACCCCAGCATCGACCTGCGCCACGCGCCTATCAGACTCGTCTCGACGAGGAGCGCGTGATGGAGGAGATCCTCGAGGTAAACCTTGATAATTATGATATCCAGCCCGGCGATGCACTGGTCTTCTGCCGGCCCGGGGTGCGCAAGATAGTCTTACGCAAATTGAAGTGCGGCCACTACCGTATCAGCGCCGAATTGGATTTGCATGGCATGAACGCTGCCGCGGCGCAACAGGCGCTTGCAAACTTCATTGCACAGGCCAAAGCGGTAGATGCCCGCTGTGTACGGATCGTGCATGGCAAGGGTCGGCGCTCCAGCAATCGAGGCCCGGTGATCAAGCCCCTGGTCGCCCGTTTTCTGCGCAAGAATCGGGATGTACTGGCCTTCTGCTCTGCGCGGCCGGTCGATGGCGGTACCGGCGCGGTGTACGTGCTGCTTGGCGCCACTTAAAGTCGGATGATTCGCCGCGGCAAAGCGAAGGCAACAGGATAGGCGGCAGTATTTCATCTGCTTAGTGGCGGTTTAGACTCACGTCGACTTTGTTTAACATCCGCGACAGGGCGGCTCGTTCCGTACTGCGGCGCTGTTTGACGCCGTTTCGCGCTGTACATGTCGCCTTGCCTGTAGCATCGCATCCTCCATCCAGCAACGCGCCCCGACGTTTCGGATGCGATCAGCAGCGAAGGACCAAATTGCCGAACCTGATGTCGCCGAGGCTACACTATGATGTATCGCGTTTTGCGCACCCTGCTGTTGTCATTTATGCTCGCAATCTGTCTGCTGTCCGCCCGCGCGCAGGACTTACATCAACAACGGCAAGCCTATCGGCTTGCGCAACTCGCGCTCAAAACAGGCCAGACAGAGCTCTATTCGCAGCTTAAGGCGCAGCTGAAAGATTATCCGCTATATCCTTATCTGGTCTACGAAGAACTCAAGCGCAGACTCTCCACGGCTTCGCATGCCGAAATCGAAAGCTTTCTGGGAACCTATGCGACCACGCCGCTTAGCTATCAGATGCGCGGCCTTTGGTTGTACAAGCTTTATCAGGAAAATCGCTGGCAGAAATTTCTGGAGGTATACGATGGGCGTGGCGTGACTGAATTCATGTGCTATGCCCTACGCGCGCGCATCAGGGCGGGGCAACTTGACGGGGTCATCGCGGAAACTAAGCGGCTATGGCTGATCGGCACGTCACAGCACAGCGCCTGTGATCGCCTGTTCGAATGGTTTACAACCCATCCCGAGTTCACCCCAGGGATTCTCTGGGCGCGCATCGAATTGGCCATGGCGGCAGGGAATCCAGGGCTCGCGGGTTATCTTGCCGAAAAGCTCAACGACAGAGACCGCGCCTGGGTGTCGCTCTGGCGACAAGTCTACGCCAATCCGCGGATCGTGCTTACTGATCCCGCGCTGGAAAGCGATAAGCTTATCACCCGCCAGATCGTCATGTATGGCGTCTTGCGCCTGGCCGACTTTGATGTCGAGCAGGGCAAGGCCGCGTGGGAAGAAATCAGATCTGAATACAGCTTTGACCAAGAAGCGCGCGATCATGTAGACCGCAGCATCGCGCTGCTCGCCGCCTATCGCCATCATTCCCACGCATTAGATTGGCTGAACGCGTTACCTCCCTCGGCATGCAATGACGACGTATATACGTGGCGCGCTCGTGCGGCTATGCGCAACAGTGACTGGCAGACGCTTAAGTCTTCAATCAAGGCATTGAAAGATACCTCGGACGAACCGCTGATGTGGAAGTATTGGCTCGCGCGCGCGTTAGAGGAAACCGGCGAAACGGAACGCGCGCGGGAATTATATTCGCGGCTTGCCCGCGAGCGGGATTATTACGGTTTTCTGGCCGCCGATCGCCTAGGCTTGACTTATTCGATGCAGAATCATCCGCTGGTTGAAGATCCAGCGGCGGCCGGAAAGTTGATCGACATCCGCGGCGTGCGGCGAGCATACGAACTGTTGCGGGTCGGTCAAGAGACCGACGCGCGCCGCGAGTGGGCCCTCGCCTTAAACGGCATGACCTTGAAACAGAAAAAGCTGGCTGCAGTGCTGGCGGAAAAATGGGGCTGGTATGCCGATGCTATCAGGACGGTGGCGCTGACGGGGGAACTGGATGACCTGAAGCTACGCTTCCCCACGCCTTATGAGGCCGAAGTCGCGGCCGCGGCGCACAATCGCAAGCTCGATCCGGCCTTAATCTATGGCATCATGCGGCGCGAAAGCGCCTTCGCTGCTAAAGCCGTCTCTCCATCGGGCGCGTTGGGGTTGATGCAACTCCTGCCGGGGACGGCGGCCTTTACTGCGCACAAGTTTGGTCTAAGCGCGCCGACCGGCAACGAAATCTTCGATCCCAAGCGTAATATTGAACTGGGCAGTGCCTACTTGAGCGACATGCTGCGGCGATTCGGCGGTAATCAGGCGCTCGCCACCGCAGCGTACAACGCAGGCCCAGAGCGAGTCGAAACGTGGCTGCCGCAGAAGGACGCGCTACCCACCGACGCATGGGTGGAAAATATTCCATACTACGAAACCCGCGACTACGTGAAAGCCGTGCTGGCCTATGCGGCGGTTTACGAGTCGAAGCTTGGCGAGGATCCGATGCCGCTCGCCAAGCGCATGGAGCCAATCCCGCCGACCAGCGCTAGGTACGCCCACAAATAAACGTGACGCGCACACGCATCAAGCCTATGTAAATCTGGCCACAAGGTTTGCTGACGTCCCTTGAGAATGTTGGAGAACGACCCCGCGAAGCGAGCGCGAAACTTTCAAAATGGCGCTAGGTTACGCTAGTAGACTGTAACAGCCATTTTAGAGGTGAGCCTTTAGGTCGGAAATCCTTCCGACGCGCGATGTCGCCAGCGGATTTATGAAATACGTCCCTGTATTTCACCTTTTGCGGGTAGCGCACGCTGCCCATAGAATCGCCGGAAACGATTTTGAACCGCTGTAAGCGGGCCCGAAGGGCGAGTCCCACGGAAGGGGCGAGTAAATTCTATACTGGAGAATTTGTGGCGACCTACGAACACTACACATTCAGCCGTTACAGTCCGCTAGCTTGTAAGAAGTCCGGCAGTTCACGCATATCCCCGAACGCCTTGGCGCCCGCCGCCGCAAGCTCGGCACCCTGCCCGGCCGGTGCGTAGCCAAACACGGTCATGCCAGCGCTTATGCCGGCCTGCACGCCGGCGACAGAATCCTCAATGACGG
>DATACK010000107.1:0-3462 GCA_036259115.1 Gammaproteobacteria bacterium | reverse complement strand
CACCGATACATAGAGCTTCTGCCGGTCACGGCTGGCGAAGACATTACGTGTCCAGTGATTGTTGTAACCGCCGGCGGGAAGATCGAGGATCTTTTTGCCCCTGGCATCGATGTGTGTATGGCTGGGCTTGTACGGAAATTTCAATAAGGCGTTCGTGTTGGCCATGTAAGACTATTGCCGATCAGCGCCATGCCGAACGGCTGATTGAGATCCTGCAAAAACACGCGGCGCAAGTCGGCCTTGCCGTCGCCGTCAGCATCCCTAATAGGATTATGCGATTGGCGCTTGGCAGTATGTTGCAGGCTTCTCTCAGTTGTTGTGTTTCCGCTTTCGATGTATCGCGATCCGCTATGGTCGAGCCTTCCGCAATCAGCACGGCGCCGTTGTGCGGCACGTAACCCCCCGGGACTGATCAGTCCAGCGGCGAATTTTTGTACGATAAAGTCACCCGGCGCGGTCGGTGTTTGCCCTTTGGCCCCGCCGGCTACCACGGAGAACCTAACCTTGGATGCAGAAGGTGCGGCCAATTCCGGTGATGGGCCGATCTCATCCGACACATTAGCTGCCCCGAAGGTCAGACTAGTAGCGCTAAGCGAGACCAGGAGTACACGCCACAGTAGCGGCTGCGTCAATAATGCCTGGCGGTACCATTACTATTGATGGCCATTATTCTTCTCCTCGGTGAATGTTCGCGAAACGATAGACGGAACAGGATGATTTTCTAAGGCTTTGACCTAACCGACCGCACAGCGGGACGTAATTCTTACCTTGTGATGCAGTCGCTAGCGAGCTTATAGAAAATGTCAATTTACCGAGCATTATAATGATATTCGGGGGCAGACCTTGTGGAATTTGTCAAACCGACTCCAGCCGGAGGCAATAGAGGGACATGAGATCTTGGAGCTGTACGTAATAAGCACGGAGTATTAGACTATGTGGTAAGTGTGCCTGTTTGAACGCCTGAATTAGTTCAAGCGCTAGTCATTATAGGGGAGCGAGAGTCCAGTTTTGTTCCACGCCCTAAGAACTGCGAATGATAGGGTGACCTATCTTTCGCGCGTTTCGAGATAGTGGCCTCAACCTGGTTCAATCATTAACGCTATCAACCCAGAGCCAAATTCAACGAGAGGCCGCCATGAAAGACGATACCACCCGTGAGATGATCACGGAAGAGATCCTCCCCAAAGATGGTTCGGCGAGCACGACTGAATCCATTGCCGAGCAGCTAGAAGAAGAACTGGTGTGTGTGAAAGCGCAGTTGCGCGCAGTTAATGAACAGCATGAAGTGCAAACCGAGGAACTGCGCGCGTCCAACGAAGATCTGCAAGCGACCAACGAAGAGCTGCGGTCGGCTTCCGAGGAAACGGACATCTCGCGCGAGGAACTGCAGTCGGTCAACGAGCAACCGACCACGGTCAATCCGGAGCTTAAAATCAAGGTAGAAGAGTTGGCGCAGGCCAACGACGACTGCCGCAATCTGATCAACTCGACTGACATTGCCACAATCTTCCTCGATCGAGCTTTACGCGTGAAACTGTTCACCCCCCGCGCGCGCGAAATTTTCAGCCTCGTATCCGGGGATCGCGGCCGGTTGCTCTTCGACATCTCGAGCAATCTCGCCTTCGACGATCTGGCGCACACGGTGCGGCAGGTAATAGAAACGCTGCAACCCGTCAAACGCGAGGTTCAGACGCGAGGCAGAAAATCATACGCGATGCACATCCTGCCTTACCGTACGACCGACGACCGTATTAACGGGGCGGTGCTGACCTTCATCGACGTAACGGAGCGTAAGCTAGCCGAAGAAGCCCTGCTTAAGTCGACGGAGAGTCTGAGGCTCGTGATCGAGAACGTTAGAGATCACGCAATCATTACGTCTGATCTTGATCGGCGCATCACCAGCTGGAACCCCGGGGCGCAGGCAATGTTCGGCTACACCGAGGAAGAGATACTCGGGCAGCTTGTGGATGTTTTATTCACGCCCGAAGACCGCGCGCATGGCGCGCCTGCGCAGGAAGCCGAAACCGCGGCCGCCAAAGGACGCGCGGAAAACGAACGCTGGCACGTCCGCAATGATGGAACGCGATTCTATGGTTCCGGCTCGACCACGCCGCTACGTGGTGGCGCAGGCGAACTGCTGGGTTTTGTGAAGATCATGCGAGATCTGACAGAGAGCAAACGCGCGGATGAAGCGCGCAGAGCGGCTGAAGCCGCGCTGCAAACTGCCGATCGCCGCAAGGACGAATTCCTTGCCACCCTCGCCCACGAACTGCGTAATCCGCTCGCGCCGCTGCGCCATGCGCTGGAAATCCTGCGGGCAAGCTCCGGGGATGACAACACCGTCGCCCGGATGCGGAACATAATGCAACAGCAAGTCGACCAACTCGTGCGTCTGGTGGACGACCTGATGGATGTTTCTCGCATCACCCGCAACAAAATTGAGCTGCGCCGGGAGCGCATTGAGCTCAAAGAGGTCGTACAAAGCGCGGTTGAGGCCATCCGCCCATTGATCGAATCAGCCGGTCATGAACTGAAGATTTTGATTCCCGATCAAGCACTCCGCGTTAGCGCCGACCCAGTACGATTGACGCAGGTCATCACGAATATCCTAAGCAATGCAATCAAATACACCGAGGGGGCGGGATGCATAGAGCTTTCCGCCTCCCGCGAGGACTATGATGCGGTGGTGCGAGTGCGAGACAACGGCATCGGTATCGAGCCGGAGCTGCTGCCCAGAGTGTTCGACCTTTTCGCCCAGGCTGATACCTCGTCGACCCGCCGGCAGCATGGTCTAGGCATCGGCCTGACCTTGACTAAGCGCCTAGTCGAAATGCACGGCGGCACCATAGAGGCTCGTAGTGACGGCCTCGGCAAAGGGAGCGAATTCATTATCCGCTTACCTATCATTGCAGACCATCAGCCGTATCAGGTCATGGCTGAAGGCGCGCAATGCACAAGTAGCAATACTCCGGAGTCCAAGCGCAAGATCCTCGTGGTGGACGACGAGACCGCCTGCGCCGAGATGTTGGCCGAGCTACTCGGGCTGCATGGCTATGAGGTGCAAGCCGTCAATGGTGGCAAGGCCGCCTTGGACGCGTTCAAAGCGTGGCGGCCCGACGCCGTGCTGCTCGATATCGGCATGCCAGACATGGACGGCTATGAGGTCGCTCGTCAGGTGCGCCAAGAGATGGGCACCGATGAAGTTGTGCTGATCGCTCTAACTGGATGGGGTCAGGAAAAGGATCGCGAGCGTGTCCGCGAGGCCGGTTTCAATCACCACCTGCTCAAGCCAGTAGAGATGGACGCGTTGCGAGCACTCCTGGCGGAGTCACAACGGCCGCCGGCCTCATCTAAGAGGACCGCATGCAGCCAAAGCCGCGCGTGCTCATAAAGCGCGAGAGCGACTACCATTGTAAGCCTTGAATCACGGCTGGGATCTACATGATGTGCACTGGATACGGG
>DATACK010000106.1:0-6274 GCA_036259115.1 Gammaproteobacteria bacterium | reverse complement strand
CACGATGGCATCGCGAGTAAGTAATAAGTCGAGTAAGTAAAAGTTATGTACAGGAGCGCCTAAGAGTGGTTGAGCATCAGCTTATTACATTGGCACGCTAAACTGCAAAGGTATATTTTGTTGCCGTGCACCGACTGATTTGGAAAAGATTTTGACCTATGTCCGCTTTAACCAAATCTGCCACTTGGCAAGCCTTACAGCAGCATTATGAATCCATGCGGAAGCTCCACATGCGCGACCTATTCGCCAAAGATCCTGCGCGTTTCAACAGATATTCCCTTAAATTCGAGGATTTTCTGTTTGATTACTCGAAGAACCGCATAGTCGACGAGACCCTGAGACTGCTACTGGAGCTAGCCAAAGAGCGCGAGGTACTCGCCTGGCGCGATCGCATGTTCGCCGGTGAGAAGATTAATAATACGGAACAAAGGGCAGTGCTGCATGTGGCTTTGCGCAACCGCTCAAGGCGAGCTATCGAAGTCGATGGCCATGATGTCATGCCGCAGATCAGGCGCGTGCTCGCCCATATGCGGATCTTCTCGGAAAAGGTGCATGCGGGTGAGTGGGCCGGGTATAGCGGAAGCGCGATCACCGATATCGTTAACATCGGCATCGGCGGCTCGCATTTGGGCCCTGCAATGGTCTGCGCGGCCCTTAGGCCTTATGCTCACTCACAGCTGCGCACGCATTTCGTATCGAACGTCGATGGCGCTGAGATCGACGAGCTTCTCAAGCAGCTCAACCCCGAGACTACGTTGTTCATCATCGCCTCCAAGACCTTTACCACGCAGGAAACGATGACTAACGCATACACGGCGCGAGCATGGTTCTTAGCGCATGCGCATGGTGAGGACGCAGTTGCCAAGCACTTCGTGGCGGTATCGACAAACCGCGAGAAAGTGGCCGAATTCGGTATCAATCCAAAGAATATGTTTGAGTTTTGGGACTGGGTCGGGGGACGTTATTCATTGTGGTCAGCCATCGGTTTGCCGATTGTGCTGTATATTGGCATGAATCAATTCGAGAAGCTATTGGCAGGCGCGCACGCCTTAGACGAACACTTTCGCACAGCATCACCGGATAAGAACCTGCCGATTATTCTGGCGCTGCTGGGCATCTGGTATATCAACTTCTTCGGTACGCATACCCATGCGATCCTGCCTTATGATCAATCGCTGCATCTGTTGCCTGCATATTTGCAGCAGGCGGATATGGAGAGCAATGGCAAGTCGGTCGATCGCGACGGCCGGCGGATTGGTTACGCGACAGGACCAGTAATCTGGGGCGCACCGGGAACCAACGGTCAGCATGCCTTCTATCAGTTAATTCATCAGGGTAAGCGATTGGTTCCGGCCGACTTTATTGCGCCTGTGGAGACACAGCATCCGGTTGGCCAACACCATGCCATTCTGTTGTCCAACTACTTTGCGCAGACCGAGGCCTTAATGAAAGGCCGTACGCAAGATGAGGCGCGCGCGGCACTCGATCAACTAGGCTTAAGCGAAGATCAAAAAAGAGTGCGCCTCGCGCATATAGTATTCGAAGGGAACCGGCCGACGAATTCGATTCTATTTCGCAAGCTCACGCCGCGAACTTTAGGTTCCTTGATCGCGCTGTACGAGCACAAGATTTTCGTGCAGGGCGTGATCTGGAACTTGAATTCCTTCGATCAATGGGGTGTGGAGTTGGGCAAGCAGTTGGCCGGCGCGATTCTGCCCGAACTGGAGCCACAGCAGACAGTGACCGGTCATGATGCGTCTACTATCGGCCTTATAGAACATTACAAATCCTTCTCGTGAGGTAAGTGCTGTGCACAGTCTAACTCGCTTGCGGTATGCTTAATGGAGCTGATAACACGAAGCGGGGAACCCTTATGTCCGGCATAACTGAATACCTGCTCGGCAGACGTCGGCTGACGGTGAATGATTATCATCGTATGGGTGAGGCGGGCATTCTACACGAGGGCTAGCGGGTGGAGTTGATCGAAGGGGAGCTTATCGACATGACGCCGATTGGTAGCGGGCATGCGGACACTGTATGTAAGCCAGCTCAGCAAATCGCTGGAACGTGCGGTTGGGGATTATGCCATTGTTTGAATTGCGAACCGATTTATTCTCGGCGACCATTCGGAGCCTCAGCTTGATATTGCGTTACTGCGTCCGCGCGATGACTTTTATAAATGCCTACATCCGCTGCCGGAGGATGTTATGTTAGTCGTAAAGGTGGTCGAATCCTCGCTTCGCGACGATCGCGAAATCAAAATCCCGCTCTACCCCCGCTACCACATTCCAAAAGCTTGGTTGGTTAATCTAACGAACAATCAACTGACTATCTGTCGCAGGCCCACGGCAGGCGCTTACGAGGACATCTTTCCACACCGTATCGCCAAGTTTGCTGCGTAATATGGCCCTGGATTTATCCGAGCTTTTTTAATCTCAAGAGGGCATTGTTCACCGACCATGACGCCCAAGTGCCCACCGCACGTGTTCGCGCACTAATTCGGATCGATCGTCTGCGCGCAGTCGCAGCGCCGTGATAATCTGCGGCGAGCTTGGCGCGTTGCCGAGTGCCACTGCGAGGTTGCGTAACCAACATGCATAGCCGATGCGCCGGATGGCCGAACCCTCGGTGTTGTACAAGAATTCCGCTTCGCTCCACATGAACAGATCGACCAGCCGGGGCGCGTCTAATTCATGGCGCACTGCAAAATCCGCCAACTCACTCTTGCGCGCGAACTTATTCCAAGGACACACTAGCTGACAGTCATCGCAGCCGAAGATGCGGTTGCCTATAAGCGGCCTTAAGTCCTCAGGAATCGAGCCGCGCAGTTCGATCGTGAGATAGGAGATGCAGCGGCGCGCATCCAGCTCGTAAGGTGCAATGATCGCGCTGGTAGGACAGGCATTGATGCACGCTTGACAGGTACCGCAATGATTTTGCACGCTGGCATCGGTTGGCAGCGGCAGGTCAGTATAAAGCTCTCCTAGGAAAAACCACGAGCCCGCATCGCGGCTGAGTAGATTCGTATGTTTGCCGATCCATCCGAGACCGGCCTTAGCTGCGGCCGCTTTTTCGAGGACCGGCGCGCTGTCGGCAAAGGCACGATAGCCAAATGGACCGATGCGGCCTTCGATGCGTGTGGCCAAACGCTGCAAGCGCTTGCGCATGAGCTTATGGTAATCGCGGCCTAGCGCGTAGCGTGAAATATAGGCCACTTCTGGCGTTGCCAGTACACCGCCTGGCGCCGCGCCGTCCGGCGGCCAGTAATTCAGCTTGACCGAGATAATGCGTATAGTACCAGGCAGGAGATCGCCAGCCCGGCTGCGCTTCGTCCCGTGCCGCACCATGTAATCCATCTCGCCGTGCCGACCGCGTGCGAGCCAGTTGAGCAGATGCATTTCGTGTTCACTAAAATCAGTATCGGTAATACCTACCTGCTGAAAGCCAAGTTCTGTGCCCCAACGTTTAATGCTCTGGGCCAGTTCTTTGAAGTCGATTTTTGATTCAGCTCCCGACATGAATTAGAGATCGGTGCAATTACGATTAGAACTATTTTAACATTCCTCAGCGCATGATCCTGGTATCCGTGAGGTAACGGTTATACTTGCTGTATGAACCAATTACCGAGAGCGCTGTACCGTACCGAACAAGTGAGGGAACTCGATCGCATGGCTATCGAGGACTTCGCAATCGCGGGATATACCCTGATGCAGCGCGCCGGACAGGCGGCTTTCGATGTGCTGCGTACGCGTTGGCCGCAGGCTAAAAAGATACTGGTAGCGGCGGGTACGGGAAACAATGGAGGCGATGGTTATGTCGTCGCGCAATGCGCTAAAGCCGCTGGGCTTGACGTGCGAGTGGTGCAATTTGGAGATGCCGGACGTTTGCGCGGTGACGCCTTTACCGCGCGTGAAGCATATCTAGCCGCAGGCGGTGAGGTGGACTCCTGCGACGATGGTGTACTGCCGCCTGCCGATGCCATCGTCGATGCCTTGTTGGGCACCGGTCTACAACAGGAAGTCCGCGAGGATTTGAAAAGCGCAATCGAAGCCATCAACGCGCATCCCGCGCCGGTGCTGGCGATCGATGTGCCAAGCGGATTGCACAGCGATACGGGCGTACCGCTCGGCACCGCCGTGAAGGCGAGCTGCACCATCAGTTTTATCGGTCTCAAGCAGGGTCTTTTCACCGGTCAGGCGGCCGATTACTGCGGCGCGGTCTATTTCGATGATTTACAGGCGCCTGCAGGTATCTATACCCGCCAACAGGCCGCGGCTTGGCGTATTGATCTGGCTCAGTTTAGCGAGCTGCTGGCGCGGCGCGCACGCGCCAGCCACAAAGGACACTTTGGCCACGTACTGGTGATTGGCGGTGAGCGCGGCATGAGCGGCGCGCCACGCATGGCTGGCGAGGCCGCCGCGCGGGTTGGGGCAGGGCTGGTCAGCGTTGCCACCCGAGCCGTCAATGCCCCCGTCGTGAACACGGCGCGACCGGAATTGATGGTGCATGCGACCGAAAAGCCTGCCGACCTTAAGCCCTTGCTCAAGCGAGCTACGGTGGTCGCGCTCGGCCCAGGTCTAGGTCAAGCGTCTTGGAGTCGTGCTCTGCTGGACGCGATAGTGAAAATTGATACGCCGAAGGTTATCGATGCTGATGGGCTGAATCTTTTAGCGACAGACCCCGTAAGCCGCGAAGACTGGGTGCTCACGCCGCATCCGGGTGAGGCCGCGCGCTTGCTAGGCGAGAATACGGCCACCATACAAGGCGACCGGTATCATGCAGTGCGGATGCTGCAAGCGCGGTACGGTGGTGTTTGCGTGCTTAAGGGCGCGGGCTCATTGATCTCCTCGAAAGAGCGCATCGCCGTGTGCACGGCGGGTAATCCAGGTATGGCAAGCGGGGGCATGGGTGACGTACTGACCGGTGTCATCGCCGGCCTGCTGGCACAAAGCTTGAACGGCCAACAGGCCGCAGAATTGGGCGTGTGTCTGCATGCCGCAGCGGCCGACATGGCCGCTGCGGATGGCGGTGAGCGCGGCTTGTTAGCGACCGATCTTTTCGCTTACTTGCGGCGCTTGTCCAACCCGTGATCCTCAAGGCAGCCGATGCACAGGCCATGGAAAGAGTGGGCGCGCGTCTTGCTATCGCCTGCGAACCTGGACTCATCTTATTCTTAAGCGGCGAATTAGGCGCTGGCAAAACGACCCTGGCACGCGGCTTTTTGCGTGCGCTGGGCCATGTCGGCTCGGTCAAGAGCCCGACCTACACATTGGTCGAACCGTATGTTCTGCGCAACGCAAGCGTCTACCACTTTGATTTCTACCGATTATCCGATTCTGAGGAATTGGAGTTCATGGGGGTGAGGGACTATCTTGGCGGCAATGCTATATGTCTAATCGAATGGCCCGAGCGTGCACAGGGTTATCTACCGTCGCCAGACATCAGTGCGGTTATTGCTTGTAGTGATTCAGGCCGCCAGGTACGAATAACGGCAATGAGCGCCGCTGGTGTACGGGTGATTGCACGACTCTGTGCTGATGAAAGCCAATAAAATGTGATGTATGGCACTAAGTCCATTGATATTTAATATTGCAATTTTTTTTTCATTTGCCACAGTATGCGGACGGCTAATTAAAACCGCTGAGGGAGAAGGGCCTTGGGCGAGAAGCTTCGACGCTTACGCTGGCTTATACTGCGTGGATGCGCGTGCGGCGCTGTGATGTATACGTTGCTGACCGCGTCCGCGCGGTCAGAGACCGGTGTTGTGGTCAAGGATATTCGCCTGTCCGACAACGATAGCACGACCCGGGCGGTGTTCGACCTAGATGGGCCAGTCGGACATAGACTATTTACGCTCCACGATCCGGAGCGTGTGGTCATCGATATCGACAATGCACATATGGCGCAGTCGGCCGATCAAGTTGGTTTAAGCGATTCGGTGATTGAAAACATTCGTCATGCCCCGCGCGACGTGACGGGTCTCCGGGTGGTGTTCGACCTGTACAAAGCCGTGACTCCGAAGAGCTTCCTGCTGGCTCCGGCTGGCGGCTATGGTCATCGCCTGGTAGTGGATTTAAGTTACAGCGGCAGTTCCGCGCCGGTTATAGTGGCTAAAGATGAAGGCAACAAAACCTCATTGCGAGATGTAGTCGTCGCCATCGATGCAGGCCACGGCGGCAAAGATCCAGGCGCCATCGGGCCTTATGGCGCAATGGAAAAGGACGTGACGTTGGCGATTGCCAGTCGGCTGGAGGCGCTGATCGCCAAGGAACCA
>DATACK010000105.1:0-4277 GCA_036259115.1 Gammaproteobacteria bacterium | reverse complement strand
GCGTTTGGCCGAGCGCTGAAAGGCACGGAAATAATTTTCATCAGCAGGTCTGGGGCCCCTCAGTACCAATACGTTACGCCATTTTTTGAACACTAGATACTGAGCCAGCGCGTCGGTGAGCATCGCGCGGCTGGGGGCAAGATTCCACAGATTAGCCTGACATTGCCGTTGACGTAGCGAATCGCTCAAGGCAGATACGTTAAACAGCATGACATCCTTGCCCTGCACGCTTTTAGCCAATCTCGCGATTTCATTGCCGGGCAGATCCAGCAACACGAAATGCACGCCGCCGGCAATCATCTTTTTTAGCATAGGCTGCAACTGCGCGGGCTTGGCCGCGATTTCGCGTCGTAATTTGAATTGCAGTCCCGCCGCCATCGCCTGAAAACGCGATTCATTCACCGCCACCACAGCGCCTGGGTACGGGCGTCCCCACGGCTGCGCCGGATACATTGCCTTCATATGCGTCTCGTCGTAACGGGGATCGCTCGCAAGCTCCAGATAGCCGATTGCAAGCGTTTTTAACTGATTACCGGCCTGCGCCGCAGCAACCTCGGGCATCATCGGCAGCAGTAGACTCAATGCAAGGACAACTAACGAGAATTGCATGGTCTTGAGTCCGTTGAATCGCTGCGCAATTATCCGCCTAATCATCAATGGCCACCGCATAAGGCGTGCGCGCGACCGGCACTGAACGCGTGACTGTGAGATCATCGGTATCTATGACCGACAAGTCATCGCTCAATCCGTTGGCGACATAGAGCGTTTCCTCATCATCCGTCAATGCCACATTCCAGGGCCGCACGCCAACCAGGACATAATCGGTAACCTCGCGACTCTTGACGTCGATGACGGCTACATGGTTAGCGCCCCCCATCGCGACGTAAGCAGTCGAGCCGTCCTTGGTCATGACGATGCCCACCGGGGTGATGTCTTCCGCGCGAAAGCCCTCGGGCTGAAAGATGATTTGCTCGATGACCTTATTGGTCGCGGTATCGATGATCGAGATGCTGCCACCGATTTCATTAGTGACCCACAGTTCTTTGCCATCCGGCGTGAGTGCAAGCCGCCGTGGTCGGGTGCCGACGATGATATTGTTCTTGATAGCCAAACTCTTCGTGTCGATGACGTGCACCATGCTAGCCACCTCAGAAGTCACATAGACCGTCTTGCCGTCTGGCGCCACCAGTACGCCCTCCGGCTCCGGTCCGACGCCGACATAGCCAATCGGCTGCTTAGTCTTAAGACTAAATGCGATCATCGTCGAGGTCTCTTCGCCGGAGATGTACAACTCCTTGCCATCCGGACTTAGATCAAAGGCCTCGGGATCCTCGCCCACGAACAACCTATCCACGTCTTTGAGCTTGGCTACATCGATGACATCCACCGAGTTACCGTCGCCGCAGGCCACGTACAGGAACCGGTGATCGGGGCTAAAACCCATGCCGCGTGGCCGCTGCGCGGTGTGGATGTCCTTGACCTTCTTGAGCGAGCCGCCCTGCAGCACAGTGACGACATCATCGTCTTCGCTGCTGACAAAGATATAGCCCGTGCCTCTGGCAAGTGCCTCCGCCGCTGGCCAGACCAGTGTCAGTGCGGCCGCTACAATCAAAGGCAGCGACTTCGATATCGATCCAATCATGCTTGCTCCTCGACACTCTTCTCTGGACTAACGCCAGTCATCTTGAGGAATGCATCAGCCAGACTGCCCGTGCCTGCATCAGCGATCAACGTGGAGGGCGCGCCTTCCGCCAGCAGTTGCCCATTGTGCAGTACCAGCACACGGTCCGCCGTCTCCGCCTCGTCCACCAGATGAGTGGCCCATAGCACGCCCACGCTGCGGGTGGCGCACAGCTCGTGCACGTATATGACCAACGACGTCCGTGACGCCGGGTCCAAACCCACTGTGGCCTCATCCATTAGCAATACATCCGGATCGGGTAAAAGCGCGCGAGCCAGTTCTATCTTGCGGCGATTGCCACCGCTTAAAGCGCGGCACGGTTCACCGGCGCGATCTTCGAGTTCCAGACGCCTTAATTCCTCGCCAATGCGTTCACGCGCGCGCCGCTTATCCAAACCATGCAAACGGCTGTGGAACAGCAGATTGGCATACACCGTCAGATCTAGATCTAAGGTGGGCTGCTGAAAGACCACGCCCATGCCAGCCAAGGCGGCAATCGGCTCGTGGCGGATATCATGACCGCGAACACGGATCTTGCCGCTGTCGGCCACAAAAAGACCACTTAGCAACTGAAACAAGGTGGTCTTACCCGCGCCATTAGGGCCTAGCAGCGCGACGAACTCGCCGGCGTTAACCGCCAGGGTAACGTTGTCCAAGGCCTTGCGCGAGCCGTATGATTTACTCACTGCAACCACCCTCAGTACCTCGAGGGTCCGTTTAGTGGCTCGACCTGCCGTGCTAGTATCGTTCAAGCGGACCTCCGTTCGGAGTGCTCGTTGACCTCTCCACGGCTGCCATTCGCAAGGCCGGACAGCAGATCAGGATGTGCCTGTAACAGGCCCGTGTGAATGTCGGTCACCGCCTTGCCATAGGGATCGCGCGGGCGTGGCACGTCGATTCGCAATTCCTTGACCACGCGCGCGGGGCTGCCGGATAAGAATATGACTCGATCCGCCACGGACAAAGCCTCACGCAGATCGTGGGTTACGAACAGTACCGTAGGACGCAGTTCCTCCCATAAAATTAGCAGCTGTTCACGCAGCCGCGCTGCGGTGGGCGCATCCAGCGATATAAAGGGCTCATCCATTAACAGCAGCATCGGACGCACCGCAAACGCACGGGCCAGCGCCACCCGCCGCTGCATGCCGCCCGACAGCTGGCGAGGAAACGATCGTTCATTGCCCTCAAGCTCTACTTCTCGGAGCAGCTGGCGAGCACGTTCGGTAGAATCATGCATACCATCCAGCACCAACCGCACATTGTCTTCCACCGTCAGCCACGGCATCAGGCGCGGCTCCTGGAACATATATCCATAGCGCACTGGATGGGTTTGTCGATCAGTCAGCGGCTGTCCGTTGATCAGAATCTCGCCCTCCATATCGCGATCCAGACCCCCAACCAGGTTCAGTATGGTGGTCTTGCCGGCTCCCGAAGGACCTACTAACGCGATGAATTCGCCCGCACCTGCGTCGAACGCCAGCCCCGCGAGAACATCTGCCGGCTTGCCGGGAAAGGTCTTGCGCCTGATCCTGACCTTAAGCTCGATCATACCGTGCGCCACCCGTTCAACCGTTGATCCAACGGTCGCATCAACACGGCCTCTATCAAAAGCACCACACCTGCGAACGCCAGGGTATACGCGAGAATGCTGGTGATATCGAAGAACTGAAAGAAGGTGCTCAATTCAAAGCCCACCCCATTGCTTCGCCCTAAAAGCTCCACCACTAGTACGATCTTCCAGATCAAGGCCAGCCCTGAGCGAGCGGCAGCCATGAGGTACGGATACAACTGCGGCAGGTAGACCTTTCTCAGCTTGAGCACCGGTCGCAGGTCGAAGGCATCAGCTACCTCCAGTAACTTACGGTCGACGGCGCGGGCCCCCTCGCGTACCGTCACTACTGTGTTTGGAATCTTATTCAAGGCCACAGCGGTAATTGCCGCGACCTCCGTCAGTCCAAACCAGATGTAACAAAGGATAATGGTGACTAACGCGGGAGTATTGAGTCCCAGCACCAGCACACCATCAAAGCCCGCATCCAGACGCGGATAGCGCCCCATGATGATACCGATGGCGGTGCCGAAAAACATGGCGATGATGAACGAGGCCAGCACACGCAGCAGGGTCACGCCTAGATTGTAAAATAGATCCCCATCAACACCGTGTTGCCAAAGACTCGCCAGTACAACATCCGGCCCCGGCACCAGCGGATCTTTCAGGGTCAGCGCTATCACTTGCCATATCACCAGAAAACCAACCAGCGACAGACCACGCAACCACGTATTGCGGGACACGTGGATCACTGCACCGACGATCCGATTTTGAATCCTTGCCAGAAGGTACCGGGGTTTAATGCATTACTAGGCCCGACCAGCTCGCTGCCGCCTTGACGCGCCAGAATCTTAAATACTTTAGCTGCGGCCTTGATATCCGCCTGATTGAATCGTTGCGGAATACCTTGCCGGTAAGCGTCTCGCAATAATCGTAAAATGGTGCCGTCTTCAGCACCGGTTAGTGGCCTAATACGGCGCCACTCGGCCTCGGATCTCGCTAATATATGTTTAGCGGCATACGTGGCGCGCAAAAATCCTGTCACTA
>DATACK010000104.1:0-3946 GCA_036259115.1 Gammaproteobacteria bacterium | reverse complement strand
GACGCAATATGCACGTTCATTCACCACCGGCTACGCCAGCGTCTTCGATTCTCAATGGATGGATTGCTTACTGGCAACGAACATGCGTATCATCAGCCGCTTATTGCCATTCACAACAAGCACATCGCCCGCCCGGTGAATTGCTTTGAAACCCATTCGGTACAGGTAGTTTTTGCCCGGACGACTCTTTCGCAGCCACTGAGTTGCTTCCGCTGCCGCGCGGCTCAATCAAACCAGATGAACGCCCAACGAAGGTTGAGTCGGCATATGACTTTTAGCCATGGGCAGCAACTGATGGCCTTTAAATTTCTCAGTTTCCTAGACAGCCATGATGTTGGCGGCTGAACTACTTGTTCGATTATGTGTAGCCATACCCATCCCTGGCGCGGCAATTGCGTTCTTAGATACGCCAGCCACGCCTTCCGTGGCCTGGCATTCGCCAGGAAAATGATACGTTAGGTGTCATTTCCTTCATCCAGCTCATCCCCCAAATAGTCGTTTGAGCCATCCCATGAAGCCGCCACCGGGTTTAGCCGCTGGTGCACTCGAAGACGTCGGCCGAGGCGCGGCTTGGGGAGAAGGAGTCTTGCCGCCGGAACTGCCTGACATCTTCAGGTGTGTCTCATAGTGTCGCCGTGTCGTTGAGTCTTCCGGCATCTTATCTGTGTTCATGTCTGCGTCTCCAGAGTACTCTTTTGTCATTGAATTGCAGCGATATAGCGAGATTACGCTGACAATAATCAATAATAAAGCGTTTCATGCAATGGCAGTCAAGATAAACCATTCCCGCAGCGGATCGCACGGGCCACGGCTCAAGCCATTCGCCTAAAACAACGTCAATTGCGCGCCGGAATGCACCACTGGCGCAAACGCGCTGATATCCAATTCTCGCTGGTGTCGATTTAGTCCTAGCCGTTTGCATGCCAACGAAAAGCGGCGGGCGACCAACTCAGCGAATAGTCCTGTCCCACGCATACGCTCGCCGAATGTCGCGTCATAGTCCTTACCGCCGCGCAAAGCTTGAACCACGCTCATCACGTGATGTGCCTTAAGCGGCGCGTGATGGGAAAGCCACTCGCGAAACAGAGCCTTGACCTCGTGCGGCAGACGCAGCATGACATAGCCGGCGGATTCGGCTCCGGCTTCACGGCTGGCGACCAGTATGGATTCAAGCTCCGGATCGGTGAGCACCGGAATAATGGGGGCTGTCATCACGCCCACGGGCACGCCTGCTGCGCTCAAAGTGCGCATTGCTTGTAGACGCCCGCGCGGTGCCGTAGTGCGCGGCTCTAGGCATCGGCTTAAATTCGAGTCAAGCGTAGTAATCGAGAAGAACACCTGCGCCAGGTTCTTTTGCGCCATCGGCACCAAAAGATCCAGATCGCGCCGCACCAGCGCGGATTTTGTCACGATGGTTACAGGATGATTAAAATCGTGGAGAACTTTTAAAATGCCACGGGTAATCTTTAGCCTACGTTCGGCCGGCTGATAGGCATCGGTATTGATGCCAAGCGCAATGGGCGAACACCGATAGCTCGGTCGGCGGAGTTCTTTTTCGAGCAGAGTGGCAGCATGGGCCTTGTAAAAGAGCTTGGTCTCGAAATCAAGTCCGGGCGATAAGCCTAGATACGCATGCGTTGGTCGCGCGAAGCAATACACGCAGCCGTGCTCGCACCCTCGATACGGATTGATCGAAAGCCGAAAGCCGACGTCCGGCGAATCGTTGCGGCTGATGACAGACTTGGCTTTGTCGGGCGTTAAGGTGGTGCATGGTGCGCGCGTTTGCTCCGGCTCGCCTCCGGCCTGTTCCCAGCCATCGCTGATCGCGTGATGCGTGTGGGACTCGAAACGACCATCCGGATTGCTGATTGCGCCACGACCTTTGCGCGCCCGCGGCGGAATATAGTTCTCGTTGGTGTACATCACAAGACAATCCAAGGTGACCGATTACCTAAAGAGTGCAGAGACCAATACGTATGAATCACCCATAGCCTAACGATTGTTCAATCATCAGCAATTATCTCTACGTTGTCTATAACTGCAACCAACGGGTATGGCTAAGTGCACCCTATCATAGGCCGTACTCAACCCGACTTGAGCTCGGCCGGTAACTCCTGTAAAGCATAGGGTCTAACGGTTTCACCATGATGATCGAAGCCGGCTTGTCTCGTGCGTCGTCCACTTCTTCCTGACACAGCCTGTCAAGGCAATGCGTACGATGTGTCCCACCTCACTGCTGCGCTACGCGCTCGCGCGGCACCGAATTCGTTGCATTGGGGCACGCGAAGATCGAGCACCGCCCGCCAGCTAAGACCTCAGCTTCCTGCAGCGCCTGACGCCATCGAAAACGGTGCGCGTGTAACAACTCAGCACCTCTAGCACGACCACTATAGGGTATAGCCGCGGCGCGGTTATCATCTACGACGAGAATACGGTACTGGTTTGGTTTGCGGCCAGATCGCACGCTGGCATCACTGGCGGCGACCCATGAGCTCCAGGCTCGTGCGCAATGGAGCGAGCGGATTTCTCAGCCCATGAGCTAAGGGCGCTAGAAACTCACCTTTGCAGCGGCTGACCTCCTGCAATATCACCCCGCAGCGGAAGCGCTCAATAACGTCCACAGTAAAGCCACCCAAGCGGGTTGGCATCCTGTCCGTAACATGGTCTCCCGATCGTCCGCCACGTTTGCGATGAATGCAGCCAGAAAACAAGAGCCGCAGCCTCTTCGGTCATCTAACCGGTTAGATGTTGCGCGACCGGATTCGAGAAATCCACGCGCGCTTGCAAGTCGGGGGTGATGATCGTGTCGCCGATGCTGCTCAAGACGACACGCAGCAAGTCACTACGATCCAGTTTTTCATAATAAGGATAGTAGACATCCAAGCTCAGTTGAACGGATGCAGGTCCGCCAGCAATTGCTCCAAGGCAGCCAGCCCAACGGGCTTCACGATGTGATAGTCGAATCCGGCCTCCTTCGAACGATGTTATCTGCTTTCTGGCCGTAGGCGGTCACCGCAATCAGCGTTACATTCCTGCCCGAGGACTGGACCCCCAGATGTCGCGTGCCGCCTCATGGCCATTCAACTTCGGCATGCCAATATTCAGCAGTATCACAGTTGGTCGACTTACCTCCGCGAGCCGCATCGGTTCTCCGGGCCATCAAAAGCCACGTGCACGTCATAGCCCATCATGCGCAGCAGCGGCTTAAGCTCTTAGCTGCGTCCCGGTTGTCACCGCGACCACTATCCGACACTTCGGCAATGAGAGCCGACTGCCCGTCCTCATGCGCCGATGCCGAGTTTAACGGCAGACGCACTACGCACTCCGCCCCCTTGCCTGCACCCTCGCGGCGCGCCTCCACCGTGCCGCCGTGCATGGTGACCAACTGCTTCACTAGCGTCAAGCCGAGGCCTAACCCGCGCTGCGCGGGCTCCAGCGATGGATTGATCTGCGTGAACAGATCGAACACCTTACCCAACATCTCCGTTGGAGTGCCAATGCCGGTATCTTTGACCTTCACGACCAAGTCGTCGACTTGCTGCTCGGCGGTCACGGTGATGCGCGTGCCGCTCCCGCTGTAATTGAGCAGATTCGAAAACACCTGTGCCAACCTCACGGGGTCGGCGCTTAGGATAATCGACTCGGATGGGCAGCTCGATCGCCAGCGCCTGCCCCGCCGCGTCGATGATTGGACAGCTGATTTACACGGCTACATCGATCACCGACACCAGCTCCACCGGGTCTCTGCGGAGTTCGAGCTTGCCTTCCGTGATGCGGGAAACATCCAGCAAGCCATCGATCAGCCGCACTATTTGCATCAACTGATGCTCCCTCATCGCATACGTGCGCTCGACCGCGCGAAGGCCAGCTGCGCTTACGCATGAATTGCAAACCGCTGCGCAACGGCGCCCCCGGATTCCGCAGTTCGTGCTCGCGCACGAACTGC
>DATACK010000103.1:0-8707 GCA_036259115.1 Gammaproteobacteria bacterium | reverse complement strand
ATTGCGCGTAATTTTTTCCCCAAATGTTTCGCACTATCACTCAAGGCGCAGTAGATAATGCTTGTATGTGATTGCTACGCCGGTGAATTTTGATAAACCGCTTTAGACACCAGGTGCAGAAACATAGCCGACTGGCATGGTGTATTAAGGTGTACAGGATGGCGCTGGATTGAAGAGGTGTGCCTCATGTTGAGGACGATATATTTGTGAATGACGTGGTCAATTAGTCGAACCCGGCGGCAATCCGGGGACAAGCTTTTAGCTGGACATCGTGCAATTAGGCAATCGCTCTCTGATGCAGCTTGCCAACTTGGTGAACAAAGCCAAGTTATGATTTTTGGTAGCCGGGATACTGAGACCCCGTCCCACTAAGACACCCGATTAGTGGGCAGACGCCCCCAATTTCAGCCCAAAGCTCGCCGGGACCTCGCACTACTAGAAATAATCGATCGTCATACTACAGCCATCAACCTAGCGCGCAGGGCACAGACATACCCCACCGAACAGCCTTATCACGGCAAGTTAAGTCGAGGGACATTTCAAAGAAGGACAGTCAAAGCAGCTCATGTCAGGTGGTGAGCTCTATCAGCGTAAAGCCCTCGCACAGCTCACCAGGCGCGCCGATGTGTTTTAGCGCCTATTGATTTTAACTGTGCGGCCTGCCGCCTTCGCTCATGCGGAATCGCTTTTGCTTAACTTAAAAAGATCCCAGCAAGATGGAAGTCCTGCGTCCTTATGGTTTCTTCCCAAATGACACTTCCAGCGCACTTCCAAGCTGAGCCTCCTATCAGACATAACGTCACAAGCGCCTGATTTTATTGGTCGGGGCGAGAGGATTTGAACCTCCGACCACCGCAACCGCATTGCGGTGCGCTACCAGACTGCGCTACGCCCCGAAAAACCATTAGGATAATCGATGAGTAGCCAATTGCAACCGCGCGCAACAGCCAGTTAATGCGTAAGCAATCCCAGCAATTCTTCCAATTCTACGCGCATCTGGTGCACCATCTGCTTACTTTGCGCGATGTCATTTCGGGCCGCGCTGCCGGTGAGCTTCTGGCGCGCGCCGCCAATGGTGTATCCTTGTTCGTAGAGTAAGCCGCGAATCTGGCGGATCAACATCACGTCATGACGCTGATAGTACCGGCGGTTGCCGCGGCGCTTGACCGGCTTGAGCAAAGGGAACTCCTGCTCCCAGTAGCGCAGCACATGCGGCTTTACTCTACACAGTTCACTGACCTCACCAATGGTGAAGTAGCGTTTACCGGGTATCGCAGAAAATTCTTTATCAGTGTCTGCTTCCAGCATAGGCCTCAACCTTTGCTTTGAGTTTCTGACCCGGTCGGAACGTCACTACGCGGCGTGCGGTGATGGGAATCTCCTCACCTGTTTTAGGATTTCGGCCCGGCCGCTGATTTTTATCTCGCAGTATGAAATTGCCGAATCCCGATAGTTTAATGGTTTCTCCCCGCTGTAGCGCAGCGCGTAACTCCTCAAAGAAGAGCTCTACCAGCTCCTTGGCCTCTCGTTTATTGAGTCCCAGCTCCTCAAATAGCCTCTCCGCCATGTCGGCTTTAGTCAGCGCCATGTTTACACCCTCAGTGAAGCCCCAAGCGTTTGGGTCAACTTATCCACCACGCGAGATACGATAGCATCCACCTCTTCATCGCGAAGAGTGCGCGCTAAATCCTGTAAAATCAAGCCCAAAGCGAGACTTTTTCTACCGTCTGCTACACCTTCTCCGCTGTATACGTCAAAGATACGGAGGTCTTGCAGACAATCGCCGCCCGCCGAAAGGACGCAATCTTCAACCTGCGCGGCTGTCACCGACTCGTCCACAAGGATCGCGATATCTCTGCGAATTGCCGGGAACTTAGATACCTCTCGATAGTGAGGTATGTAACCGCCAGTGAGTGCTTTAAGCTTCACCTCAAACACGAACACGCGCTGCTGCAACTCCAGAGATGCTTCGACTGCTGGATGTAGCGCCCCCAACCAGCCTATCTCATGCTGGTCGCACACGATTCGTGCTGACTGGCCCGGATGCAACGCGGGACGCGGCTGCGCCTGGAATACAGTTCTTCCACGCACGCCCGCAAGCCTTAGTAAGACCTCCACATCACCTTTAATGTCGTAGAAGTCGACCGCGCGCCGCGCCGCGCCCCATTGCTCCGGCAGCACATCGCCAGTGGCAACTGCGGCTAGCATTGGCGCTTGCCACGAATTCTGCTCACTCTTCGCAAACTGCAGGCCCACTTCGAACAATCTGACGCGCGTCTGCTGTCGGTTAAGATTATATTGAACGGCCTTAACCAGACCTGGCCACAAGCTGCTGCGCATCACCGCCAGCCCGGTGGAAATCGGATTAGCGAGTCGCTTGGAGCGCTGCTCGGGGTGAAAGAGGTGATCTGCATCCGCATCCACAAAGCTATACGTAATCGCCTCTTGATAACCGCGGTCGACCAATAACGTTCGCAGACGATCAATCCTAATCTTGTCATCTGGCTGCTGATGAATGATCGGCTGATAACTGGGCGTGGTGACGGGAATACGATCGTAACCATGAATGCGGCCTACCTCTTCGATCAGATCGGCCTCAATGGCAAGATCGAAACGAAAGCTAGGCGGTCGGACTACAAATTCCGAGTCTCGTGCTTTTACCTGGCAGCCGAGTGAACATAGGATCTGCGCGATGCGCTCAGGCGGCACTACGACGCCGAGTAACTGCTCGACCTGCGCAGGCCGTAGCACAATGTCTAATCTCTGCGGCATCCGCTCATGATGTGCAACATTCACGACCGGCCCGGCGTCGCCGCCAAGGATCTCCAACAGCAGCGCGGTGGCGCGCTCGATCGCGCGTACCTGCAAGTCAGGGTCTACGCCACGCTCGAAACGATATGAAGAATCGGTATTTAGGCCATTGGCACGAGCCCTACCGGCAATAGTCCGCGGCGCAAAAAAAGCGCTTTCAAGAAAAATATCTCGCGTGGAGCTATTTACCGCGCTTTCCTTGCCACCCATGATTCCGGCCAGCGCCAGTGGAATCTCATGATCTGCAATTATCAGCGTTCCCGCGGCCAGCGCAATCTCGCGTCCGTCGAGCAGCGTAAGCGACTCGCCTTCCTTTGCACGACGCACCCGAATGCCCCCGCGTAATCTGGTGAGATCGAATGCATGCATGGGCTGCCCCAACTCCAACATCACGTAGTTGGTCACATCCACCACTGGATTGATGCTACGCAGCCCGCTGCGTCGCAACCGCTCTTGTAGCCATAGGGGCGTGTCTAGGCCAGGCGTAATCGACCGGATTATTCGACCAGCATAGCGCGGGCAGTCCGCGCGCGCCTCAATGGTAATAGGCAGGCTAGCCTCGATCGTCGCCTTGACAGGCGCGATTGCGGGAATTTTTACGGCCGCGCCCGTAATTGCCATCAGCTCGCGCGCGATGCCAGCAACGCTCAAGCAGTCTCCACGGTTGGGCGTGAGTTCGATCTCTAAGATCGCATCATCAAGATGCAGATAATCGCGCAGCGGCTGACCTACAGGCGCCTCAGCCTGCAACCACATCAATCCATTTGAACTCTCCGCTAGACCTAAATCGCGTGCAGAGCACAGCATCCCGAACGACTCGATGCCGCGCACATTGGCAGTCTCAATTCTGACACCACACGGTAAAGCCGCACCTACGCGCGCCAGTGGAGCTAACATACCTTCCCGGACGTTAGGCGCGCCGCATACGACCTGCACGGATTGCGCTTGACCATCATCGACTCGACATACACTAAGGCTAGCAGAGGCCGGATGTGGCGCGACATCGATCACGCGTGCCACCACCACACCGGTAAACATCGGCGCCGCGGGCGCGACATTGTCGACCTCTAGACCGGCCATGGTCAGACGATTGGCCAAATCCCGGCTGGATAGCTCTGGATCGACCCATTCTCTTAGCCATGCCTCACTGATTTTCATCGCACATACCGCAGCCGTATGTCGCTAAGCAAACTGTCGCAAGAACCGCAAGTCATTATCAAAAAACAGACGCAAGTCATTGACACCATAGCGCAGCATGGCAAGGCGCTCTACGCCGAGTCCGAACGCATAGCCAGTATAACGTTCGGGATCAACGCCGACATTAATGAACACTTGCGGATGCACCATCCCGCAACCCATAATCTCCAGCCAGCCTGATTGGCCGCATACGCGACAACCCTGACCACCGCAAATTACACACTGTATGTCAACCTCGGCTGAGGGCTCAGTAAATGGAAAATAGGAAGGCCGGAAGCGGGTGGTTAAATCCTCTTGCTCGAAAAAGGTCCTAACAAACTGAATCACGATACCCTTTAGATCCGAAAATGCTATACCTTCATCCACCAGTAAACCTTCGACCTGGTGAAACATTGGGCTGTGGGTCAGATCCGAATCACGGCGATATACCCGCCCGGGCGCGATGATGCGCAGTGGTGGACTCGTTTTCTCCATAACGCGGATCTGCACCGGTGAGGTGTGAGTGCGCAGCAGGTCTCCATCGTCGAAATAAAAAGTATCATGCATGTCGCGCGCGGGATGATGTGCGGGAATATTCAGTGCCTCGAAGTTGTAATAATCACTCTCTATCTCCGGTCCCTCAGCGACCGAAAAGCCGGCCTGGGCGAATAATGCCTCGATACGCTCCAACGCGAGCGTAACGGGATGCAGGCCGCCGCTTTGCTGGCCGCGACCCGGCAAGGTTACATCGAGCGCCTCCTGTTTTAGTTGTTCATCGAGCGCAGCGGCTCTTAGCGTTGCTCTGCGCGCGCCGACGGCATCTTCAATGCGCTGTTTAGCGGCATTAATAGCACGCCCTGCGTGCGGGCGCTGATCCACTGGGAGTGCACCCAGCGCCTTCAGCTTTTCGGTAAGCAGACCTTTCTTACCAAGATACTTCACACGCAGCAAGTCGAGTTCGCGCTCATCCTTGCTATCTTCAATCTCGCACAGAGCCCGCGCGGTGAACACGTCTAGATTCTGCATCATTACTGTATTGGCCGGAGAAAATTTTCAGAACGCACGATCCGGCGCCATTGGTATCAATACAAATTAAAAGGGGAAAGGCCGCAACCTTTCCCCTCTCATTACGCGCGGTGAACCCTGCGCGTTAATAACTTAGTGGGATAGGCTTGCCTTGGCCTTCTCCGCGATTCGTCCAAATGCGGCGCGATCGCGCACCGCGAGATCAGCAAGCATCTTCCGATCGATTTCAATGGACGCCTTATTCAGACCGTCGATCAAGCGGCTGTAAGATAGACCGAACTGACGCGCGGCCGCGTTGATGCGCACGATCCACAAAGCGCGAAACTGACGTTTGCGCTGGCGACGATCCCGGTATGCGTACTGTCCCGCTCTCGTTACGGCCTGCTTGGCGACCCGAATGACATTTCTACCGGTGCTGTAATAACCTTTGGCCTCAGCGCGGATCTTCTTGTGTCTGGCGTGGGCAGTAACGCTTCGTTTGACTCTGGACATGTGTAAAGCCTATGCTAGAACTGACTCAAACGTACGGTAGCATCTGCCGCACGTGTCCGACATCGGTCGCATCCACCTTAACATATGGGCGCAGGTGACGCTTACGCTTGGTGCTTTTCTTAGTCAAAATATGATTTAGATGTGACTGCGCGCGCTTATAGCCGCCCGAGCCTGTACGTCTAAAGCGTTTGGCCGCGCCGCGATTAGTCTTGAGCTTTGGCATACAACGTTACTCCGAGAAGCAGTTTCAGCAGGTGCTGAAAGTCAGCGTCTCCACAAGTTCATTTTGATTTTCTCGGCGAGAAGACCATCACCATCTGGCGACCCTCAAGTTTTGGACGTTGCTCGACAGCGCCGATACCTTCAAGATCACTCTCGACTCTCTGCAGCAACTGCGCGCCAAGCTCCTGATGCATCATCTCGCGGCCACGGAATCGTATCGTGACCTTAGCCTTGTCGCCCTCGCTCAGAAAGCGCGTGATATTCCTGATCTTGACCCGATAATCGCCTTCTTCGGTGCCTGGGCGGAATTTAACCTCTTTGACCTGAATCTGCTTTTGTTTCTTGCGGGATTGTTGCGCCTTTTTGCTCTGCTCAAACTTATATTTGCCGTAATTCATCACCCGGCATACAGGCGGATCGGCGTTGGGCACAATCTCTACCAGATCAAGTTCGGCCTGCTCGGCCATTCGCTGCGCCTCCTCTATCGGAACCACACCGAGATTGGTCCCATTCATGTCAATCAGGCGCACGCGCAGATTGTCAATCTCTTGATTTAAACGCAAGTCTTTGCCAGCGCTAATGCTTTACCCTCCAAACGTATATATCAACCACGACGCGCGACGTCTTCAGCCAACTTCCGACCTAGGGTCTGGATCTCGATACTGCCCAAGTCTTCCCCGGCACGCGTGCGCACCGCTACTGAATGAGCCTCGACCTCACGATCGCCAACTATCAGTAAATATGGAACGTGCTCCAACGTATGTTCGCGAATCTTAAAGCCTATCTTTTCATTTCTCAAGTCAACGGCCACTCTGAGACCATGCGCTCGCAGGGTTTGTTGTACCTGCAGCGCGTACTGAGCCTGACGGTCGGTAATGTTCATGACGACGGCCTGCACGGGCGCAAGCCACAACGGAAGATCGCCGGCGTGATGCTCGATCAGTATACCGATAAACCGCTCCAATGAGCCGAGTATTGCTCGATGTATCATGACCGGCACGCGGCGTTCACCGTCTTCCGCTACATAGGTTGCATTAAGGCGCGCGGGCATGGAGAAATCCAGTTGCACTGTCCCTAACTGCCATACGCGTCCGATACAATCTTTGAGCGAAAAATCGATTTTTGGACCATAGAACGCCCCCTCGCCCGGTTGTAGTTCGAAGGCCAACTGTTTGCGATTAACGGCCTCTTCCAGCGCCTTTTCCGCCTTATCCCATAATTCGTCATCACCCACCCGCTGCTGTGGCCGGGTGGAAAGTTTGACGAATACTTCACCGAACCCAAAGTCCCGATATACTTGGAAGAGCAAATCGATGAAGTTCGAAACTTCGCCTGTGATTTGATCTTCAGTACAGAAGATATGCGCGTCATCCTGCACGAAGTTACGCACGCGCATGAGCCCGTGCAGAGTGCCAGAGGGTTCATTGCGATGGCAAGAACCGAATTCGGCAAACCGCAGTGGCAGTTCGCGATAACTCCTAAGCCCTTGATTATAGATCTGAATGTGCGCCGGGCAATTCATTGGTTTGACAGCGAACACGCGGCTTTCGGACTCGGTGGTAAACATCTCATCGCGAAACTTTGCCCAGTGTCCGGACTTCTCCCATAGCGATCGATCCAACAGCTGCGGTGTATGTACTTCCTGATAGCCGCGCTCCCGCAGCATACCGCGAATATAGTCTTCAATAGTGAGATAAATTCGCCATCCCTTGTCGTGCCAGAACACCATGCCCGGCGCCTCTTCCTGGAAGTGGAAAAGGTCCAATTGCTTGCCGAGCCTCCGATGGTCGCGTTTCTCGGCTTCCTCCAGACGCTGCAGATATTCCTTGAGCTGCTTCTTATCGGCCCAAGCGGTACCGTAAATACGTTGCAATGTTTCATTATTAGGGTCGCCGCGCCAATACGCGCCCGCGACCTTAGTCAGCTTGAACGCCTGCAGCTTTCCAGTGCTAGGTACGTGCGGGCCACGGCAGAGATCTACGAAACTCTCCTGACGGTAGAGCGATATCTCCTCATCCATCGGTATATCGGCAATGATACGTGCCTTGTATTCCTCTCCCATGCCGCGAAATAGTTCGACTGCCTCGTCGCGTGGGACGACCTCGCGCTGAACCGGAAAGTCCGCCTTGGCAAGTTCCTCCATCTTCTTCTCGATGGTTTCTAGGTCTTGGGGTGTAAACGGACGACTGAACGCGAAATCATAGTAAAACCCGTTCTCGACCACGGGGCCGATAGTCACCTGCGCTTCGGGAAATAAGGACTTGACCGCTTGGGCCATCAGATGAGCGGTCGAGTGGCGGATGACCTCCAATCCCTCTGGATCGCGGCCGGTCACGATGCTAAGCTCCGCATCGTCTTCAATTACATACGAGGTATCTCTAAGCTCGCCATTGACCTTGCCGGCCACCGCGGCCTTAGCAAGTCCGGGGCCGATATCGGCCGCGATCGCCTGTATCGATACAGGCTGATCGTAGTGGCGCCGGGCGCCGCCGGGAAGAGTAATCTCAGGCATGAGCGTTTCTCCAGTGGTGGTCTATACGAGGGACCACATGTCGCTAAGTAAATAGATGAGCGCCGCGTGGGCAATGATATTCACTAGAATTGGTAGGCGCGATTGGACTCGAACCAACGACCCCCACCATGTCAAGGTGAATTATACCTATCTTGTGGTATCCTGTCATATCCTTCCATAGCCTTATTTACCTTTTACATTCAATGAGTTATACTAGTTTGTAGCGGATACTGACTGCTACCCGAATACACTAGTTTATAATCAATTTGCACCCCCAGTGCACCCCCGGTGAGGAATGTTGCCATGCGTGCAGCGATAAATAACAGCCTTTTGCGACAGCTACCCACTAAAAATGTAGATATACGAGATACGAAATTAAAAGGCTTCATTCTCCGCTGCCGGGAATCGGGCAGTTATTCTTACGCGGTTGAGTATGGTCGCGGCAAGCGTATTACCCTTGGTTCAGTC
>DATACK010000102.1:0-11428 GCA_036259115.1 Gammaproteobacteria bacterium | reverse complement strand
AGGACTTGATACATACGGGAGCGGATAGGCGCGGAGCGATTACGGGCTGAATAAGCAAGGAGTGTGGATGCTCAAAGTGCGGTACTAGGCGCTTGTAACTGTTGATAGAGGGATTGATGAAGGCGTTGAGCGCACGAGCATGTTTGATGATGCCGCCAGTATAGTACAATGCCAGCTAAGACACCCCGCCATGCTGGTCACCGGCGACAGATTCGCAACCTTCTTGCTTAGGAACTGATGTACATGCATGCTACTGCCGTTGTTGCCCACTAAGGGTTTGGGCATGAACGTCGGGGTCTTGCCATGGTTGTGCGCGACGTTATGAATTACATATTTCTGGCCTGTAGATCGTGGTCGCGTTTAACCAAGGTATTAAATTTAGTACCGATCTAGCATTGGCCCGCGGTTGCGACCTTGTGATGGTAAACCTCGGTCTGTATAACAATCTCCTCCAGCACCAGGCACATAGCCGAACGCAAGTCCTGCAGGGAATCGACAGGTGGCCCGGGAAAATAGCCGCCCTTGATGCTACGACAACGGCCGATATTGCTCTCTCAAAGACTTTCTCGGAATTCTACGATGATTCGTCGGAATCGATCTCATGGAACGCTTTGTTCATGGTGGCGGCGCAACGCACGTCATCGAACAAGAAGAATTCTGGTTCCGGCCCGAAATAAGCGGTATCCGCGATGCCCGTGGATTTCATGTACTCCTCGGTACTCGGCGATCGTGCGCGTATCCCTGCATGGTGCTGGGCTCGACGAAGTTGCAGCGCAGTACCAAGGTGGGATCACTGAAAAATGGATTAATGCACGCTGTCTCAGGATCCGGCATTAAGATCATGTCGGGGACATTGATGCCTTTCCAGCTAGCGATGCTCGATCCATCGAACATCTTGCCATCCTCGAATACGTCTTCATCCACCGTATGCGCGGGCACGGTTACAATGTTGCTTCTTGGCTCTAGTGTCGGTAAATCGGAAATCAACGTATTTCAGGCCCTTGTCTCTAATCATTTTCATAACGTCGAATGCGGACACTTCATTTCTCCCCTTGCTAAAACCAGCGGCCTGGTATAGCAGATTAGGCAATCTTTGGAATATTAAGGCGTGCCAACCTCCCCTCGCACAGCAGCCATGCGCCAAGCGCGCGATTATGTACCAATTAGCGCGACGTAAGCATAAGGCATGGTCTTAAGCTTGCCCCCGATGGCCGGGCATGCCACTGCTCATGTGTTCACAAGGACGGTTTCCCTAAGCAAAAAAAGGGGCGCGTAAAAGGCGCCCGATGTCAAGGCTTTGCTCAAATATCAGGCATCAAAATAGAGCATAAACTCGTAGGGATGGGGGCGCAGGCGCACGGAGTCGCACTCGCGGCTGCGCTTATAATCAAGCCAAGTCTCGATTACATCACCCGTGAACACATCGCCTTGAAGCAAGAATTCGTGGTCATTTTCGAGTGCTTGCAAGGCTTCCTCTAGCGACGCCGGGGTCTTCGGCACGGCTTTCGCCTCTTCCGGTGGCAGCTCATAGAGGTTCTTGTCCAACGGTTCACCCGGATTGATCTTGTTTCGTATGCCGTCCAGCCCTGCCATCAGCAGGGCTGCAAAGCCCAAGTAGGGGTTACATGAAGGATCAGGAAACCGGACTTCGATGCGCTTTGACTTAGGGCTAGGCGAATACATTGGTATGCGTACGGCGGCCGAGCGGTTGCGCGAGGAATAGGCGAGGTTGACGGGTGCCTCATAGCCTGGCACCAAGCGCTTGTAAGAATTTGTGGTCGGTGCCACGAAAGCGCACAAAGTAGACGCATGTTTTAGGATACCGCCGATGTAGTATAAGCACGCATCGCTTACGCCCGCGTATTTGTCTCCAGCGAACAGGGGCTTGCCGTCTTTCCAGATACTCTGATGGGTATGCATGCCAGAACCATTGTCGCCGAACAGGGGCTTGGGCATGAAGGTGACGGTCTTCCCGTGACGTAACGCGACATTTTTGGCGATGTACTTATACATCATCATCTTATCCGCCATGCGTGTGAGCGAATCATAGAGGAGGTCGATCTCCGCCTGGCCTGCGGTCGCTACTTCGTGGTGCTGCTTTTCTACGACAATCCCGGCGTGCTCCATCTCCAGGATCATTTCATTACGTAAATCCTGTAGGGTGTCTGTAGGCGATACGGGGAAGTAACCCTCCTTGTGCCGTGGCTTGTGGCCTAGATTTCTCCCATCTCCACGGCCTGAGGTCCAGATGCCTTCTTCGGACTCCACGTGGTAGTAGCCTTCATGCGCGTTCTGATCATAGCGTACCCCATCAAAGATGAAGAATTCGGCCTCCGGGCCGAAGTAGGCAGTGTCACCGATACCAGTCTGTTTGAGATAGGCCTCCGCCTTCTGCGCGATATTACGGGGATCGCGCGAATAGTTCTCCCGGGTGATCGGATCAACAATGCTGCAGACCATTGACAGGGTGAGCTTTTCGCTAAAGGGATCGAGCACCGCCGTCTGCGGATCCGGGACGACCATCATATCGCTGCTATGGATAACCTGCCAACCGCGAATGCTGGAGCCGTCAAAGCCAAGACCCTCCTCGAACAGATCTGAATTGGCCTGACTGGCAGGTATGGAGAAGTGCTGCCATTGGCCCAAGAAATCGCTGAATTTTAGATCGATGACCTCCACCTTTTTGTCCTTGATCATCTTCATCACATCGGCTGCAGACATGAATCCTCCTCGGAATCAAACGGGCTTAATATATGGTCGGGCGAGCGCAAACCAAACCGTTACACGACAGACAACGCACGCCACGCTGCCGAGCAGAAAGTGTGCCACGGCATAAGGTGGCGACAATGGCCGCGTGATACGGGTATTTGCCAGGTTGTATGAAATATGTTGCACATTTTTTGTGCGCTCAACTCGATTGCGCACTATCTTGGAGCATTCCAGCGTGGGATAAGCTGGATCAGCGCACGCCGTAGATTCACTCTCGATGATACGAAATTAGATTAGTCACATTGCTTGAGAGTTTTGGAGCGGCGCTGCAGGGACGATCTTCAGCGGCCGGTCAAGCGCTGTAAATGCAAAGAAATCCATAACATGAGGCCAGATACGCAAAGAAAATTGAGGCCTGAATATAACCTCTCCGCAGCCGAGCTGGAGATAACTCATATCCTTATATTGGCTAACCACGGTTGGCTTCTGGACAAGATTTTCTACTGACGCCAGCTCGAACTTACAATGCTAACGGGTTCGCCGCCGGTGTAGTGACGCAGGGTTTTCCTGGCACGCTCGCTACCCATATCCTGTAACAGGTCAAAGGCGTCAATGGGCGAGAGACACGGCACACCCTGCAGTTCGCGCATACTTTGCAATACATCCATCAATGTGATGAAAGCCGTCGAGAGATCGCTATACAACCGTGCGGCAGATTTGTTCAAGGCTTCAGATAACTGCTGATAGGCGCTGCGGCCTAACCGAACAAAATAGCTGATACGTACCAGCCGCTTACGAGCGACGTGTGGAAATAGACCGGCAAACAGTAGGCAATGATCGCCCACATCGCGCAGTCGCTCATTACGCATACGGCCCTGCGTGGCAAGGCTATGCAGATACTCTAGCGCCATAACGCGCTGTAAAATATCCGTCTTTCCACAACAGCGCGCCAGCAAGAATACCAAATAGCTTTCCAATTCTTCGTCAAGCGTACGAAACACATTGCTCGACGCTTCCTGGACCAGGCGTTGCCACTGTGCGGTTGTCGTTGGTTCAAGAATGAGCTGGGCCATGATGACCTCCGGCTTTGCGTCCCTGCGATCTACAGAGCATATTTCATGCCTGACGGATAATAAGCGCTTTCATAGCAACCTGCGGCATCAGGGTTCGATCCTATTGCGCTTGAGATCCCTGATGGCGCACTGAGCCGCTCAGTGGCTAAATGCTGCCTTCTCTACCTATTAACAGGTTCCCCCAACACGAACTGAATAATTCAGTACGTGTGGGTCGAAAAATCTTGCGCCCGAATTGCGCAGGTTTTCTATTCTCACCTTCCATGTTATGCCCACTGCCCATATTTGTCGACTTTTGCCGATTTATGCGCATGGTATCGCTGGCTTGGATGCTCTGAGAGCATTCCAGGACGGCATCATTTCAACTAACAACATGATTCCGCTAACTTTATACGTATCAAAATTAATAGATGTACGCCTTGGCATAGCGCTCGAATTCCCCACTATCGACGGCTCTAGCTTAGCAAATTCCAAAATACCTGCTCGTCGAGAAAACCGATGCACTAGTTCGCGCTGAAAGCCGCCGCGCGGTATTGCTGAGCCGCGGTATGGTGATCTGATACTGCCAATCAAGTTTGCATATAGCGGCTTTAGCCGGGTTGGACGCGGGCGGCGTAGGGGGCGCGTCGACGGGGATGTCATCTTTTTGCAGTATTTAAACCTGACTACAGAGATCCGTTGACAACAGCCGGCAGGGCTGGCCAATACGATAGGCAAGCCGGTTTTTTGATTGCGCAGCCTGCCTGCGACGGATGCTGCACATCATCTAGCGCTCACCGCCTGTGCAGCATTAACATCCGCTACTTATACTCCGTTTAAACTGCGCTAGCCGCGTGCTAGCCACACCGCTATACTTAATCCGTTCACTGCGATTTTGTGCGTGTGCCACAGGAAGAAATCAATACATTTCAGGACTTGGTCCTGATTTTACAGGACTATTGGGCCAGATGCGGCTGCGTATTATTGCAGCCGTACGATATGGAGGTGGGCGCCGGAACTTTTCATCCTGCCACTTTCCTGCGTGCGATCGGCCCCGAGCCTTGGCGCGCGGCCTATGTACAGCCTTCCAGGCGGCCCACCGATGGGCGCTACGGCGAAAATCCCAATCGCCTGCAGCACTACTACCAGTTTCAAGTCATTCTCAAGCCCTCACCGCTGGAGCTCCAGGCGCTTTATCTCGATTCACTGCGGGCGCTCGGGTTTGATCCGCTCGTCCACGATATTCGCTTTGTGGAAGACAACTGGGAGTCCCCGACCTTGGGGGCATGGGGACTGGGCTGGGAGGTTTGGTTAGATGGCATGGAGGTCACCCAATTTACCTACTTTCAACAGGTCGGCGGTCTGGATTGCCAGCCGGTAAGCGGCGAGATCACCTACGGTCTGGAACGCATCGCCATGTATCTACAGGACGTGGAAAGCGTCTACGACCTGGTATGGGCTAGGGGGCTGCAAGGCGTCGTCACCTATGGTGACGTGTTTCACCAAAATGAGGTAGAGCAATCCGTATACAATTTTGAGCAGGCCGACACCGCAGCGCTGTTTGCCTGGTTCGACACCTGCGAGCACGAAAGCCGGCGGCTGATCGAGGCCGGCTTGCCATTGCCCGCCTATGAGCAAACCCTCAAGGCCTCGCATACGTTCAATCTGCTGGATGCGCGCCATGCACTATCTGTTTCCGAACGTCAGCGCTACATCTTGCGAGTTAGGACTCTAGCGCGCGCGGTCGCATCCGCGTATTACGCCGCGCGCCAAGCGTTGGGATTTCCAATGTGTTCCGCAAATACGCAAGTGGCCAATGTCTGAGCGTCAGACACTGCTGGTCGAGATCGGTACGGAAGAACTGCCCCCGCGCGCCTTGTTAGAGCTGTCGAGTGCATTTGCCAATGCGCTAAGCACCGCGCTCGAAAGTAGCGGTCTGAGCTTCGCTACCGTAAAGCAATTTGTCACGCCGCGACGGCTCGCGGTATTAATCGAAGATATGCCGGAAAAGCAACCGGATCAGGTCATTGAACGCAAAGGCCCGCCGGTAAGCGCCGCATTCGACGCGCGAGGCGAGCCGAGCAAGGCGGCGCAGGGTTTTGCCAGGTCTTGTGGCGTGAAGGTGGATGCGCTAGAGACCCTCAAGACCGACAAGGGCGCATGGCTTTATTATCGCCTTACGCAACCGGGCCAAACAACGCGGCAACTGTTGCCGGAAATGATTGTTCATGCGCTAGCTAAGCTGCCGACACCCAGACGCATGCGCTGGGGCGCAGGTAACGCGGAATTCGTGCGTCCAGTGCACTGGGTCGTTTTGCTTTTCGGTGACGAAATCGTAGATGCCGAGATCCTAGGCGTTAAAACAGGACGTCAGACGCGGGGCCATCGCTTTCACCATCCTCAGCCGCTCATCATTGCCACTCCTGAGCAATACGCCAGTATGCTCGAAAACGAAGGCAAGGTGCTTGCGGATTTTCAGCGGCGGCGCGCGCGCATCAAGCAGCAAGTTGAAGGGCTCGCTGAGGCTCTGGGCGGTCAGGCCCTTATCGATGCTGCCTTACTCGATGAGGTGACGGGGCTGGTGGAATGGCCGCAGGCGCTAATTGGCAGCTTCGACGAGAGCTTCCTCGACATACCTCAAGAGGTTTTGATTACCACGATGCAGGGAAATCAGCGGTGCTTTCCAGTTGTCTCAATAGATGGACGTCTGTTACCGCATTTCATCGTGGTGAGCAACATCGAAAGCGCGCAGCCAGAGAAGGTACGCGCGGGTAACGAGCGCGTAATCCGGCCACGATTCAGCGATGCAGCTTTTTTTTGGCAGCAGGATCGCAAGATCCCGCTTGCTAGCCGCAGAGATGCATTGCGAAGTATGGTTTTCCAGGAACGGCTTGGCAGTCTCTTTGACAAGAGCGAGCGGCTAGAGCGGCTTGCCGCCTTCATTGCCAAGCAAATCTCCGTTGGTGAGATTCATGCCCGACGCGCTGCGGCCTTGTCCAAATGCGACCTGGTCACCAACCTCGTTTTCGAATTTCCTAACCTGCAAGGTATCATGGGCCGTTACTACGCCGCACTCGATGGAGAGCCGCAGGCCGTGGCGGTTGCGCTTGACGAGCAATACATGCCGCGGCATGCGGGCGATGAATTGCCGCGTACGGGCGTAGGTCAGGCGCTCGCGGCTGCGGACCGGCTTGACACCTTGATTGGTATATTCGCCATCGGCCATCGCCCGACTGGAGAGAAGGATCCGTTCGGGCTGCGTCGCGCGGCGCTAAGTGTTTTGCGTATCATCATCGAGCGCAAGATCGATCTAGATTTGGAAGAATTACTCTACCAAGCAGCGGCGGGCCTAACAGGGAAGATAGATGCCGAGAGGGCCGTGCCGGATGTCTTCAATTACGTGATAGAGCGTCTAAGGACTTATTACACCGACCGTGGTACCACGCTCGATGTCTTCAACGCCGTCATGGCATGCCGACCAACGCGACCGCTGGATTTCGATCGGCGCGTGCGCGCCGTGCAGGCGTTTCGCCAACTACCTGAAGCCGAGAGTCTGACGGGCGCTAATAAGCGCATCGCCAATATCCTTAAGCAGGCTGGCAGCGCAGCGGCGTGGAATGTCGAGGAAAAGCTACTGCGTGACAGCGCCGAGCGAGATTTATATGAGCACTTGACAATATCGAGTCTTGAAAGTGACCCTATGTTCGCGGCGGGCAGATATGAGCAGGCGCTTACACGATTGGTGGGCTTGCGCCAGCCGATAGATCGCTTCTTCGATGAAGTGCTGGTGATGGCTGATGACGAGACGATTCGGAATAATCGGATTGCATTGCTCAATCAGCTCAGCCGCCTATTCCTGCGCACCGCCGATCTGTCACGCTTACAATAAAATTTATGCCTTGCGACGCAGACAGCTTCAATGGCCGTCCGTCTGGTGAGTGCCTAACTGAGGTGGAGCGTTGGGCCCTGTCCTAGAGTGGGTTCTATGCTACGTTTCGGTTATGAAGGTGATTATTCTGGACAGGGACGGCGTCATTAATCACGATAGCCGGAACTACATCAAATCCGCAGAAGAATGGCGTCCCATAGCGGGCAGTCTGGAGGCGATCGCACGGCTCAACCAGGCTGGTTATCGCGTGGTAATCGCCAGCAATCAGTCAGGCATTGCACGCGGTCTTTTCGATATGCAGGCCTTACATACTATGCACTGCAAGATGGACGCTTTGCTTACGCCGTTAGGTGGGCACATCGAGGCTGTTTTCTACTGTCCGCACGCGCCGTGGGATCGTTGCTCATGCCGCAAGCCTAAACCCGGTTTGTTCAAGCAGATCGCCGAGTCGCTGGATATAGATTTGAAAGTGACGCCGGCCGTAGGTGATTCGCTGCGGGATATACAGGCGGCGCTGACGGTGGGTGCTATACCTGTGCTGGTGCGAACCGGCAATGGGGAAAAGACCTTAAAATCCAGATTACTGCCGGCCGGAGTTTTAGTGTTTGATGACTTAGCTGCAGTGGCAGCTCACTTTACTGCTTGCGACTGTTGGTAAATGGCGCGAACGCTTTCTGAATCGAAGTTTGTGCTGTACTTGCGCTCGGGCCTTTTTCTATTGCTGCTTGCATTATCGGCGATGGTGTACGCCACGCTGGGACTGCTGAGCTTCCTATTACCGTTTGAGAGGCGCTATCGTCTGCTGACGACCTGGGGCGGACTGAGCGCGTGGCTGTGCGCGCGTATCTGCGGACTAAATTACCGCGTCATGGGCCTACAAAACATTCCCGACCGCCCATGCGTGATTCTCGCAAGTCATCAATCAACCTGGGAGACACTGATATTGAGCAGGTTGTTCCCGCCCCTAACCTGGGTAGTGAAGCGCGAGCTGATGTGGATTCCTTTCTTCGGGTGGGGCTTGGCGATGATAGAACCTATTGTCATTGATCGCCGCGTAGGTAAGCGAGCATCACAGCAGCTGGTGCAACAAGGGTGCAAACGGCTCAATGAAGGGCGCTGGATTCTGATTTTCCCGCAAGGAACTCGCGTTTTACCTGGCGAGCAAAGACGTTACAAGCTAGGTGGCGCATTATTGGCAGCGGCAACAGGAGTTCCGGTGGTGCCAGTTGCGCATAACGCCGGAGATTTCTGGCCGCGCCACAAGTTCATAAAACATCCGGGCACGATCACGATATGTATTGGCCCGGCTGTCGACAGTCTCGGGAAATCCCCTCAAGCCATAAACGCCGAAGTCAAAGCTTGGATCTCTGCAACAGAGGCTAGCATCCGTATCATGAATTCCAAGCCGACTTGATCTGCATGCCGGCACGTCTTTCATTGCTGTGCTCATGAAAAATGGTGCTCGGCGCGTCAAATGTGTGCCACTCAATCATACAAAAATTGATAAATTGAATCAGCACGATAGAAATTAGTCATTTCAAAAATGCATATTGTGGCACTATAGTCCCAAACTGTGGAATATCTACAACGGAGGTATCCGTAATGACAGCCAGGTTTGCGTCACTGATGTCTGTACCAGTTAAACGAGTAGCAGGTTCAATGGCGACAACAGCCGCGGCTTCGCAGCTTGATTACGGTTTGCTTTTAAATCGCCGCGAGCTTGCCCGCTTTGACGGCTGCACGGACGAACTACCGGTGCTCATTGCCTATCGGGGCCGTATTTACGATGTGACTGGCTGTGCGCCATTGGCCGGCGAGATCAACTGGCGGCGTTATGCAGGTAAAGATTGCACAGCCGTCTTTAGCGCACATCCGCGCCGCGATGCTTTGTTGACGTCATTCCCTTGTGTCGGCGCGTTGGAGGATTGATCAGGTTTCGAACTGCATGCGTGTTTTTTCAGTGTATGCCTTAATTGGGCGCAGTAGTTGTACACGACTGCTGCGCGTCCTATGCGCTTGGGATTAGCTGCTGCGATTGGTGAGCAGGTTATTGATTATTGGGGTAAGTATTATCTCCATGGCGAATCCCATCTTGCCGCCAGGCACCACTACGGTATTGCGGCGTGACATGAATGAATCTTTCAGCATGCTAAGGAGATATGGAAAATCGACATTAAACTTGCGTGGGTCACGAAACCTGATGATGACAAAGCTTTCATCGGCGGAGGGTATTTCTCGTGCGATGAATGGATTGGACGTATCCACCGTAGGGACGCGTTGAAAATTAATGTCCGTGAGTGAGAACTGTGGTGTGATGTACTGCACGTAATCGCGCATACGACGCATAATAGTGTCGACCACCGCCTCGGTGGTATAACCGCGTACGGCTTTATCGCGATGGATCTTCTGGATCCATTCGAGATTGACAATTGGCACCACACCAATGAGCACGTCCACGTGACTGGCGATGTCAATCTTGTCGGTCCTGAGTCCACCATGTAGACCTTCATAAAAAAGGAGATCCGTGTTAGGACGGATATCCTCCCATGGCGTGAAGTCACCCGGTTTTAATCCGGGGTATACTGCGGCCTCTTCTTCTGTGTGAAGATATAGCCGTCTTTTCCCCGTGCCGTTCTTGCTATAGGATTTAAATAACTCTTCCAGTTTGTCAAACAGATTGGCTTCAGCGCCGAAGTGGCTTAGGCTGCGCCCTTCTCTCTCAGCCCTTTTTATGGCCTCGGCAATCTCAGTGCGGGTATAGCGATGAAAGCTGTCTCCCTCGATTACCGCTGGGTTAATCCCTTCGCGCAAGAAGATACGCTCGAAAGCGCTCTTGACTGTCGAGGTGCCGGACCCGGATGAGCCGGTAACAGCTACGATGGGATGTTTCTTGGACATGCTGCCCCCTAAAATCAGCGGTTGGTTCTATTTACGAGTTATCGCAAGCACCTACACTAGCATGCACCAGACTCGCGATTTTGCCAAAATGCAGCGCGTATGTATGCGACACATGGAGAATGAGACTTGAACGGTGCAACCACTACCCGGAAGGGCAGACTGCAAAATTGGCAGCCGGTTCTTTGCCTGGCCGATTCGCTGTTCTCTTATGTGCTAATTTGTTGCTGCTCATTTCCATTATCAACTCCTTGCATCATCCGCGTGGGCCAGAGCTTCCGATCCAATCGTTGATTGGCATCGTCTGTCTTCGTCGCCTGCACACTGCATGGTATTTAGCGTCTCTGCCGCCAGCCTCAAGGCCGCAGGCGTAAGTGCGCCCGACACCAGGTCGGGAGTGTCGCCGCCTGCTTCGATTTCTTGCTGTAGCTGTTCAGGCGTAATGCTCAGCCCTTGGCAGGCATTTTCAAACAGGGTGCATAGGCCAAAATGAGAGGGTAAAGGCTGCGCTACGGGCTTATGGGTGGGTAGAGTGAGGCTCGTAGCCCGGCGCGGCATAGCTGGCTAATACCGTCCGCAGTGCTAGGATTCACCGAGCAAATGCCACCATTAAGCACTTCCGCGGCAGGACACGGCCCGCCGGGATCAGCTCCCAGTCCGCTATTTGATTTTAGTTTGAACTTGGGGTGCAAGGCTGACTCTGTTCGAACTGCTCGAGTCGAGGCATTTTCGATATCCGGTTCGAGTCCGAACTCCTAAACTCACTTGCGGATAGACGCAAGGCCAACAGCTTTTGCTTGCCTGCCATATGGTATTGCAAGCGCCAGTATCTCTCGCCGTTTGGCTTTACCAGCAGGTGAAGGCCATGGCCGTCAGTCAGCTT
>DATACK010000101.1:0-2240 GCA_036259115.1 Gammaproteobacteria bacterium | reverse complement strand
AGTTGATACAGCCACTACTCACTTCCGCGCAACCCGTCTCATTTGTGTGCGCGAGCGGCATCCGGCTTGAACCACAAGCTTACTTTAGAAGAATGTTCTAACGCGGAGGTGATATGTGTACCGGAACTTGCGATCCCGCCTGACGAATCCCTTGAAGGGCGCTTTACCGACGAGCTGATTTGGCTGAGATGCGGCTACAAAAATGGTGCGACACTCGCTACGGCTTGCTCGGGCGCGATGTTACTAGCGGAAGCTGGACTGCTGGACGGTTATGAGGCTACGACCCATTGAGCCTACTGCGATGTGCTCCAGCAGCGGTATCCCACGGTCGCAGTTTATCCTCAGCGTGCGCTCGTGGTCTCCGGCGAGGGAGGGCGGCTTGTCATGGCTGGCGGTGGAACCTCGTGGCTAGACCTCGCGCTCTACCTGATCGCCCGCTTCGTCAACGTGGATACCGCGATGCAGGTCGCGCGCATAAACCTAATCGACTGGCACAACATCGGCCAGCAACCGTTCGCTCGGCTTGCGCGTTCGCGACAGGTCGAGGACGCCGCGATCGCCCGTTGCCAAACCTGGATCGCCGAGCATTACCATGAGCGATCCCCCGTTTCGGCAATGGTGCAGTTAAGCGCTCTGCCCGAGCGCTCATTCAAGCGCCGCTTCCATCAGGCGACTGGTATGTCGCCGCTTGCTTATGTGCACGCACTGCGGCTGGAAGAAGCCAAGCAGATGCTCGAAACCAGCGATGCGCCGATAGAAACCATCGCTATGGAAGTCGGCTATGAAGACGCGGGATTTTTTAGCCGCTTGTTTGAGCGCAAAGTGAATCTCACACCGGCGCAGTATCGGAAGCGGTTTGGATCAATGCGGAAGGCGCTGAGAACAGGTACGTTAATTAAAGAAGCTTAAAGGTTTCTTTTGAGACTGCTGCTATGCGCCTCAGCCGCACAGTGATGGCTATCGAACCAGCGAATAGTAACCTCGTTCAATCCTATCGTCCAGGTGCGTTCGTCCATGTCTAAGCGAAGTAAGTTGCGGGAGTGTGACTGGATCACTTGCGGTGAATCACCCAGCGAAATATGCGAATCAAGCGCAATAAGTCCTGGATACAACCATAAATCGTGTTCAACGACTATTGTGCTAACCGTGACCCGTGATCCCACCGAGCCATGTCTTGAATGCGGCAGCGAGCAATACTGGCAAGCCAAGGGGACGAAGATTGGCACTGCCACGTCTGTGCGCCTGATATGCCGCTTACGGCCACGACCGTAACCTTGGGCTCTGCCACATGGTAGAACTGCGTCTTGTAGCCGCTCGTGCTGACCTACGCACCCTGTTGAGACTGCCTATCAAGGGCTGATTATCACGCCTGAGCAGTTATGCCAAGAACTCGACCAGGACGATGATCTTCCTGATCTAGCCTCTGGCGCACTCACACCACAAGCACTCAGGCTCACCGCTCGGACGTTGGCGCTGATACGCTGCTATCCCAGTCAGTCACGGGACTACAGGTAATCACATGACAGTGCATGTTATACGCCCTTACGTTCCAGGCGCAGCATGGTGGAGTTGGATCACCGCTTTCTAAGCACTTGCAGCCACTTAGGTTTAGTGCTCTTATGATAGTCATGACTAAGGTGCTGTCCTTTAATTCTGCGCACGCGCCGGGATGGAAAGTGATTTGGCTATCACTAGCGGTTATCCTGGCACCAGGTCCGGCGGTGGCCGAAACACTGATGCTCATTCAAGGCCTTCTCGCCAATGGCGAAGGCTGGCGCGACAGTGATATCACGCATATCCTGGCCCAAGCCGGCTGGCAGGACGGTGGCGACTTAAGCCTTGCACAGGGGAAAGTGCGCTTAGATCAACCACCCACCCCCGCATTAAGACGTTTTTATACGATGGGACTGCCCACCTACGCACCGTTGATGGTGCAGGCGCAGACGCTCGATCAATATATTGATTTCGTCCGAGCGCGGCATCTATACAGCACGCTGATATTGGTCGGGCATTCGGCGGGTGGAGTGCTCGCGCGGTTGTACATGGTGCAGCACAAAGCCCAGGCATTAACGGCCCTTATCACCATCGCCAGTCCTCATCTTGGCACCCCTGTTGCTAACTTAGGACTCGCCGCCGGAGAGCAGGCGCTGTCATGGATGGGCAAGTTTATCGGCAAAAGCGCACTAGATTTTTCATGGGGCTTGTTTAGCGATTTAGAGGTCGAGCGTCCTCATAATCTG
>DATACK010000100.1:0-2131 GCA_036259115.1 Gammaproteobacteria bacterium | reverse complement strand
GCTGCTTTCGGTGACAGTTGGAGTGCTTAGTGCCTTTATCGGACTGCTGATCGCCGGGCTGCCGAGCAACCTCTATGCGCAGATCGGCTTAATCGTGCTGATTGCGCTCGCAAGCAAGAACGCCATCCTCATCGTCGAGTTCGCACGCGAGCAGCGCAATCGTGGGGTACCTCTACGTGATGCCGCGATGGAAGGCGCGCGGCTGCGCTTCCGCGCGGTGATGATGACGAGTTTCGCATTTATTCTCGGCCTGGTGCCGCTGGTGCTCGCCGAAGGCGCAAGCGAGCTCAGCCGCCGGGCTGTGAACACTGGCGTATTTGCCGGCATGCTCGCCGCGTTGCTCGGCGGTATTTTCCTGATCCCTATGCTCTACATGGTCTTCTAGTGGCTAGGCGAGAAGGTGCACGGAAGATCACAGTTCGCTCCCACCCAGCCAGCATCGGCAAAAGAGGCCCCAGATGAGCGGCGATCGCCTAGCGCGAACAAGAACATTCTCAAGCCTTTTGGACACGCTGAAAGGGATGCTTAGATGTTTATCATTAGCGTTTGGCCTGTTAATCGCCTCGACCGCGAGCGCCGACTCCTACCTACACGGCTATGCGCAGGGCGTAGTCGCCGCGCTTGCACCGGGCAAAGCCATCCAGGTGACGGGTGTTGATCGAGGCAGGGCAGTCCTGACCAGTGATGAATGCGTGGACGACGCGCAACGTGCGGCGCTCAAGCAGGTGCTGATGGATAATCCCGCCATTACCGCTGTCGCGTGGCGCACTAAAGCCTGCCAGGCTACGCAGACGTTGAAGGATCGCCCGACTGGCTCGACGACCGGTGATCTTAAATGGCTGCCTAGAGGAGAATTGTTCCCGCCACTGCTTGCGGATCCGCGAGAACCGCATTACGCGGTTCAGTATCAAGCCCACGAGGGCCCGACCGGAGATATCAACACCGCCCAGGCGGCAATTGGAGATTATTTTCCAATTGTAAGAGGCGACACCAGAGTAGGCCAGGTCGAGTTTGGTATACAAGCTGGCACCTTCTCCCTGTTCAATCTGGACTCAGACTCCTCTGACCTAATCAATACCGACTTCATCGTTGGATTGCCAGTCAACTACCGGCTGGGTTCGTTCTCGGCCCGTGCACAGGTGTATCACCAAAGCTCGCACCTGGGCGACGAGCTGGTGCTCGGCAATCCGGATATCGACCGCATTAACTTAAGCTTTGAGGATAGCGAGCTGCTGCTTGCTTACGAGTTATTCGGCTTTCGACTGTATGGCGGTGGTGGTTACCGGCTGCGGTCTGAGCCCGATCTCGATCCGGTGCACGGACAGCTCGGGGTGGAATTCCGCTGGCCTGAGCTGATCGGCGGATTCGATCTGGTGGCCGCCGGCGACTTTCAGACTTTTGAGAAGCAGGACTGGGAGGTCAATCGCTCCTACCAAGCGGGCCTCGCCTGGCGTGGTGAGATAGGGCGCGAGGTGCGGCTGATGCTGGAGCGCTACGATGGCTCTTCGCCTCATGGGCAATTCTTCAACACGCCCCTTGAATTCTGGGGCTTGGGCCTCTTTTTCAGTCCTTGACCTTGTTGGTGCAATGTCTCGGCTACCCAGCCATACTTTCGCAATCGACCGGTCGCCATGACCTGCGGTATGAATTATCGTGAGGATGCGGTGCTCACAAACGGACTGCACATACGCTTTTGGACTGTCACCCCATCCGACAAGCAAAAGCTTACAGAGGGCTCCGTACACCTGTCAGCTGAATCAGGCTACCGGGTTTCTTTTCAACCAAGATCGCGCTTACGCCTGCCGAACTGCGGTTCTTTACGAGCCCGACGGTATCGACCATGTTGTTGCAAGTCACGGCCCGAGGAGTTTCGGCACGATGTAGCTGGCCGGGAGCTGGTTTCGTCGTGTGCTCACTCCTTGGCGAATTCCACGAAACCATGGACGAACTTCTGAAGCTGGATGCGCACGGCATCGTCTAAAAACTCGCCTGCTTCATCGAAGACCTTATTGGCGCGCGACACCTGCAAACGCGCACCAAACCAGGGTCGCATGCCGAGCGTACGCAGAACAGGCAGCCATGCGTTCTGCGCCAACACTGTGCCGAACCCGCCTGGTGTCGCGCCGATGAC
>DATACK010000099.1:0-3369 GCA_036259115.1 Gammaproteobacteria bacterium | reverse complement strand
AAAACGCCAACTGCGCGCGCACTTGGAAGACATCGGGCTCGTCGCTCACACCTTGGCGCTCCTGATCGATAACCTTGATGTAATTGGCGGAAAAGCGCAGATAGTAGTTAGGATACCAGTTCAGCGCCACGCCCACGTCATCTTCCGTGCCCCCCTGGATAGGGCCGTCGTTTAGATCAATAGTGGTATAGCGCGCCGCCACCTCCCAAGCCCCGTGAGGTCCATTCGGTGTCACGCGCGTCCACTTGCCTTCTTCGGGGTCGTAAGGGCGTGACTCGCCTGTTAGGAAATATCCTCCTTCAATGTACGAACCGTCGAAGCCAAAGTCACCGACCATGGTATTGACATCAGACAGCATGTACTCGCCCTCGACATGTAATGGTCCTAGCACGGTGGCCGCCTCCAAACCATAAGTCTTGACGTCATCCACACCGGCGATCGTACCTGTATCCACCAGACGCACATCGGTGATATGGGACTCCGGTCGAGTGCTTAGCTGCGTCTCCTCGCCACGCCCTGGATTGCGCCAGTAGAATGATGCACCCGCGTGCAATAGATGGGTATCGGTCAATATTGGATCAAACGTGACTCTCGCAGCGGTGCTGATGCCGCTGTTGGCCTCGCCGCCTTCTGGATTTTCGCCCGCCTCCTCATCCGCCGTTTCACCGAACACACCCACATTCGCGCTCCAATACTCGTTCCCGGCACCGATGCTTGCACCGATGCGCCTGGGCGGCACGAACGCCTCGTGGGTCAACGCGCGCTCCATAAAGGTGATGTCGTTGCTGCTTGTTATATTGTCAAGCGAGAAAGGCGGTTTGAAATGCCCCGCGGTGATCGCTAACGGCTCGAAACCAATATACTGGAGGTAGAAGTCCGTCACATCGACCTCATTGTTAGCGAAATCGATTTCGCTCTTATAGCCCCAGTCCTTGAGAAAGGTACCCTCCACACCGATGCGGGCGCGGCGTAGTTCCGTACCGCTGCCAAGATCTGCAACGTCATCATCATAGAAGGCGGCATCCGCCTGCAGACGCCCAATTACCTCAAACGTAAAATTACCGTCGGCAGTCTCCATACTCAGACCACCCTTGTTTTCGAAGATCACGCCTTTTGCCGCGTGTCCTACCGGTGGCCCTATCGCTGCGATGATCGCAAACGCGATCAGGACTGTTCTTCCATTCCTACCAAGCATGATGGCTACACCTCGTTTGTTATAAGTCCGTAACGTAGGAGTGCATTGCCAGATTCGATCTAGTCTTCACTGAGCAATGCTTGCCTCTCCAGTCAACAACAGGCGAGTGCGAGCCGGAAAGTTATCAAGCCATTATGAACTTAAAATGACGATCTTGGGCATCGCCGCAGTCCCACACCTTCTTGCAAGAGCGTGGTGCTTTGAATCCATGCGAGGAAAGTTTTGTGGGCCGACGGCGAGAAGATGAATAACCGCCTAATACATCGCGCAGCGTGATGCGTGCCTGGAACGAATCACGCATTCCGATCGCTGGCGCTAGGATGGAATAGTTGTTGTCCCCTAAGCTTATAGGCGCCGATGGTTTTTTGTCCCTGCTTGGATATCAGCCAGTCAATGAACTCCTGTCCTGCCTTTGCCTTGACGTTGGGACAATGCTCGATGTTAACCAGGGTTATACCATACTCGTTGGACAGGCGCGGATCGCCATGAACTAGAATCTCAAGATCGCCGCGGTTGTTGAAGCTGATCCACGTGCCGCGGTCAGTAAGTGTATAAGCATCCATGCTCGCCGCGATATTAAGCGTAGGCCCCATGCCCTGCCCTGACTCGCGATACCAAGTGCCGCTCGCTTTGTCCACGTTAATGCCCGCGGCTTGCCATAGCTCCAATTCTTCCTTGTTGGTGCCGCTGTCGTCGCCACGCGAAGCGAAAGTCGCTTTGGATTGCGCGATTCTCTTAAATGCCTTGACGGTTTTCTGCATTCCTTCGATGTGCGCCGGATCCGACTTAGGCCCCACGACGACGAAGTCGTTCCACATCACGGGGTGGCGTTCCACTCCATAGCCCTGCGCGACGAACTCTTCTTCCGAAGGTTTGTGATGCACGAACAGCACGTCTGCATCACAGCGCTCGGCGATGTCGATGGCCTGACCAGTGCCGACCGCAACCACGCGCACATCGATGCCGGTCTTCTTCTCGAATTGGGGCAGCAAGTAATCGAACAGTCCCGAGTCCTGAGTAGAGGTGGTGGATGCGACGACAATAAACGGATTGTCCACACGTGCGTTCAGTCCTGCCGAGCACGCAATGATGCTGAAAAACCACCCAAGATACGCGCGCGCCGAGATCGCCATAGGAGCACTGGGAAGTCCATCCTTTACATGTGTTTTTATACTGGCATTATGTTTTCCGTTTTTTATACATGTCAAATATTCATTCCTGCGCACCAGTGCAGGCTAATAGCAATAGGTCTGCAATTCAAACAGAGTTCACGAAACACTCGCGAGTCTTTAAACTTCCAGTATCAAACCCAGAACTTTGGAGGAGCAGGTCATGCAGATCAGCGCGCGTAATGTTTTAAAAGGCAAAATCAAGAAGATCGCGCCAGGCGCGGTCAATACCGAGGTCACGGTGGAGTTGCCCGGCGGCACGGAACTGGTGTCTATCATCACCAAAGTGTCAGCCGACAGATTGGCCTTGACTGAAGGCAAGGCGGTTTCCGTAGTAATTAAGGCCAGCGATGTGATGGTGGCTTTGGATTGAGCTGCGCGGTTATGCAATCGCACGCGATAAACTCAACTAAGAATGCTCAATCTCTGATACCGTCCCCGCGCCGCCGTCTGGTGGTTACAAACAACCCGGCTGGATCGCGAGCTAAGTGAGACAGTGCTTTTTAACTCCACGGAGAACCTGGCAGTAACCATAGCATCAGTCTAAATCTAGTTAGACGGAGAATCCATGCCAACATCTAATCCGTCCCCGCCGACAGATAATCTATACAAGCTCGTGGCGGTATCTGGATTACTACTGATCCTGACGACCATCATTCTGTATGTAATCGGTCACTTAGAAGTCAGGAAACAATGGACTTTGGGTATTACCGTCCTGCAAACTCGCGTCAATCTCGCCAACGTGCGGCTGAAGCAAGCTATCGGCCCTCCGAGTAATCTGATTCGGTCGAAAGCTGAACAATGGAATGAATCAACCGCCACCAAGATCTCTGTATTATTGAAGTCGTGGCTTAGCCGCTTTCAGAACACGGGCACTGAAGTGAATAACTGTTAGACAAGTATCCACAAGGCGCTGTTCCTCGGGCCGTTCCTGCTTGCCGGCGGTGTCATTGGAGTGCTACCGATGAATATCGGCTTTTATCTCTGGTATTCCCGTATGCAAAA
>DATACK010000098.1:0-1622 GCA_036259115.1 Gammaproteobacteria bacterium | reverse complement strand
GGTGTGGTCTGACGTACGTGGGTTGGATGAGGGCATAGTCACGCTCCTTGTTGCTGTGGCCCGATCTTGACCTCGGCAGCGGAGCATGCTACACTTCAAATGTAGTCGCGCCCCGCCGTTCCTGCTGCTAACAGGTTCAGGCGGTTCGGCATTTCTGGGCCGGTTACAGTTTCGATGGCTCGCTGCTTTGCCTACTTGATACCTAGTGCATAATCAAGAGAGCTCTGCGGAAATAGCAAGATGAGACTCACGTGGACAACCTTTGGTTGCGCACACGCGCTGCTCAATCTCGTCAGCACTCAATACCCGAGCGGCTTCCAGCACGCGGCGCTTGCCGTGGACCCATTTCGGCTCGATTGGATTGAGCCAAGGGCTCTTACTCGGCAAGAAGCACACCACGATCCGCACACCGCGCACCTGCCCGGCCTTGACCTGACGGTTCTGCTGGCGCACCCACTCCCTGACGTCCTTACTCGTATGCCAGGACGCGTTGTCCCAGATCAGCAACCATGCCGTCTTGCCTTCCGCGGCCAGTTTGGCACTGATGGAGGCCAGAAATTGGCACGTCAGGCTGCTCAGCGGACGTCCGTCAACAAAGCGCAGCCACACGCGATCGGCTGTGCCTGCCTGGCCACGCATTAACACACCGTAGCAGGCCAGGGCTTTGGGGTCCACGTCGTTTTCGGCAAGGTGCTTCTGCTCCAGTTGCAGCGGCGCATCTACCGTACTGAAGGTGTGCAGGTTGGGCTGGGCCAGTCGGCTCCACCAAGTTTCATCCTGGAAGCCGGTGACCCAATCGGGATGCAAGCGCCCGAGACGGATTAAGCGGTCGCGGCGCTGTTTTTTTGGTGGTAGGCCGGATCGGGACTGCTGATGTGCTGCTTGGCGCGTCGCCAAGCGATCCCCAGTCGCTTGAGTGCGACGCGGATGGTCTCATCGCTGACTTGAGTGGTGGTCAACCCTTCAGCATAGGCGACCTTAGCAAGCAGGTCGAGCGTCCAGACACTGGTGTCTTTGCCGAAGGTGCGCGGGCTTTGGCGCACGATCTGGCCCAGACGGACGCGGCCATTCTCGGTCAAGCTGTCGCGGGTTCGCTTTGGGCGAGACGAGCAGGGCTGCAAGGCGGAGAGGCCGTGGGTATTGAAGCCCTTGATCGCGCGCCGAACGGTTTCGTCGTCGCAGTAGAGTTGATCGGCAATCTGTTGGGCATGCTGGCCGGCACTGCTGGCAAGGATGATCTGGCAGCGTCGCAAGACGAAGGCGTCGGCCGAGCGTAAGCCCTTCTGGAGCGCGCTGAGCTCTTCGTCGCTCAAAGGGCGTACATACACTGGTTTGCGCATGTGGGATAGCATACCACATTCCCGCGAACCTTTCATGGAACTGCACTAGGGTCAAACGCTGGAATGTTTCGGCAGCCTTCAAGCGCGAGAAGGAGAAATGCGCATAGTCGAGGAGCATGCGTGCTGTCCGCTTCAGGCACTTCGGCTCACGCGCCATCGACGAGTGGCACTCGCGCACCGCTGTAAGTGCTTTTGCATTGACCTCCGCTTCTCCGGCTAGCTTTTCTGCCTATTTCTGCACGGTTACACGTGCTGCTGTGGCCTCGTGGACGGTCCCTTGCG
>DATACK010000097.1:0-4342 GCA_036259115.1 Gammaproteobacteria bacterium | reverse complement strand
CAATCGAGTAATGTGGCTGCCGATCGCCGAGCCCTTCTTTATTCGAGTGATCTCGTCTTCGCTGTAGCAGTCCTTGAGCGTCATGCGCACGCCGCCGTAGGTCAGGATGTCGAGCGATTGGACATTGTCCGGGGTGCGCGGCCCATGACCGTGGAACTGCGAATGGACGGAATGAACGCCGCAAGAATTGGTGCCGATGTTGCCGCCGATCGTGCACCACGTGTGCGTAGACGGATCCGCTGGGAAGAGCAGATCGTAGGGCTTGAGGGCTTCGTTGACCTGGTCGTTGATCACGCCGGTCTGGACGGTGACGAGGCGCTGTTCCTGGTCGATATGTAACAGCTGGCGCAGGTACTTCGAGTGGTCGATGACGACGGCGTAGTTCACCGTCTCGCCCGACAGGCTCGTTCCACCGCCACGCGAGAGAATCGGTGCGCCGTGGGCGCGGCAGATCCGGGGGGTGGCGATAATGTCGTCGATCATCTTCGGGATCGCGACCGCGATCGGCGGCTGCGACCTCCATCTCAGCCGGCAAGCGGTCGCGCAGCAAACGCAAACCACCTAAGTCTTCGGACGAGATCGGCTCCTCGAACCAGATCACATCGTATTCAGCGAAGTCCTGCGCGCGGGCCAAAGCTTGTTTACGATCGTAGGCTCCATTGGCATCGACCATGAGCTGCGCTTTAGAGCCGATTGCCTCGCGCGCCGCGCACACCCGTCTTGGATCCTGCTCAGGCTCGGAGCCTACTTTTATCTTGACCAAACCGATGCCATCGGCAGCCCACCCGCCAAGCTGTTCCTGTAGCCTTTCGATGGGATACGACGTAAACCCACCACTGCCATAGATGGTCGTATGGTCGCGCACCATCCCAAGCAGGCCCAACAGCGGCAACTCCAGCAATCGAGCCTTCAAGTCCCATAACACGGTATCGACCGCGGCGATTGCCATCGAACAAATCCCCGGCCGGCCCAGATTGCGCACCGCCTTGATCATGGCCTGCCAGCTCTGCGGAATTGCCATCACATCAGCGCCAACTACTATATCGGTGAGCTTATCCCGGATTAGCTCACCCACTGCTTTATGACCATAGGTATAACCGAGGCCTTGCTTGCCGCCAGCGTACGCGTGGACAATGACGATCGTCGTCGAATCCCAGCTCAAGGTACCATCGGCCTCGGGAAATTCGGTCGGGATTGTGTATGCCGCGATTTCTAGCCGCTCAACCCGTACCGGCTCTTGCGCAACATCCATCTTTGACGATAGCTGGTATTACTCTTTATGCCGGTGCGAAAGTAGTCCTTCTAGTACCCCTTTAGCCGACTGCTTGATAATCCCAGCCTCCTCTGGATCGCCTTTGAACAGCGTCTCCGCAAAGGCCTTGGCCTGTTTGAACGTGATGTGCGGCGGCAGCGGTGGCACATTGGGGTCTGTATACGCCTCTAGGACTATTGGACGGTCGGCGCTTAAAGCCCGCTCCCAGGCGCCGGCGATGGCCTCCGGTTCATTGACCTTAATGCCTTTCAAGCCGATTAGCTCTGCGTAACGGGCGTATGGAAAATCGGGAATATCCTGCGAGGCCTCATAGCGGGGATCGCCCGACAGCACCCGCTGCTCCCAGGTCACTTGATTAAGATCTCGGTTATTCAACACCAACACAATCAGGCGCGGGTCACTCCAGCGTCGCCAATATTTGGCGATGGTCACCAATTCGTTAATGCCGTTCATCTGCATGGCCCCATCGCCAACCAGCGCAATCACAACTCTATTCGGATGCGCGAATTTGGCAGCGATCGCGTACGGCACGCCCGGCCCCATAGTGGCCATGCCGCCTGATAATGAGGCCATCATCCCGCGCCGAATCTTGAGATCCCGTGCATACCAGTTGGTACCCGAACCTGAGTCGGCGGTGAGGATGCAATTATCAGGCAGCCGCGGCGAGAGCTCCCAGAACACGCGTTGTGGGTTGATAGGATTCGCCTCGTTCATGGCGCGCTCTTCAAGCAGCTGGCGCCACTCATTTATTCCCTTCTCGATCTTTTCGCGCCAAGCGCGATCATCTTTGCGCGTCAGGGAGGGAATCAGCGCGCGCAACGTCTCCTTGCTATCGCCGACCAAATTGACCTCCATCGGATAGCGGATGGAGAGCATGCGCCCATCGATGTCGATCTGCACGCCGCGTGCCTGACCTTCCTTGGGCAGAAATTCGGAATATGGAAATCCGGAGCCAACCATGAGCAAGGTATCGCAGCCCATCATTAGATCCCAGCTCGGCCGGGTGCCGAGCAGACCGATAGCGCCGCACACGAAGGACAGATCGTCTGGCACCGCGGCCAGACCTAAAAGCGCCTTTGAAACACCAGCGCCTAGAAGTTCTGCGACCTCGATGACCTCATCGGTCGCGTGCAGCGCGCCGGCGCCGACCAGCATAGCCACTTTTTTGCCGGCATTGAGCACCTCCGCCGCGCGCGTAAGATCGACATCGGTCGGAATGGTGCGCGGACGCGAGTAGCCGATCCCGGAATGTATGGTGCCATGGACGCGCGGCGGCGTCTCGACCGCCTTCATTTCCTGCAAATCATTGGGCACGATCACACAGGTGACCGTGCGCTGATCCGTGGCGATACGGATGGCACGATCGATCACGTGCCGCATCTGCACAGGGACGGCGACCATGTGCACGTATTCATTGGCCACATCTTTGAACAAGGAGATCAGATCGACCTCCTGCTGATAGCCGCCGCCCAATGCGGTTCGCGCCTGTTGACCAACAATGGCAAGTACCGGCTGATGATCCTTCTTGGCGTCATACAGGCCGTTTAACAAGTGAATCGCACCTGGTCCCGAGGTCGCTAAACACACGCCCAACTCGCCGGTGAATTTCGCATGGGCACAGGCCATGAATGCGGCCATCTCTTCATGCCGCACCTGAATAAATTCGAAGCGATCACCGGCGCGATTGAGCGCGCCTAAGATGCCGTTGATGCCGTCACCGGGATAGCCATAGATGCGCTTGATCCCCCACGCCGACATCCGCTTCAGCATGAAGTCGCCAATCAGCTCGCTCATGGTTGATAGTCCTCCGTCCGCGGGTCTTAGCCAATGGATTTGAAGCGTAAACGTAAGGCTTATGCCAGCACAGCGGGAACAGCCAACGCACGGCTTTTTGCAAATGCCACATACGCTTGCGCAGCAGCGGAGCTGAATCGGTCAGTGGCACCCTGATCAAGCCCTCTCCGTCGATACGCCGCTTTGGCATCAGGGCAGAGATTACTTGCCAAAGCAGCCGCACAAGCCCCGCCAACCTAGGCGCCGTATCTTGTCGCTGAAGCCATTGTCCATTCCGCGCAACACCCTAAGCGCGACATGGCCGCGGCAGATTAATGGCCATGGGGGCAATCTGCTTCCGCGCCTTTCAGAGAAGATCATGGAGTCCGCCGAATATTATCTACAGACGACCAAAAATCCGACAGGCGATATCGACAATAGTAACTTATAGACCGGCTTCCGACGGTCAGGAACGTGGGGGAACGAAGTTCATTATGAACCACAGCCCTTTACACCAAGGCACGCTTGCATCCACAGCGGGCATGGCTCATCGGTGCAGGTATGGCCGCGGCTGCTTCAGTCTTGTGGTCAGCGCGCGACTATTGTCACTAGCGTTGCGATTGACTGATAACTTCCATAACGAAAAATTGCAGCGTATTGAATAAAATCGCGCTTACCTGCCTCGCCACGTACTCATTCGCTTGCCGATAGCCGATGAGGACCTCCCACTGCCCATTACTTGCACCGATTCGCCCAATACGTCCTCCATATAAAGCATTTGCACGGCGACCGTCACCGTAACTGCCAGCGGCGCCGACAGGATTACGCCCATGATGCCAGCGAGCACACCGCCTAGCACCTGTACAATGATTACATAGGCCGGAGGGATGGACACGGCGCGTTCCTCGATCATGGGCTCAATCAGATAGCTCTCCGCAAGCTGAATGACGCAATAGACTAAAAACGCATACAAGACCATGATAGGACCTTCTAGTAACGCCACGAGTAGAATGGGGATTAGGGTTAGGATAGGCCCTAGATAGGGCACGAACTCTAAGATTCCGGCCACGAACGCCAATGCTAAGGGCACCGGCATATCGATTAACGACAGCCCGATATAGGTCAAGATGCCGATCAGCACCATAGAACACAGACGGCCAGCGAACCATCGCCGCAGGGAGAACCCCATGGCCCCGAATACGTCATATGCACGATCTCTATGTTTCGGCGGTAAAAGATTAATAGCGCTTTTGGAGTACAGACTAGGATCGATGGCGATGTAGATGGCCACCGCCA
>DATACK010000096.1:0-17632 GCA_036259115.1 Gammaproteobacteria bacterium | reverse complement strand
ACGGTCAAACTTCCGCGCTGCATGAGCGCGGCGTTATACTCCCGCCAGTTGCGCAGGCGGTATGTGGCCTTGCCAGTCTTCCTTCGCATACCCTAAGACTAACAAGCTCCCCGCCTGCGCGACTATGTGTGCAACAAAGCCGTTTGGGTTTCAGGAAAATAGATTACCCACTCCAGCCGTACTGGGTTACCAATCTGTCGTCGAGGCCAAACGGCCCGTCGCTGGGACGTGATGAAAACCTGCGCCGTATCCGGCGCATCGGATGTAGTGCTAGGAAGTAAGCCTTCGGTGATCATCGTCGTTGACTTGGTGCGAGACGGCGGCGTTTCGGGTAAACACCATTTTGGTAATCGGGGGCACTTGCGATTGTTTGACGCACAAGGCAAGAAGGGACTCATCATTGCGCGGCGTTAATTCACATGGCCTACTTATGGAGATTAGACAGTTGCGCTATGTGAGGCACGCATGCTGTCGGCTAGTCTGCGTTATCCAATATTTGTGCAACAAAGCCGTTTCCAGATGCTATTTTTCTGTTCCCATCATGGCGTCTTCTCAAGGCGGCAGACAATGTTTGATAACTGCTGCTCGTATTCGCACCGATCATATGACGTTGTGTTGTGCTAATGTTTTTGTCTAAAGAACATAGGTGGCTTCCTAGCAAAGTGAAGTTGAATATGGAACAGAAATGTTCGTGTCACGCAATGACCTGGCTGAGGCAGCGCTATTCTTACCGATTAGATTAATAGTGTCTGGTTAAAGGTCCGAGCCCGGACTGCGCAAGCTCGTCGTGTAATCCGACGTTGGTATAGCATGCAATGGCATCGATCTCCCATGGCGAGGGATCACCTACTGTTTTCTACAAGAAGGCATTGTCATCTTCATAACCTTGTCATTTTGCTTATTCCTGGCTATTAGCGCGTACTTTGTGCCAATCCTGCAATGCGTCCTAGAGCCGTACTTCTCTACTTCTCAAAAGCTCGCGAATGTCAGGATGCTGATTTTGACACTCGGCGGCTCGCTCGTTGGAGCTGCTGCTATCACCTCCTCACTTGTCTTGTCTGCTATGCAGATCAACATTGAGCGAATGCCGTAACATATGTTCCGGAAGCTCAGTTCGGATTTAAAGTTATTGGGGGCATTTGCTGCCACATTTGTCTTGGCAATTACAGTTGCTGCTCTGTCTCTGGTCTTGGAGAACTCGCGCTTAGCGATTACTGCGTTGCTAGCCGCTTGGGGGGTAATGCTATTCCTGGTTCTATTCCATTATGCTTATCGCCGCGCCCTGGCGCTAATTAGTTCGACCCAGCCGTTTACTCTCATGGTTGAGAACGTGCGTGCACAATTGCAAGCTTGGATTCGTCGAGCAGAACTTGCTGCCCCTCTTCTAGAGCATATCAATCGAACAAATGCCGATGCTATTCGGGGTTCTCAATCGGATCGCCATCTTTTGCGCCTGAGTTTCTTTCAGCTTAATCCTTATTGGGCCGATGCTGCAAAGCAGGCGATTGAGCATACTGTGTTGTTCGCGCGGCGCTATGCCGAGCAAGGAGATCATGAGGTCTCTAACGCCGCTTTAGCTGCAGTGTTGGGGATAAATTCTCAGTATGTCGCGGCTAAGGGAAGAACATTTTTCAGCAAACAACCTTTGTTCAATAACCCATTGGCCACAGACGAATTCATTGACAAAGTGCTTGAGCTACTTCGACAGAACGTCTAAACGGGTATATCTCGCGAAGACGAGCAGCAAATCGAGCAGACATTAAGAGCAATGGCAGCGCTCGGCGCGAACTTTTTGAATATTGACTACGGTGTCGAGCGTGCGCCGAAAAAACTCGCTCTCCTTGCTGCATACTATCTGACAGAGGCTGTTCGAGCTGTTGCCCCGGCACAATATGCTTGACGTGCTCATGGAGGGTATAGAGCTTATAGGAAGGTCAGCCGATTTGTATCATATGCCTGATAACGAACAGTACGCTTAACTTGATCGACGATTTCCCCCGCATCAAGCGCTTACCGCCCTACGTCTTCAACATCGTCAATGAGTTGAAGGCCCAAGCGCGTGCGCGTGGCGAGGACATCGTGGACTTCGGGATGGGCAATCCTGATCAGCCTACGCCCGAGCACATCGTACAGAAGCTCATCGAGACCGTAAAACGCGGCGACACGCATCGTTATTCGCTATCACGTGGCATCCCACGGCTACGGCGCGCAATTACGCGCTGGTACCAATCGAGGTTCAACGTACAGCTCGATCCGGAAACCGAGACCATTATCACCATCGGTTCAAAGGAGGGCTTGGCGCATCTAGCCCTGGCGGTGCTTGGCCCGGGCGATGCGGTACTGGTGCCAAGCCCCGCATATCCAATCCATCCTTACGGCTGTGTGATCGCGGGCGCCGATATTCGCCACGTGCCACTGACGTCGGAAATCGACTTTTTCGCTGAGCTTGAACGGACGATCGCCGATTCCTGGCCGCGTCCGAAGATGCTGATCCTGAATTTTCCCGCTAATCCGACCACGCAATGCGTGGAGCTTGATTTCTTTGAAAAGATCGTCGCCATCGCACGTGAGCACGGGATCTGGGTGGTGCACGATATCGCTTATGCCGAACTCGTGTTCGATGGTTATCGCGCCCCCTCTATCCTGCAAGTGCAGGATGCCAAGCAAGTGGCGGTCGAATTTTATTCGCTCTCCAAGAGTTATAATATGCCCGGCTGGAGAGTCGGGTTCATGTGCGGCAACGCTACCCTGGTGGCGGCGCTCGCGCGCATGAAGTCGTATTTGGACTACGGCATGTTCACGCCCATACAAGTGGCTGCAATTGCTGCCTTGGAGGGCTCGCAAGACTGCGTGGCCGAGATCCGCGATATGTACAGGCGTCGGCGCGATGCACTATGCGACGGTCTGAGCACGCTCGGCTGGGCAGTGGAACGCCCGCGGGGCACCATGTTTGTGTGGGCGCCGATCCCTGAGCCTTATCGGTCGCTGGGTTCGCTGAACTTCTCAAAGAAATTGCTTGTTGATGCAAAGGTCGCGGTGTCGCCGGGCATTGGCTTTGGCCAATATGGCGATGGCTATGTACGTTTCAGCCTGATCGAAAACGAGCATCGCACCCGCCAGGCGATAAGGGGTATACGCAGGATGTTTCGCAATGACATGTAAAGTCAAGCGAGGTATCGGCAGACTCAGACGCTGCGCTTTAGCTTGTCAAAGGGACAGGGTTATCACGATAGTTCTCACAGTTGGAAATATGCCTTATGTGCATTAGAAGGAGGTGCGTTGGAGCCCGTTAAGGTCGGTATATTGGGTCTCGGTACCGTGGGCTGTGGCACGGTCAGCGTGCTCGCGCGCAATGCGCACGAGATTGCGCGGCGGGCAGGTCGCGGCATCGAGATCTCGGTCGCCGCCGCGCGCAGTCGACAACGCAGTCGCCAGTGCGATATCCGCGATATTGTCCTTACGACGGATCCCGTCGCGGTGGTCGACGATCCCCGCCTGGATATCATTGTCGAATTGATCGGTGGCATTGAGCCCGCGCGCGAGCTGATATTAAGGGCGATTACTAATGGCAAGCATGTGGTCACGGCCAATAAGGCGTTGATTGCCTTGCATGGCAATGAGATCTTTGCGCGTGCCTGTGAGCGCGGCGTCATGGTGGCATTCGAGGCGGCTGTAGCGGGCGGCATTCCCATCATCAAAGCGATACGTGAGGGATTGGCTGGTAACACCATTCAGTGGCTGGCGGGTATCGTGAACGGCACCAGTAATTACATTCTCAGTGAAATGCGCGTCAAGCATCGGGATTTCCGCGAGGTATTGGGGGAGGCGCAAGCCTTAGGATACGCTGAGGCTGACCCGCGTTTCGACGTCGAAGGCATCGACGCCGCGCACAAGTTGACCATCATGGCGTCTGCCGCGTTCGGCATTCCCTTACAGTTCTATAAGGTCTATACCGAGGGTATTACCCGCGTCACACCAGAAGACCTGGCTTATGCGGAAGATTTGGGTTATCGCATTAAGCACTTGGCAATAGCGCGACGGGGAAGCACAGGCATTGAGTTGCGGGTTCATCCCACGCTTATTCCGCACCGGCGTCTGATTGCCAATGTAGACGGGGTGATGAACGCCGTGGTGATCATGGGCGATGCCGTAGGCCCGACGCTTTATAATGGCCCAGGCGCCGGCGCCGAGCCCACAGCCTCGGCGGTGGTGGCGGACTTGGTGGACGTGGTGCGTGCGCTCACAGCAGATCCCGAGAATCGGGTGCCGCATCTGGCTTTTCAACCTGATGCATTGTCCGATATACGGGTGCTGCCTATGGAGGCAGTCGAGACCGCGTGCTACTTGCGTCTGCGGGCTAAGGATCGGCCCGGTGTGCTGGCCGATATAACGCGTATCCTGGGTGATCTTAATATCAGCATCGAGGCAGTCATACAAAAAGAGCCGAACGAGGGCGATACGGACGTGCCGATCATCCTGTTGACGCATAAGGTGGTGGAACAGAATATGAACCAGGCCATCGCACAGATCCAGGCGCTGACAGCGGTCACGACCGAGGTGATGCGCATTCGCTTAGAGACGTTAGGGTGATGGCAATGCGTAGCTTCCGCGGGCGTGGCTTTAATCGCGGGTGATCAGATCGCGACTAACCTGCCACGGCGGATCGGGGCTGCGCCTGCACAATCATTTTGTTAGGTAAGGAATATGCAGTTCACAGCGCGCTACACCGGTCTTATCGATAAATACCGCGACTGCCTGCCGGTACGCGATGATACACGCATCATCAGCCTAGGTGAGGGCAATACACCGCTGATCCGGCTGAACCATGTATCGCGGGAACTTGGCAAAGACGTTGATATATACGTTAAGTACGAAGGCCTTAATCCCACCTGCTCATTCAAGGACCGCGGCATGACTTTGGCGGTGACCAAGGCGGTGGAAGAGGGCAGCCTCGCCATCATCTGCGCCTCAACGGGCAATACCTCGGCATCGGCCGCCGCTTATGCCGCGCGCGCGGGTATTCAGGCCTTTGTACTGATCCCCGAGGGTAAGATTGCGCTTGGCAAGTTGGCGCAGGCGATGATGCATGGCGCGCGGGTCATCCAAATTAAGGGTAACTTCGACGACGGCATGCGACTTGTGCGACAGGCCGCCGAGCATACGCCGGTGACTATCGTGAATTCCATCAATCCCTACCGCTTACAAGGCCAGAAAACGGCGGCCTTCGAGATCGTGGAGGAGCTAGGGCGCACACCGGATTATCACTGTATCCCGGTAGGCAATGCCGGTAACATCACTGCGCACTGGATGGGCTACAGTGAGTATCAACAGATCGGCGTGGTGGCGACTAGGCCCATAATGGCAGGTTATCAGGCCAGCGGCGCCAATCCTTTCATGCGTGGCGAGATGCTGGACAAGCCCGATACCGTGGCCACCGCCATCCGCATCGGCCATCCGCAGAACTGGAAGCAGGCTTGGAGGGTCAAAGAGGAGTCACAAGGCTGGTTCGATGAGTGCGATGATGAGGAAATCTTAAGCGCGCAGAGACTCTTAGCCTCCCGCGAAGGCGTGTTCTGCGAACCAGCCTCGGCAATCTCGCTCGCGGGCGCAATGCGCGACATCAGGCGCGGCAAAATTCCCGCGAGCGCGAAGGTCGTCTGTACGCTCACAGGGCACGGCCTTAAAGATCCCGACATCGTCATCAAGCAAAGCTTACAACCGATGACGGTCGTAGAGCCTAAGCTTGACGTAATCAAGTCCTTGATCCTAAGAACCGTAGCTTAAACTTACCGCGTGACAGGAATGCCAGTCGCTATTCGTCGGCTTAGCAGATCAAGGCACAACCACTGTATCGCCGCTTTGCAGCACGATGTTTTGTCCGTTACCGGTACCTCCTGCAACCGCCCCATAATCAAACGGCAGCACGATTTCCCTGTTGCCCTCGCGGCGCCGAATGGTAATTGCGTCGGCGTTCGCAAACGGCGTTAATCCACCGGCTAAAGTCAGCGCCTGCACCACATCGACGTAGCTTCCAAGCGTGAATTTGCCGGGGTTATTCACTTGGCCGATCACGTAGATGGTATAGCCGGCAACCTCCTGCACGGAGACGGTGACCACCGCAGCGGGTATATACCTTTGCACCCGCTGGGTAATGATGTCGGTAACCTGTTCGACTGTCTTTCCCGCCACATCAACGTCCCCGGCGAGTGGGAAAGAGATACCGCCATCGGGCCTCACTTTGACTTCCCGCTCTAAATCTGGCTCTTTCCACACGGAGATGAACAGCACGTCCTCAGGCCCGATCTTGTAACCTGAAACGGATTTATCTATGGGCTGTCCCACCCGAGTTGGATCGCCGGAGACAGCCCCAGAGGTTGATGCTTCGGGCATGATGTTGTTGGACGGAACGCAGGCGTTAAGGGCAAGCGCAGCAGCCGCAATGAATATCATGGTAAGCGATGTGCGCAACAGGCGCAGCGTAGAATGCATGGCGGTGCTCCGGCTTTGGCTACGGGGCCTTGCTTTCATAGTTGTCCTCAGCGCTTGTGTGTCTTACTGATCTTTGGTTGTCATGTATCGGCAGAGTTCCGCGTGCCTTGAACACACGTTTATCACGCCTGCCGATAAGGCTGGCTCTGCATACATGAAGGCTGCCACGAGGCGACCTCCAAACTGGCGTCTACTTTCCAAGGCGACGGCTGCCCTCGCCTTGAGCAGTAACGCGCTAGCAGATCCATGAATTTTGAACGAGGTATCATCTCGGCACCTAGGCTGTGCAGGTGAGGCGAGGGCAATTGACAATCGATGAGCGGATAGCCCCAGGCTTGCAGGTGCCGTGCAAGGTAAGCCAGACCCAGCTTGGAGGCGTCTGTGGACCAACTAAACATCGATTCGCCGAAGAACACCTGGCCTATGGCGACGCCGTACAACCCGCCCAGTAAACGTTGCTCCTGGGCGTGCCATACCTCAACGGAGTGGGCAAAGCCCTGCGCATGCAGCTGACAGTACGCGTCCAGCATCTCGGCGGTAATCCACGTGCTGGCAACTTGGCGCCGCGGCGCAGCACACCCTAATAATACTTCGCGAAAGGCGCAGTCAAAAGTCACCCGATAGGGCTTATTGCGCGCCGATTTGCGCAAACTGCGGGTCATTTTGAAATGTCTTGGGTACAATACCGCACGCGGATTTGGCGACCACCACAGAATAGGTTGCCCCGCTTCGTACCATGGAAAGATTCCCCGCTGATAAGCGCGCAACAGTCGCCTGGGACTTAAGTCGCCGCCTGCTGCCAGCAGACCGTCCGGATCGGTAAATGCGGTATCAACCGGCGGAAATGGATAGTCTGGATTAAACGGGTCTAGCCATTCGATATTCATGCCGCATTATTTTTTCGTCTAGCGGATCCTTGCCGTTATCCTGAGCCATATATGCATTCGTCAGACGCGAATTTAAAGCAAAATAACTAGATCATAATGTAAGTTAGACCAAGTTAGAGCGCGACGATCGCTTTAGTCACTTCAGATCGTACTATCGCCCGCCCATTATGCTGCCTGCAGGCAGTACCGACTGGTCATTTCCATCTTTAACCACAAGGATCATGCAATGAGAAAAATCGACAGCACTCTGGATCATATCTGCCTAAGGCCAATCCATTGGTCGCCGCGTGGGGCAATCTGATGATGAGGAGCGGCCAAATCGCACGCGCGTCTGGGCAAACAATCATGCACAGAATGCTGATGATGTCCACCGCGGACTTATCGGCCCTGACCGCGGCGCAACGCCGGGAATTTACGCGTATGTACACGGAGAAAGTTCAAACCACGATGGTATACGGCCAGATAATTGCTGTCGAGATGCTGCGTTTGAACCAACAGTTTGCGAAGCTGGTCTGGTCTCAGTTTGTGAGTAATGGCATGGAAATGGCCATGCTCGGCATAGGTAGGAATCCCTGCTCGACCTTTGCTGCCCAAGGCCATTTCGTTAATGCGGCAGCGCAACGCGCTAGCCGCGCCACGCAGAAATTCTCTACAGGTCTGACTCGAGCAGCGGCGACAGGCTTAAAGCCCGTGCACACACGAGTTTCCGCCAATGCCAAGCGACTATGGTGCAAAAAATGATAGGCTCGTCAATACTTCCTTGCATTTCCAGCTCAATTAAATTATTGTGCACCGCAGCAAGCAGGGGTCTAGGGGAGTTCGCTATGTAGCGAGGAGTCAACCATGTGGCCAAGGAACCGGAAAGTCATTAATTTGGCCCTGCAAGGGGGCGGCGCGCATGGCGCGTTCACTTGGGGCGTTCTAGATCGATTGCTAGAAGATGAGCGCCTGGCGATCGAAGGCATAAGCGGCACCAGCAGCGGTGCGATGAATGCGGCGGCCGTAGCGTACGGGCTGACGGTCGATGGACGTAGCGGCGCACGGCGCATGCTTGCGGAGTTATGGGGACGAATTGGGGTAAATATTCCAGCGCACGCACCGGCTACGAATCCCCATACAATCGACCGAACATTGGCACTAGAAGGCACGCTTGCGTTGACCCGCATCTTCTCTCCTTATCAGCTTAACCCGCTAAATTTAGATCCGTTACGAGAGATCGTCACCAGTCTGTTTGATTTCGAGCGGCTGCGCAACGACTGTCGTGTCAAGTTGTTCATTGCGGCCACACAGGTGCGAACTGGTAAACTGCGCGTATTTGAAACCAGGGAATTGTCAGCTGACATGCTACTGGCGTCGGCCTGCCTGCCTTCGTTGCACCAGGCCGTTATCATCGATGGTGAGGCGTATTGGGACGGCGGCTATGCCGGCAATCCGGCGCTGTTTCCCCTGTTTTATAAGTGCGACGCCTCGGACATTATCATCACCCTTGTACACCCACTAAGCAGTCCGGAGCTGCCAACTTCCGCATCAGACATCTATTATCGCACTACTAAGTTAAGCTTCGGTACCACGTTCTTGCGGGAGATGCGCACGATTGCGCAGGCCAAAAGTCAGGTCGATCGTCATGTTTTGTCGCTGAGTCGCCTAGAGCGCCAGCTGCGCCGACTCAACGTGCATTTGATCGAGCCGGATCAGCGTCTTTCTGAGCTAGATGGAACGAGCATGTTGGATAACCGTGGCGATTTCCTCTTGTGGCTGCGCGAGCATGGGCGTACGCAAGCGGATGCATGGCTGAACCAGAACTTCGACTGTTTGGGTAAACGATCCTCGATCGACATCGCAGGTTTATTCTGCTGAGCCTCGTACACGCCGCTTGGGATCCGCACACATTACGGCTCGTGCTTGTCACGCCTCTCATTAACCCGCCGACGGAGGGTGGTGTGTTGACGGGACTGCGTCCTCCCGAAATGGAGACAAACTCCATAGTTTGGCATACTCTCGCTGTATTACGCCTTGTTCACGTTGGCAGAAGTCCTCAAGCGCTGCGCGGAATCGCTCGTCTGCGATCCAATGTGCCGACCAGGTGTGAGTCGGTAGAAAACCGCGCCCGATCTTATGCTCGCCCTGCGCACCCGGCTCGAAGCACTGCAGCCCATGGCGGATGCAATACTCTATTCCCTGATAGTAACAGGCCTCGAAGTGCAGGCTATGGAAAGTCTGCTCGCAGCCCCAGAAGCGTCCATAAAGCTTCTCTCGACTACGAAAGTTAAGCGCGCAAGCGACTGTCCTGCCTTCTCGCTCCGCCAGCACCAGCACCACGCGTTCGCCCATCGTGCGGCCGATCTCACGGAAGAAGCCCAGGGTCAAAGTAGGAAAGCCCCATTTGCGGCCGAAGGTGTCAACGTAGAAGCGGTACACCGTTCGCCACACCCTATCGTCGACCTCATTGCCGTGCACGATCTTTAGTCGGATACCTTGTTCAGCGACCCGGGCGCGCTCGCGTTTTACCTTTTTGCGCTTATGCGACTGAAAGCTGGCTAGAAAATCATGGAAGTCCCGATAGTTGTTATTGTGCCAATGGTACTGACAGCCTAAGCGCAGCATGAGCCCGTGCGCTTGCAACCGCTGTGTGTCATCATCATTGGTGAACAGCCAGTGCACGCCGGTAAACCCATAGCCCTTGGCCAACTCTATCGCCTGTTCGACCAGCATATTCTTGATTGCGCCAGCGTCTCCAGCGGGATGTATCAGCAGCCGCTTTCCCGTTATCGGTGTATAGGGAACAGACACCACCAGCTTCGGGTAGTAGGCCAGTCCATGACGCTCATAAGCCGAGGCCCAGGACCAGTCAAACACGAACTCGCCATAGGAATTGGTCTTGACGTACATCGGCATGGCGCCGACTAAGGTGCCACGCGCGTCGCGCACGAGAAGATAGCAAGGATGCCAGCCGAGTGCCTTGCCCAGGCAGCCCTGACGCTCTAACGCGACGAGAAACTCGTGGCTTAAGAAAGGCTCATCGTAACCGCCGAGCTGGTTCCATTCGTGTGCATCCACCGCATTCAGCGAATCCTGAACACAGACTTCGAACGACCTAGGTTTGGGAGGACGGATTTGCACGTATGCTTACCGCCTGTACGGCATTATCGGGAACCTGTGCTTTGTTTGATCGCCGCCTGGACGGCGTGTTCTATACAAAAAGCGGTTATTTATCTAGCAGCTGATCCAGGTATTTCTCCGCATCCAAAGCCGCCATACAACCGGCTCCCGCCGAGGTGATCGCCTGGCGATACACGTGATCCATGACATCGCCAGCGGCAAACACGCCGGGAACGCTAGTGGCGGTGGCATCGCCATTTAGGCCACTTTTGACCACGATGTAGCCGTTCTTCATCTCCAGCTGACCCTCGAACATCTCGGTATTGGGTTTGTGACCAATGGCGATGAACACACCCTTGATATCTAGAGTGCTAGTCTCACCAGTATCCACGCTCCTGATACGTATGCCAGTGACGCCCGACTCATCGCCCAAGACCTCGTCTAGCACATGGTGCCAGGCGATGCGTATATTGCCGCTATTTGTTTTCACGAGTAGTTGGTCCTGTAAGATCTTTTCCGCCCGCAGCCGGTCACGGCGATGCACGAGCGTCACCTGAGAGGCGATATTTGACAGGTACAATGCCTCCTCGACCGCAGTATTGCCGCCACCGATGACTGCCACCGGCTCGTTGCGATAGAAGAATCCGTCGCAGGTCGCGCAGGCCGACACGCCCTTGCCCTTGAATTTTTCCTCGGACGGTAATCCCAAATACATGGCGGTAGCGCCCGTGGCGATTATGACCGCATCACAGGTGTAGACGCCGGAATCACCGGTTAGCGTGAAGGGGCTTTCAGTTAGCCGCGCCGTGTGGATGTGGTCGAATATGACCTCGGTGTCGTAGCGCTGAACGTGTTTTAACATACGCTCCATCAGCACGGGCCCCTGCAAACCCTCCGCATCACCGGGCCAGTTGTCCACGTCGGTGGTGGTCATCAACTGGCCACCCGGCGCCATGCCGGTGATCAGCACAGGTCGCAGGTTGGCGCGTGCGGCGTAAACCGCTGCAGTGTAACCCGCCGGCCCCGAGCCGAGAATAATCAGGCGCGAGTGTTTTTCGGCCATTTTCTACTCCTTAATCAATGTGATGTATTGGAGTGGAGCGTGCCGCCCTTGTCCCGGTCATCTTAAAGTGCATTCGCATGCTCGCTAAGATATTTGGCCACGCCCTCGGCGCTTGCGTTCATGCCGCGTTTGCCTTTACTCCAGCCGGCCGGGCATACCTCTCCATGCGCCTCGGTAAACTGCAAGGCCTCGACCATACGCAGCATCTCATCAACATTGCGACCAAGTGACAGGTTATTAACCACTTGATGCTGCACGATGCCTTCGCGGTCGATCAGAAAAGAGGCACGTAACGCTACGCCACTGTGCGGATGTTCCACGCCATAGGCGCGCGCGATCTCATGCTTTAAGTCGGAGACCAGCGGAAATCCGACTGCACCAATCCCACCCTGTTCAACGGGCGTATTCCGCCATGCATAATGTGAATACTGAGAGTCGATCGAGACTCCGACCACCTCGACGCCAAGATCCTTGAAGCGATCCAGCCGTTTATCATGGGCGACGATCTCGGATGGGCAGACAAATGTGAAATTCAAAGGCCAAAAGAAAAGCACGACGTACTTGCCTCGCAGATTAGCCAAGCGAAAATCATCGACAATGGATCCATCGGGTAGCACCGCAGGTGCTGTAAAATCAGGCGCAGTTTCACCTACTCTAACGCTCACAGTATCTCCTTATGTCTGAAGGTTATGTCTAAGGCTTCACAGCCGACGATGTATGGATTGTGCAATGCAATATCAAGGTTTTTGCATCATTCTTCAAATGGATATTATCTATGAATATAATCTATATAATAAATTAAAATGGCCTTCATCATATTCATGCTACGGCTGAGAACACCGCAAGGTATCTAGCCGGCCTAGAGTTGTGGTTATTGCGATAGTGTTGTACACACGCCAAGGGCATGGTGAGAACTAATCGGGAATGTACGTGTATAGGCGTGCCGCTTTGGCAAGTCTCTCTTCGTCAATCGCGGGAAGTCGCAGCGGAGTGACCTCGTGCGGATAAGAAGTCATCTCTTGTAAATATGCACCGCAACCGAAAGCACGTGCTAACGCTGAGGGGGAGATATTGATGCGCATTGGTATTCCGTGTGAGCTAAAGTCGCACGAGGGACGAGTGGCGCTGGTTCCAGCGGCGTGCGCAGAACTACTGCGTTTGGACAATGAGGTTTATGTCGAATGTAATGCGGGTCTTAAGAGCGGCTTTGACGATGAAGACTATCGCACCGTGGGCGCGCACATCTGCGCCGACGCCACCGAGCTCTATGGCCGCGCCGAGTTGGTGGTTAAGGTCAAGGAGCCTATCGAGGCGGATTTAGTTCACCTACGTCCGGAGCACCTGCTGTTTTGTTATCTACATCTTGCGGCTAATCGGGAGCTAGCTAAGCGACTGCGTGACTTGGGGCTCACCGCGCTCGCATTCGAGACCGTGCAGGTGGGCAGCACGCTGCCGCTGCTTGCGCCTATGAGCGATATCGCTGGACGTGTGTCGGTGCAGGTCGCCACGCATCTACTACACCAGCCTCAAGGCGGCTCGGGGATTATGCTGGGCGGTCTGCCGGCGGCTGAACGCGGCAACGTTGTCATATTAGGCGCGGGGGTAGCAGGCGGTGCCGCGGCAAAGATGGCGGCCGCACTGGGCGCGAACGTCATGGTGTTCGACGTGCAGCGGGACAAACTCGCCCGCATGCGCGAGTTAGGTTCCAACGTGACCGCCTTGTATGCCTTCCGCAGCGACATCGAGACTATGGTTGCGTCAGCCGATCTTTTAGTTGGCGCTGTGCTGACGCCGGGCAAGCGGGCACCATGTTTGGTCACGCGTGCAATGGTCAAGCGTATGCGACCGGGCAGTGTGATAGCGGATATCTCGGTGGATCAGGGCGGCTGCGTTGAGACGACTCGCCCAATGACCTACGCGAATCCTGTATACCGAGAGGAGGGTGTGCTGCATTTTACCGTCGCTAATATGCCCGGCGCGGTACCACGCACCGCATCAATGGCATTATCCGCAAGTCTGATAAATTACGTTATCCGCGTGACACAACCGGGCTGGGATGCTGATCCGGCGCTCAAGGCTGGTATAAATGTACGCGGCGGACAATTTGAAAACCCGGTTATACGTGCTGAGTTGGATAGCCTATAATGAAATTACCTCAAATATTCATTGCACTAATGATTTAAATTAACGAGGAACCTTAGGTTTGGCTCAGGCAACCCACAAAAGGGCCATCAACCGCCCGATCAGTGTGCACATGGTGCGCGGTATACGTGAAGGCGCCTTGGTCGTGCTGGTGGCGGTCGGTCTTTATCTGTTAATGGCGTTGCTGAGCTACGATCCGCAAGACCCAGGCTGGTCTTACACTGGCAGCCGCGCGGGGGTCACCAACCTAGGCGGTGTAGCCGGCGCCTGGTTCGCCGACGCATTCTTCTACATGTTCGGCTATCTTGCGTATCTCGCACCAATCATGGTGATCTACAGCGGTTGGTTGATATTTCGTGGACAGAGCCCATCCGGCCAGATTGAATACGGCGATATCGGCGTACGTTGGGTAGGTTTTTTCATAACCTTGACGGCTGGGTGTGGACTGGCCACCTTGCACTTAGGCACTGGTAGCCTGCCGCTTGACGCCGGTGGCATAATGGGCGATGTAGTAGGCCACGGTCTCGAAGACATCTTCAACTTCATTGGGACGACCTTGTTGATGCTGGCACTGCTGCTGGCCGGCATTACCTTGTTCACCGGCCTGTCCTGGCTGGCCTTGCTGGATCTGATCGGCCGGGGCGCACTGGCACTCTACCGACAAACCATAGGGTGCGTCGGCCGCATCTTACACAGGTGGCGAGCCGCGAGGGCGGAGCATGCAGCGAAAGCAACCGACGAGGCGTGCGCTAAGCCCGTGCGCAATAAGCGGCCACGCATCGAACCCATACTAGGTGATTCCAAAAAGCCGGAGTCTAGATCCACTCCGCGCCTCGAGCGCGCACGCCAAGTTCCTCTATTCTTCGGGGCCGAAGGTCAGGCCGAATTGCCCCCGTTGTCGCTGCTAGACCCACCAGAACCAAAGCAAGGCGCCTATTCTGAGGCTGCGCTACAGGCCATATCGCGCCAGGTCGAGGCGAAACTACTTGATTTCGGTATCGAGGCCGAAGTGGTCGCGGTACAGCCTGGCCCCGTGATCACGCGTTTCGAGCTGCACCCTGGCGCGGGTGTCAAGGTCAGCCGAATTAGCGCACTTGCCAAGGACTTAGCGCGGGCTTTATCAGTGATCAGCGTGCGCATCGTGGAGGTCATTCCGGGCAAGCCTGTGGTGGGGCTCGAGATTCCCAACGAGCAACGCGAGATCGTGAGCTTAAGCGAAATCGTGCACGCGCCCGTATACGAAAGTTCAGCGTCGCCTTTGACCTTAGCACTAGGCAAGGACATCGGTGGTCGGCCGGTGGTCGTGGATCTGGCGAGAATGCCGCACCTGCTGGTCGCGGGCACCACCGGCGCCGGCAAGTCCGTCGCCATCAACGCTATGTTGTTGAGCCTGCTCTACAAGGCCACGCCTGCCAACGTACGATTGATTCTCATCGATCCGAAGATGCTAGAGCTGTCGGTTTATGAGGGCATTCCGCATCTGCTCGCGCCGGTAGTTACGGACATGAAGGAAGCCGCCAACGCGCTGCGCTGGAGCGTTGCAGAGATGGAACGGCGTTACAAGCTGATGTCTTGTCTCGGTGTGCGTAACGTGGCTGGGTTCAACAAGAAGGTAAAAGATGCGCAGGGGGCCGGTACGCCGATCGCCGATCCGTTGTTCGACCGCGCCGCGTTGCTCGATCCGGAGACGCCCACGCCTGAACTCAAAGCCCTGCCGTTGATCGTTATCGTGATCGATGAGTTTGCCGACATGATGATGATGGTCGGCAAGAAGGTGGAGGAGTTAATCGCGCGTCTGGCGCAGAAGGCGCGCGCCGCCGGCATTCACTTGGTGTTGGCCACGCAAAGACCGTCGGTGGACGTGATCACGGGCTTGATCAAGGCCAATATTCCCGTGCGCATTGCCTTTCAGGTCTCATCGAAGATCGACTCCCGCACTATTTTAGATCAAATGGGTGCCGAACAATTGCTGGGCCACGGCGATATGCTCTATTTGCCGCCGGGGCGCGCGGTGCCGGAGCGGGTGCACGGTGCCTTCGTGCGCGATCACGAGGTGCACAAGGTGGTGGACTTTCTCAAAGGTAAGGGCACGCCACACTATAACGAGGCGGTGTTACGCGAACCTGATTCCAATGCGGGCGACGTGCCTGGATTGGAGTCTCTGACGGGTGCGGACGGCGAGGGTGATCCGCTTTATGACGAGGCGGTGGCGGTGGTTACTGAGTCGCGCAAGGCGTCGATTTCGTATGTACAGCGGCGACTCAAGATCGGCTATAACCGCGCAGCGCGCATGATCGAGGAGATGGAACAAGCCGGCGTAGTGAGCGCGGTGCAAGCCAGCGGTGGGCGTGAGGTGCTGGCGCCGCCACCGCCGCGCGACTAAGCTCTGGAATTCATCTAATAAGGTATCGATAATCAGAGACACGCGTTATTGCGGCCGAACGTACGGCGCGAGCGGAGAATCTGTCACGAGCATCTTCAATTTCTCGGCTGCGCTCGGCATAAACTCCGTTAAGGAATATCTTCCATCGGAGATTTCTCGACTTCTTTTATCACTCGGAACAATATCCAAGATTCCGCCAGGTTAATCATTCCATGAGAACCGTCTCGTTCGCGGCCTTCGTGGCCATCGTATGTGCCGCATCGCCTACTTTGGCTCAATCGGCCCTAGCGCGGCTTGAGCATTTCTTAAATGAAGTACAAACGCTCGATGCCGCATTCACGCAACGGGTATATGGTGAGAAGGGTGAGCTGGTACAGGAATCTTCAGGCAGCGTGCAGCTTGCACGGCCAGGCCGGTTTCGCTGGGAGTACGAAAAACCGGATCGGCAACTCATACTGGCTGACGGAGAGAAGCTGTGGATCTACGATCCGGAGCTCGAGCAGGCAACCGTGAAGAGTCTCAAGGATGCGCTTGGTGCCGCGCCGATTGCCCTGCTGACCGGACAGCGTCCGCTACAGGAACAGTTTCGCATCGAACCGGCCGGGGTGCACAATGGCCTACAATGGGTAGTGCTTACACCCAAGGCACAGGATATCGAGTTCAATCGCATCAGGCTCGGCCTGGATCAAGACGGCGTTGCGCAGATGGAACTGCACGACCAATTCGGGCAGAGGACGGTTATTAGCCTGCATAACGTGCGCACCAATATCGAGATCGATCCCGACAGGTTTAAATTCGAGCCGCCGGCAGGCACGGACGTGATCAACGCGGTTCCATAGTGACGGTTCAATCGTGATCGATGCGCGAATGAATTCGCCTCTACAACGGACAGATGAACTCTAAAACGCCAGTGACCTCTCAACCACTGGCCGATCGCATGCGGCCACGCACCGTGGCAGAGTTCGTGGGTCAGCCGCATCTCATGGCCCCAGGCCGACCGCTGCGTCGCGCCATAGAAGCAGATCATCTGCATTCGATGATCTTCTGGGGGCCGCCCGGCACCGGCAAGACCACCTTAGCGCGGCTGATCGCCAAGACCTGCGGCGCACGCTTTTTGACGCTCTCGGCTGTGCTGTCCGGCGTGAGAGACATCCGAGAAGCTATAGCCGAAGCGCGCCGGACGCGTGATACGGAAAATCTTGCGACCATGCTGTTCGTCGATGAGGTACATCGCTTCAACAAGTCTCAGCAGGACGCCTTCCTGCCGCACGTGGAGGACGGCACGATCTATTTCATTGGTGCCACGACCGAAAATCCTTCTTTTGAACTGAACAATGCATTGCTCTCAAGGGTGCGCACTTATGTTCTGAAGCCCTTGGACGTCGCGGACATCCGAAGCTTGATCGACCGGGCCATCGAAGATTCGCAGTACGGGCTGGGTGAGCGCCATCTGGAGATGGAACCTGAGTTACGGGATGCACTAGCGAAAGCGGCGGATGGCGACGCGCGATGTGGATTGAATCTGCTAGAAATTGCGGCCGATCTGGCCATCGAGACTGACGGCAAGGC
>DATACK010000095.1:0-4016 GCA_036259115.1 Gammaproteobacteria bacterium | reverse complement strand
ACTGATTTGGGCAGACATGAGTTGTTCTCCTGCAAGGACGTTTGGAACAGCACTATTCGATTTGATTTGCTTGCGATCGCTGTATGAAGTCTAGTAACCGCTTCAATTGCTGACGGGAAGCGTTGATAAAAGTATACGCGCTGATTTCTGTTGCGCCAAATCCGGCAGCCAGAATTTTGGCAACGGCAGTGAGTGCAGAGCAAAGTAGGAAGGAATACCTGCAAAGAGTGGAAAACGACGTTGCCCGCGTCCGGCGTTATCGAGTCGTTGCTGCGGTTAGCTATCCCTGCTTGATTTGCGCTTCCATCAAGAGCGCATAGCCAAACAATGCTAGATCGTCAGCGGCTCAAGTTATCGTTCGCGTGCCTATTGGATATACACACCAAACGGGTGCGTGCCAGTGGCTGTGCAGCCGTGGCTGCCTCGCCTATATCGACGTGTGACGTATAAAGGTTGAAACTAGGCTTATAACCTTTCTCCTCTCTTCGCCACAGTGAGATTTGCGAGTCATGCGACAGCCGTTCCTATCGATCTACACGCACAAATTCATCCGTGCGGCGGTGTGCATACCCTTCGTGCGCGTCGCCGATCCCATGTTCAATATCGAGCGGACGCTGGGTTTAGCGCAACGTGCCTCAGACATGAAAGCGGCGGTCGCGCTCTTTCCTGAGTTGGGAATCTCCGCCTACTCAAACGATGATCTCTTTCATCAGGACGTGTTGCTCGGTGCTGTGGAAAGCGCGCTCGTCCGTTTAGTCGAGGATAGCCGCAGGCTCTCTCCGATCCTACTCGTCGGCGCGCCTTTGCGCTTCGAGGGAAAGCTGTTTAACTGCGCTGTCATCGTCCACCGTGGCCGCGTGCTGGGATTGGTGCCGAAGACTTATCTGCCCAACTACCGCGAGTTTTATGAGAAGCGCCAGTTCACCTCCGGGCGCTATGCCGTCGTTACGGAAGTGGAGTTCCTTGGCCAGCGCGTGCCATTCGGCAACGATCTAATCTTCAACGCTGTAGAACTTGAAGACTTTTCGCTTCACGTCGAGATCTGTGAAGACCTATTCACACCGGTTCCACCCAGCACCTACGCCGCGCTAGCAGGGGCGACGGTATTGGCGAACCTGTCAGCCAGCAATATCACGATCGGCAAGGCCGACTACCGCCGCGACCTCTGCGCGGTGCAGTCGGGCAGATGCATCGCAGCCTATCTTTATTCCGCGGCTGGACCCGGCGAGTCCACGACCGATCTGGCTTGGGACGGGCACGCTATCATCTACGAGAACAACGTGTTGCTGACCGAGGCCGATCGCTTCTCGGCGGAAGAACAGATCATCTCCGCCGATATAGACCTCGAACGTCTCGCGCAGGAACGTATGCGGATGACGAGCTTCAATGACTCGGTGGGAGAACACCGCGATCGTCTACGTGGCATTCGCCGTATTCCGTTTAAGTTCGAAGTGCCCAAGGGCGAAATCCCACTGGCGCGACGTATGGAACGTTTTCCTTACGTGCCTAACGATCCGGCGGCGCGCGATGAGCGCTGTTATGAAGCCTACAACATCCAAGTTCACGGACTGATGAAGCGGCTGGTGAGCACCGGAATCGAGCGTGTGGTGATCGGTGTTTCGGGTGGGCTGGATTCCACACAGGCGCTGATTGTGGCGGCCAAGACAATGGATCGGCTCAAGCTTCCCCGCAAGAATATCTTAGCCTATACGATGCCAGGATTTGCGACCAGCTCGGGCACGCTCGGCAACGCCCATAAACTGATGCGGGCTCTCGGCACGACCGCTTCGGAGATAGACATTAAGTCGACCTGCATGCAAATGCTCAAAGACATCGGGCATCCATACGCGCAAGGCGAGCGAGTTTACGATGTGACATTTGAAAACGTGCAGGCGGGCGAGCGCACTTCGCACCTCTTTCGTCTCGCTAACTTCCATCAGGGACTGGTGCTTGGCACGGGAGACTTGAGCGAGCTGGCGCTAGGCTGGTCCACCTATGGCGTGGGCGATCATATGTCCCACTACAACGTGAACGCCTCGGTGCCGAAGACCCTCATCCAGCATCTGATTCGCTGGGTCATTGCTTCAAAGCAGTTTGATGAACAAACGAGCGCTACTCTACAGGCCATCCTAGACACCGAAATCTCGCCGGAACTCGTGCCTGGTGATGATAAGAATCAACCTGCGCAAAGCACGCAGGCAAAGATCGGCCCCTATGAGCTGCAGGACTTCAATCTATACTATATCTTACGTTTCGGCTTCCGGCCCAGCAAGGTTGCATTCCTCGCCTTAAGCGCATGGGGCGACAAGACCCAAGGCGAATGGCCGGATCCGTTGTCCGCGGAGGCGCGGCACGAATACAACCTAGCAACAATCAAGAAATGGCTTGAAGTTTTCCTCTATCGGTTCTTCAAGATAAGTCAGTTCAAACGCTCTTGCCTGCCCAATGGGCCGAAGGTCGGATCGGGCGGGTCGCTCTCGCCACGCGGCGATTGGCGCGCGCCTTCAGACTCTGAGGCGACTGTCTGGTTGGAGGAATTGCGAAAGAATGTCCCGGATCTTTAGCCTCGGAAACTATGGTAGGACCGCCGTTGACACCGCCGTTACCGGCACCGCCGGCTGCTAGCGCATCCAGTCGCACGTCCAATCCATTTATCCGTGGTATGGTCGAGATGTTATTTGACTAGCGGCACATCGCTGCGTGAGGCCGGCTTGATCTGTGCTACGCAGTTGGCAATCTTTCCGCTTTCGTCCTTACAATTAAGTGCGTCATTGATGAGCATGCGGCCGATGCTGTTGCAGGCAAGGCCTTCAATATCAAACAACTTAACGCTGGTTTTGTCGGCGAGCAGCGGCGCCGCATCGACCGCCAGCCGCTTGGCGACGATGCCTGCCTTGTCGAATAGAACTAGGTCCAACGTAAGTCCGGAAAAGTTATGTTGAGTACTATTCTCAAACACCAGATACGCACGGCAAGCGCTATCCTCGGTCTCGAGCTTGTTCAACTCGATACGCAAGGAGTCAGTAGCGAGCGCGACTGCGGCGCGGCTCATCAGGCCCACGCCAAGCAAGATCAACAATTGCCAACTTTTAATACAGCTCATCTTGAGCGCCTCATCGGTTTGTAGGTCTGCATACATTAGGCATCATCATACTGCCGCCAGCGGCTTCACCTTAGCATCGATTAACAACATCAGCCAACGCTCATGAGCAAGGGCACGCCAGCCGGGTAGGAAATAGAAAGCACATGGGAGGTTACTGCCAGTTGAATGTCGTGCTAAGACAGTGACTTCAGCATGCTGCACCCGTATGTATCGGCCGCGGTCTCTTGCACCCCTCAGCGCCGCTCACTATTCTAAACGTAAGATAAATTCCACTGCTGGGGGCGGTACCGCTTATCCGTTCACCGTGGCCATTGGCGCGGCGCTAATAGCATGGCTAATGAATTTTCTGTTATGTTCGCGTGATCGCCGCCACACCTTAAACAAAGCGCGCAATGATCTTGCGCGAGTTTAAGAGATTTGATTTTTTCAGCGTGTGTACGACGGGGAGCGCGTTGTTTAGAGTCTTATTCACCATCCTGGCAATGCTCGCTGCCGCGCCAATCGGCGCCCTCGCAGGCTCAGTGAGCATATCCATAAACGACAAAGGCGTCGCCACCTATACACCTATTGTGTGGACGTCCACGTTGAGGGCTTTGAGCGCACCGACTATTTGGTCGATACCGGTACCAGCTATATGACCATCGATCAACACATGCTTGCCATACTTCAAGCCAATGGCAACGCGACCTATATTAAGCGCCTGCAAGATGTCTTTGCCGATGCCAGGACCATTACGTGCCTGTTTATCGCATCGGCAGCATCAATATCGGCGGTTTGTGCAGGATTGAGGACGTGGATGTGGCCGTATTCCCGGGCGGCTCCCGCAGCCTTTTGGGCTAGAGCGCGTTGTGGAAGACTGCACCATTTTCGTTCTCGATGAAGGCCCCCGATCCTGCAGAGGAGCAATCGCGTG
>DATACK010000094.1:0-8513 GCA_036259115.1 Gammaproteobacteria bacterium | reverse complement strand
ACGCCTATGCGCATAGACTCCGGACACACCCAGGCACCCGCATAGCCGATGCCATCGCCGGCATTGAGTTGCTTTACTGCCAACAGCGGTGCGGTTAGCGTCATGACTGGCTTCAATCCTAGCCGCGCCGCGTCATCATCGCCGAACGGTGATGCCCCGTACAGCATGATACCGGGACGCACCCATTCGCGATGACTGTTCGGCCATGCCAATATCCCTGCGGAGTTGGCGATGCTGCGCGCGCCGGGTAACGCGTCGATGGCCCAATCGAATAGCGCCAATTGACGCGGCGTGCAAGGGCTTGTGAGATCATCCGCGCACGAAAGATGCGTCATCAGCACCGGGGTGGCCGTGACCTGCGGCAACTCGCATAGTACGCGATAAGTACTCGCCGCTCGGCGAGGCTCGAAACCGAGCCGCGCCATACCTGTGTCTATCTTGAGCCAGACGCCGACCGAATAATGAAGCTCAGAGGAGGCCAATAGCCTGAGTTGGTAATCGGCATGCACCACCACTTCGATGCTTCGTGCAGCGGCCTCGATCAATTCTTCCTTGTCTTTGAAGCCTTGCAGGCTGACGATGGGCTTATCGGTGCCGGCCGCGCGCAGCAGGAGTGCCTCGTTCACGCAGGCGACGCCAAAGCCATCGGCTTCAGCTAGCGCTTGTGCGATCGTCGTCAAGCCATGGCCATAGGCATTGGCTTTGATGACCGCTAGCACGCGGCTATCGGGCGCCGCCTCGCGCACCCGCTGAAAATTGTGACGCAATGCAGTAAGGTTTATAGTCGCGCGCGCGGCGCGCATCATGCGAATCGCTCGCTCGAATAGATTTCTGGAATGTAATTTTCGAACTTGGTGTATTGGCCCAGGAACGTAAGACGCGTAGTGCCGATCGGACCATTGCGTTGTTTGGCGATGATAATCTCCGCCGTGCCCTTGTCCGGGCTGTCCTCGTTGTAGACCTCATCGCGATAGATAAAGACGATCAGGTCCGCATCTTGCTCAATAGCGCCTGATTCACGCAGATCTGACATGACCGGGCGTTTGTTGGGCCGCTGTTCTAAGCTTCGGTTCAACTGCGACAGCGCGATGATAGGCACATGCAACTCCTTTGCCAGTGCCTTGAGGCTGCGCGAGATCTCGGAGATCTCAGTGGCACGATTCTCGGTGCTCCCTGGTACCCGCATCAGTTGCAAGTAATCGATGATAATGAGATCAAGCTGGTGTTCACGCTTTAAGCGCCGCGCGCGGGCGCGTAACTCCGTAGGTGTCAAGGCCGCGCCATCGTCCACAAAAAGCGCTGTGTCGGTCAGCACGGCCACAGCGCTCGAAAGCCTTGGCCAGTCTTCCTCTGCTAGCTTACCGATACGCAGCCGATGTTGATCGATACGGCCGAGTGACGCCAGCATGCGCGTGGCGAGTTGCTCGCCCGGCATTTCCATGCTGAAAATCGCCACCGACGCGCGCTGCTTGACCGCCGCGTATTCCGCGATGTTCATGGCGAAGCTGGTTTTGCCCATTGATGGACGACCTGCGACGATGATTAAATCGCCGGCCTGCAATCCGGAGGTCTTCTCGTCGAATTCGTTAAAGCCGGTGGGAATGCCGGTGATGGGATCATCTTTCTCGAACAGCGCATCGATGCGCTCGACCGCAGTCTTGAGCAGTCCTTTGATATTTTTGAAGCCGGAACTTGCGCCTTGCTCTGCAATTTGAAACACTCGTTGCTCCGCCTCGTCCAGCAGCGTTCTGCTGTCGCGCCCCTCGGCGTTGAAGGCGGCATCGCAGATTTGTGTTCCGACCTCGATGAGCTGCCGCAGGATTGAACGTTCCCGCACGATATCGGCATAGGCGCGTATGTTGGCAGCGCTGGGCGTGTCACGGGCAAGCTCGCCCAGGTAGGCGAGCACACTGGTATCGCTCAAAGTCTTGCGCTGTTCTAACCAGTCTGACAGGGTGATGACATCGAAGGGCTGGGCCTTGTCTGCCAACTCGCGCACCGCACAAAATACTGCACGATGGTCGGCTAGATAGAAATCACTTTCGGCTACCCTGTCAGCGATCTGATCCCAGGCACTGTTGTCTAGCATCAAACCGCCCAGCACAGCTTGCTCGGCTTCCAGCGAATGTGGGGGAACTTTCAGGCTTTCAGCGGTAGGCGCGCGGCGGACCGTTTTAACAGGCTTTTCCGGCATCTTAGATTCACTTTGCGATTTATTAATATCTGACCACAAACCACCTGTCGCTGCCAGTCTTGAATAGCGACGCGAGACTTGCGATGCGCCCTTTGAACCTATTCTTTAGGGACTACGGACACCCGGATCGTGGCGTTTACGTCGCCGTATAGATGCAGATCGATTTCATAGTCGCCTGTGTGCCGCAAGGTGCCAGAGGGCATGCTGACCTCGCGCCTTTCGATCTCGACACCGGTGGCGGCGGCGGCCTCCACGATGTCCGTCGGCCCAATCGAACCAAACAGCTTACCTTCCGACCCGGCCTTGGCCGCAATCGTGAGCATGAGGCCGTCTAGCCGTTGACGACGCGCCTCAGCTGCCGCCTGTGCTTGCGCTGCGGCCTGCTCCAACTCTGCCCGGCGCGCCTGGAACTCCGCGATGTTCTCCGCTGTGGCGGCTTTGGCTATCCCCTTAGGAAAGAGATAATTGCGCGCATAACCCGGCCGCACCTTGACCCGATCGCCGAGGTTGCCGAGGTTCTCGACCTTGTCCAGCAAAATAACTTCCATCACTTGTACCTCTTATGCCATAGGAAAGGCTTTAGCGAAATTATATGCGACGACACGAATCAAGCTTAAAGTCAGTCGCGCCTAACTAGATCATTTGTACAGTTATTAGTCTCGCCGCTTGCCGCCCAGCCGCGCACGGAAATCTGCGAAGGCATCAATCGTCCCTAACGCCGCGATTCCCACCATCATCTGCGGCAACGCGAGCAGCAATAGACTATAAAAACCAACCAACCACAAAGTCGGATGCGCGGCGTTTGCGATCGCTGTATGCGTCACCGCCATGCCCTGTAGAAAGAACATGACTGAGGCGACCATTGCAAGCTCGATCAATAGCGATGCCTTGGTCAGCAGCGCGCCGGCCACCAGGGTTAAGGTGAGTCCAGCGATGAGCGGCCCAAGTTGTAGCGCCAAGAATTCCTCGCGAAACCCGCCAGGATTGTAGAGCAGGGCCTGCCACCAACGCGCGATCAATAGGCTCAGCGCCAGGCTCAACAGCATGGCCGCAACGAAGCTGCCAGTCATCACCGGCGCCGCCTGTTGCAAAATCGCGTCGATCGTAGCGGCTGGCACGTCCGCGCGTGTCAGCGTCGGACGCGCAATATCATCAAGCACCGCCTTCCATACTGAATCGATATTAGGTATCAAAAGGGCTGATCCCAACACCGCTGCGAGCCCGGTCGCGGTTCCCGCCTTTAAGGTCAAGGCCAGCGACACGGTGTGACGAAGGATCAACGTGAGCCCTAGCAATGGCGCCCACTGGGCGAGCCCAAAAACCGCTCCAATCCATGGCTGGCCCATGATAATCGTGCTTAGTACGGCCATGGCGAGCACCGCCAGACCTAAAATGCTCAAGCCTTGCGCTATGCCCAGCCGCAGGCCAACCAAGCTCAAGGCGGCGCCGCTCAACAAAGTGATGGGTGGAATAATCAGGCCCAGCAGCGCGAAACCGACGACCGCGCCCGTCGCCCGCCAGCGGTCTGTCATGACGAAGGCTGCCAGCTTGTCCATGACTATCCGCGTGCGACGCTTGCGTGTAAGCTGCGCCGCATGGATTGCGGCGGTTAATGCTGATCGCTATACGGCAGTAACGCCAAGAATCGCGCGCGCTTGACTGCGGTGGCTAACTGGCGCTGATAGTGGGCACTGGTGCCTGTGATTCGGCTGGGCACGATCTTGCCCGTCTCGGTGATGTAATTCTTGAGCATGTTGAGATCCTTATAATCGATCTCGGTAATGCCCTCAGCGGTAAACCGGCAATATCTTCTACGGCGGAAAAAGCGTGACATAAGACTTTTAAATATCCCGTCTATAAACTTGAAATGTACGATGCGAGTTACTCGATCGTGGTTGCCGTTTCCTCACGGGCTGTAGGTCTGGCTTCGTCGTCTGTCGTGGCAATCGCTTGCTCGAGGCGCTGTTCGCGGTCCTGACTGTCATCGCTGCCCGCGCGGCTATCAATACGTTCGTCTTCCTTGGACTTGGCGAGCGGCGACGGCTCAGTGTCGGGCTTGTGGCGAAGGATGACGAGATTGCGGATTACAGCGTCGTTGAAGCGAAAGGCGGCTCCTATTTCGTCGAGCGTCGCCTGATTGCACTCGATGTTCATCAGCACGTAATGGGCCTTGTGTACCTTGCTGATGGGATAGGCAAGCTGGCGGCGTCCCCAGTCTTCTACCCGATGAATACGGCCACCGCCGCCCTCCACCATCGACCGGTAACGCTCGATCATGGCGGGCACCTGCTCGCTTTGATCCGGATGCACCAAAAAAACGATCTCGTAATGTCGCACGATGACTCCTTATGGATTGAAGAACCCTAGTTTTAAGGCTCTAAGCCTTCTAGTATGACGCAGTAAGGCAAGGAGGATTTAAGAAAGCGCGCAATGGTACTAAAGCGCGTTGAGCGTTGCAATTATCCTGTGCCTATGCATACATTGTGCACCAAGCTGCGCAGTTCGGCCATCGTGCGGCGCGGCGATTATCTCCGGACTGGCGAGTATAGCCGTCACGCGGCAACCGAGCTTCGCATGTTGTTCCGTTAACGCGCCGCCGCAACCTAAGTCTAAGATCCGTTCTTCTGGCCGTGGCGCCAGCAGTTGGACCACCTGCATGCCGAGATCGGAGACAAAATGGCCGTGTTTTGAAGATTGATCCGGATCCCCAGGTTTGTTTTGTTGGCATGGTTTTATCTTTTCAACAGCAAACTAAGATGTCCAAAAAGCGCGTAGGATGAGTAGGCAAAGCGTGTCCCGGCCTGTACATCCTTGTATAGGCGTTCGCCACCGCAAGGCTTGGTCCGCCTTGCGACCGGTCCGCCTGGGGCGGGTTGAGACCGCGCCTGCAGCCCGCGAGGGTGAAATACAGGATGTATTTCATCAAACCCCGGCTCACGCCATCGATGAGTTTCGACGCCAATGCGCCGCTACCTATCCTACGCCTGCTAAGATGTCCAAAAAGGTAAAGGTCAAAATTCAGACTCATTTGTACCACAACCAGGGACTCTGCATGTGCATGAGTTCTCCTCTCAGGTTCAGCGTGGTTACTTGGCTAAATCTTTGAGCTTGGCGAGGGACTCACTTATCTGCGGAAGTCGGGATGCATTTTTGTCATAGGCCTGGAATTGGCCGAGCTGGCTTATCGTCCTCAAAATATTGGCCCATGAGGTCTTCGAGGTCGGGCGAGGTGGCAAGATACACAACCGCAGCAGCGCCTTCGTCCACGGTGCTCATAGTGCTTCCCCAACCCTCATATACCATCTTTGTGTTCATTAAGGTGGCAGGATGCAGCACGTTGACCCCAACATTGCGTCCCGCGAGATCCCGCGCAAGATTGAATGTGAACATCACGTGTGCGAGTTTGCTCTGCCTGTACGCCGCATGCCGTCATAGGCTTTCTTCAGCTTCACGTCGTCGAAATCGATGAGCTGCTAGCCGATTGAGGCGACATTGACAATTCGCGCGGGCGCCGACCGGCGGAGCAGAGGCAGCAACTTGTGTGTGAAGAGAAACGGTGCCAGATAATTGACGGCGAACCAGAGTTGATGACCGGCCACGCTTTCCTCGCGTCGGGCGCCCGCGCGGCCCCGCGCCAATGCCGGCATTGTTGATAAGGACACCAAGCGGATCATGTTGGGCGCATACTTCCTCGGTCAGCTGCGCACCGCTGCGCGTGAGGTGAAGTCGGCGTTGTAGTACTTGAGCTTGTCGTTACTCGTGGCGCTCTCGATTTCCTGGAGCGTAGCCTTCCCTTCTGCGGGTTGCAACCGGCAGGAGAAGGGGCGCGCCTCTTGCGGCCTGATCGCGGGCAACCTGTTTGCCGAGGCCGTTGGTCGCGCCCGTTATCAAAACATTTAATCTTTAATTGCACGTACGTATCAACTCGGTAAGTTGTTGCGTATCCATGGCGCGTCCGCGAACCACTCTTTATTAGATCGAGCCAAACTGCGACGGCATCCCGTAAACTGGCTTTCTCGCACGCTACTTGCGTTGTTATTCTTGAACCAGCCACTCTGTGGATGTGCGAGATAAATTCAGTTTCGCAGGTGTCCGATGATAGCCCGCGCCTGCCACTGCGGGAGGTCTCAAAGACCAAGTTCGGACAGGCCCGGATGATCGTCCGGACGGCGTCCCAGCGGCCAGCGGTATTTCTTGTCTGATTTCTTAATCGGAAGATCGTTGATGCTCGCGATGCGGCAGCGCATGAGGCCATGCTGATCGAACTCCCAATTCTCATTGCCGTAGGAGCGGAACCAATTGTCCGAGTCGTCGTGCCACTCATAGGCGAAACGTACCGCGATGCGCGCCTCGCGAAAGGTCCATAGTTCTTTGATGAGCCGATAGTCTAGCTCCTTCGCCCATTTGCGCTGAAGAAACGCCACGATCGTCTCGCGTCCCGAGAAGAACTCGGCGCGGTTACGCCAAGTGCTATCAAGGGTGTAGGCGAGCGATACGCGTTGGGGATCGCGCGTGTTCCATGCGTCTTCGGCCATGCGCACCTTCTGCGTCGCGGTTTGATGGGTGAAGGGTGGTAGGGGAGGACGCTCTTCTGAATGCATTGTCATGTCATCCTCAGTAGTCGAATGATCGAATAATATTCAGCCCGTGCATTTAGAAATCGATTAAGGCCTGATGCTAAATGCGCCGTGTTTCTGGACGGGCGAAACGACTTCGGCAGTACCGAGCTTAAGACTCTGGACTTGCCTGCCGCGCGAGTTGGTGAAAAATCGGCCATCCGCCTGGCTTTACTCCGTACGTAAAATCGCATGACTGTCACAGCAGCTCTTCTATGTAGAATTTTTCACCGCGCGACGGTTAGCTCAGTCACCAGTGAGATCGGCCGCCGGAGCAAATAGTCTATCTTTATGCCCGTTCGGAAAATCCGCTTTGCTAATCGTGAATGGCGCATAGATACCGCTCCGCTGAACGCACCAGCGCACTCTTTCCATCGGCCATGACATTGCGCTGCCACCACGCCCCGTAAATGCGCTCGAATGCAAATGGCGCGACTCGCTCTTGAATCCGGTGTATGGCGCGAGCGGAGAGCGGAATATAATTCGGATAGCTGCGCATGAAACTCACGTAGCGACGGTCAGCGGCAACCTGAATGATGTCGCCGGTGAGCAGCGCGCCTTGCTTCTCCGCGCCCCCCGGCCAATGCAAAACCGTTCCGCCATCGAAGTGCCCGCCGCAGTTGATGAGTATCAGTTCATCCCAGAGTGCGTGCGTCTCACCTTCCCAGTATTGGATCCGCGGATCGTCACGCATCACCCATGCGCGGTCAGCCTCGTGCAGATATATGGGAACGTCACCAAACGCCTCGCTCCACTCAATCATCGCTGCATAATAGTGTGGATGTGAGATGGCGATGGCGCAGATGCTGCCAAGGGAATTGACCTGCTCAATCGTCTGATCATCCAAAAGCGTGATGCAGTCCCATAGAAGGTTACCGCTTGACGATGGCACAAGTAGTGCACGTTGGCCAATGGCAAATGATGGTTCAGTGCCGATGCCAAACAGTTCCGCGCCTTCTTGCTCAATTCGATTATGATGTTCGGTACGCATTTGCTCGAGCGTCGTCCATTGCTGTCCTCGCCAGTTGACGAATTGCCGTTCGTCTTCGCATATCGGGCAATGCTCTGGTGGTTGTGAGGACTTACTGAACTGGATGCCGCATTCAACGCAGATATAATGGTTCATGGAAGACTTCGCGCTATAAACTGATGTACTAATCGATCCCCTGTAACCTAATCAGAAGATAAACAGGACCCATGTGTGACCACCCGTCGGCACGTAGTTGAACGCGGCGTAGATAATGGCGGGAAAGAATAGCACGAGGAATGCGACCGCGACCAAGCCCGTGAATTGTCTGGAACTTCGCACAAGAAAGCCAAGCGCGATCGCGAACTCCAGAATTCCCGTCGCGTGAGTGATGGATACGCGCGCCGGAACCCAGGGTGGCAGCATGTGGGACATGGGTTCGGTGAGCATGAAGTGTCTGCCGCTCGTGAAAAAGAACAGCAGGGCAAGGCCGATAGCGGCGGCGCATTGTGAATTGAAGTCACGAAGCATGCGGGCGGATAATATGCGCATCATTGTATAAGGCGCGACTATCAGAACGAGCATGACGATGAGCGCTGTCATGAGCATCTCGTTAAGCATGAGCTGGACTTGCGACTACAGCGCAATCCAATTGCCGTGTAAGGTGAACGGAATGTGATGATCGAACCACACCTCCGACCGGGCCGGCATCAGGGGCGTGCGCGTTGAGGACGAC
>DATACK010000093.1:0-3404 GCA_036259115.1 Gammaproteobacteria bacterium | reverse complement strand
GTTACCGGCAACAAGCTTAAGGACAAGGTATACTATCGCCATACTGGGTATATCGGCAATCTGAAATCCGAGACCTTAGAGGAGTTGTTGCAGCGCAAGCCCGAGCGAGCGGTTCAGCGTGCAGTCAAGGGCATGTTGCCGAGTAATCCGCTGGGGCGGGCGATGTTGCGCAAACTCAAGGTTTATGCGGGACCTGAGCACCGCCACGTGGCACAACAACCGAAGCCGTTGGCTATCTAATGGCCTCTGGCTTTGTAACTTTGATCTGGCATTATGGCGATTGAACAGTATTACGGCACCGGTCGACGCAAGTGCTCTGCGGCGCGCGTATTTCTGTGCCCAGGCAAGGGTGACATCATCATCAACAATCGTTCGCTTGATACTTACTTCGGGCATGGAGCAGCACGGGCTGTAGTGCGTCAGCCCCTCACGGCGACTGAACTTTCGGGTCGATTCGATGTTCGCGTCAGCGTCGCCGGCGGTGGGACCAGTGGTCAGGCCAGCGCTATCCAGTTGGGGATCGCGCGCGCGTTGGCCCGCTACGATGAAGGGCTGCGCCAGTTATTGCGTAAATCGGGCTTTCTCACTCGCGACGCGCGCGCCGTGGAGCGTAAGAAGGTTGGCTTACGTAAGGCCCGCAAGGCGACGCAGTACTCCAAGCGCTAACGGTAAAGGCGCGGTCCCCGTATTTACCGCACGGGCAGGCCCCTCGCGAATCCATCATTGAGCGATTGTCTAGCCACAGAATGAGACAAATGTAGGCTGATGTCCAGTGAACATCAAGCCAGGTGAACGACGCCAAGAAGATGGCGCGAGGCCGAGCTTTCGAAGTGTAATTTTCCAAGTGTAATAGTGTCTCATCAAGGACGGCCAGTAAGACTCGAATCACTGGGGGATCGTCTAGTGGTAGGACAGCGGACTCTGACTCCGTTAACCGAGGTTCGAATCCTCGTCCCCCAGCCAAGTAAAGCAAATAGTTACAAGTAGCACTGATTTAAGCTGCTTACCGTGTAAGCGCTATTTAAGCAGTGCGCTGTGTGCTTTATCGCTTCGAAACATTTCTACGCGCGTTTCTGTTTTCATTTCCCGACGTGGGGGTTGAACAGAGGCACCTCGATCGACCCTTTGCATCTTTAGAACTGCTGGAAAATATTCTGGAAGTTAAGGGTGGGACAACAGCCGATAAGGCAAGCTTGTTGGCGTCGTCGAGTTTGCCAAGTGGCACGGTGTTCAGGCGAATCGCGAGATACCCTCAAAAGTAGCGTCTTTTATAGCCCAGCGTTTCGGTCTCCACCATCTAATTCGGCCTTTGTTATCCAATGCGATAGGTTGCAGCAGCACCGCAAAGCTGGCCGGACTAATACACTGGCGGCGATTCTCCGGCGGTGGTCCCTCAACCGGTGGCGTGGGGTTTCTCTCCAACTGGTGGCGGTGATGACTGCCGCAACGGCTAGGCCGGCACCTCGGATGGTGGCGGAGGCGGTGGCCCTGGTGGTGCTGGCAGAGGCGGTGCTGCCGCAAGCTCAAATGAACCGACATCGCACGCGGGACCACGATCGTCATTTTCGTCCTGCAGCCTTGAAACACCTCGCCGCCGAACCACTAGAAGCCATTCATAACGCGACATTGGACCACAATACTGCCTCCAAGAAATCCGCATGTGTTCATCACCGGTAGTCCTGCAGTCAATGCCGTAACCAACAGTGTTGGCCTACTGCGGCCAACAATCATCTCAGGGGCCGCAGAATGTTGCTGTTCTCGCGCTTCGGCCGCCATTTTGAGCGTGCACCCGACTCAAGCGGCTTACGTCTCAGATGAGTACTAAGATGATTAGTTCGCAACCAATGATCTGGATCCCCTCGTTGCCGCTAAGAGCAGTGTCTCGACAGAGGCGCTTTGGGAGTGCCTAAACCAGCTAAAGGAGCAGCAACGCCGTTGCATCATGATGGCCCAATCGTTCAAGGCTAGGATGGTATGGATGGCCTTGGTCGTGTCCATGGACACATAGCCGATATGAAGCCTCCTGGCTACTGTTACCACATTGGGGATCATTACTCGTTAATTTGAGCTAAACTTTTGATATGGAACTCCAAAAGAGCTTGTCCTCGGCTCTTATGAGCCACCATATCAGCCATCCTCTTTATCGGCACCGCCGCCGCCTAACTCTTCCTCGTTACACAACTGGCCCTCCTTTTTTCTGCTCAACAGTTGCCGGGGCACATCAAGGCGAGTGACTGAGGGAGTAAAACCAGTTATCGCCCGCTATTCCTATACAGGCTAAGAATCATTGAAATCATTCTTCATCCGCGCCTACTTCAGGATTCTGCCGTCTTCGTCTCGCTTAGTGAGCTTGAAGGTCTATCTCTCCTTTACTTGAATCTCTGCTTTCATGGGCGGCGTGTTCTGAAGCAAGAGCACAACAGGTAGTGCGCAATGCGCGCAAAGTATCTCGTCTCGGGAGGGAACCTGTGCCCGGCGTCGCTATTGACTGGCGGGATCCGGGCGCAGCGGCCGCTCGGGTCGCCCGTTGGGGGCGCGGCTTTCGAGCGCTGCCTGCAGGCGCCCGTCGCAAAAGACCCACAACGTGCCAGGCGTGCCTTCGGTCCAGACCTCGTCACGCGTAAGCGGCTCTGTGGCAACGATCACTACGCGGTCCTCAGGCGTGGTGACTGCGCCGAAGTCGATTTGCACCTCGGCATCGCGCAGGGTAAGCCTAGCCGAACGGCGATTGGCGGATGATGTGGCAGAGCTTGTTCGCGCAGCGGGCATGGAGATGACGTCTGTCAACGAGCAGGAAGTTGCACGTCTCCTTGGCTCCGAGCCAGCCGCCGAGTTCGGCGATGGGGCGCCATAGGTCGCTCGGTTGCTCTTCGGGGTAACCGGCAGGAAACGCGGCGTGCAACTCGGCTAGCAGCCAGCAGAAGGCGTGCGCGCTGTCCGTGTCTCCGACGGGCGTGAACTCGCACAGCGGTTTGCCCTTCACCTTGGGCAGCGCCCCGTTGTGGGCGAAGACCCAACCACGTCCCCAGAGGACACGCTTGAAGGGATGCGTGTTTTCGAGCGCCGGCGTACCGACTGTCCGCTTGCGTACGTGTGCGCCACGGCCAGCAGCGTGTGGATGGGCTTGTCACGCACGAACGGCGCCAGTGGGCTGTCGCAGGCGGGCGCCGGCTCGAGGAATAGGCGCGCGAATGATGGCCAATAAAAAGGCCGCCGACCATGGGGCGGTCAAGCGGCTTTCAAAATGTCCGGCTACCACAACCTAATTATAGCACAAGTAATGCTGTTTCAATCGCTTTCATTCTTCCTATCGATGGCCGCTATGGCTGAGCGCTGACGAATATGCCTGGCGTATGGAAAAGCGCAAAGGTAAAAGCTGGCGAGCTATTCAATGGCACTCTGAT
>DATACK010000092.1:0-3462 GCA_036259115.1 Gammaproteobacteria bacterium | reverse complement strand
CCAGCTTTGCTGTCAGCTCAGGATTCGTCTTTAGACACCGCTGGAATGCTGCGCCAGACACGCATTGGAGTTTGGTCGGTTCCAATGTCATGACGCTCGCCGAACGCGGCGCTTGATCGATTAAGGATAACTCACCGAAATACTCTCCGGGGTCTAGTGTATTTAGGATCACCTCCCGGCCTTGCTCATCGCTGACATACACTTTTATGCGCCCTTGACGGATGACGTACAGGCATTGCGACTCGTCTCCTTCGCTAATCACGACGGCGTACTTAGGATACGTGCGAGTTACGCCAAAGCTTGCGATTACTTCTAAATCACTTGGCGCAAGCTCATCGAAAGGGCCTGGCTGAGTTTGCATCTCGACGGCAAAAGGATCTGCTGTAGTCATAGCGCAATCGTGTAAGGCATTGTGTACCGCAGCGTCGGCTGATGCAATCAGCTGTATGGTCTTGACCTATACTTAAGATGACTACGTAAAGATCGCCCTGGTATCCATCGCAACGCTCATGCGGCACAAAACAATCGGCACGGGCTTCTACAATTCGCCGCGAGCTGCGGCTGCGCTTGCGATCGGTTTGGCGCTGGCACTTGCTGGTATTGTTGCGACGAGTCTTCCAGCGATTGCGCGTCTGGAGACGCAGATCGGACTCGGTTGGCTATTTCTGCTACAGGGTCCCCGCCCAGCGCCGTCGGACGTTGTTGTAATCAGTATGGATCACCAATCGTCGCGGCGCCTTGGCCTACCCAATGTACCCCGCGAGTGGCCACGGACCCTACACGCAAGGCTCGTAGAGCAGTTGATGGCCCGCGGCGTACGTACAATCGCCTTCGATGTCAATTTCGCGGAAGCGCGCGATTCAATCCAAGACGCTCATTTTGCCAGCGCCATGCGCAAAGCAGGCAACGTGCTGCTGTTTGCATATCTGCGGCAGATGCCGCCGATATCAAGTCACGGCTTGGGTCCGATTAGGGTTGAGACGCTGGTGCCGCCCACCGAAGAGCTTGCACAAGCCGCAGCGGGATTGGCGCCATTTCCTTTACCTGTCGTGCCTACTCGCGTGAGCCAGGCTTGGTTATTTAAGGCCAGTATCGGCGATATGCCTACGCTGCCCGTATTAGCCCTGCAACAGTATGCACAACCCTATTATCCGGCCTTCAGAGCACTGCTTGCGGCTGCAGGGCGTGCAGTTCAGCCCCAAGTGACTATGGCTGACCTACCCGCATCGGGAGCTGATCTGGTTACCACTGCGCGGCGACTGCGGGAACTATTCCAACGTCATCCCGCATTAGCAGAAGTCGCTACAAAAAAATTAGTCCACGTCGGAGCTGCCGATGCGGCAGCCCTACATCGTGCCTTGCTTACGGTCTATTCCGGGCCGGATAGTTGCTACCTGAACTTTTACGGTCCGCCGCGCAGCATCACCACTGTCCCGTACCATGAGGTGCTAACGCCAGACCCGGTGCGCGATTATCTGGGTAAAGAGGTGGGTCTGCGAAATAAGGTAACATTCGTGGGGTTTTCCGAGAACTTCCAGCCCGAGCAAAGTGACGGCTTTTACACCGTGTTCTCGCAACCCGATGGACTAGACATCAGTGGAGTGGAAATCGCCGCGACCATTTTCGCCAACCTGCTCGAAGGCCGAAGCGTATTGCCCCTGCCCTTAGGCCTACAATTGCTGTTGATCGCGACCTGGGGTCTGCTCGTCGGCGTGCTCCTTATGATAGTGCCAGGCGTTATGGCAGTGCCTGCGGCCGGTTTGTTGGCTGCAGGCGGGATAGGCATGGCCTACCTTCTCTTTAGCGCTCACAGCACCTGGTTGCCGCTAGTAGTGACCTTGCTGTTGCAGCTACCTTTGGGGCTGGCAGCAGCATTGCTGGGCCACTATCTGCAAACGCAGCGCGGGCGCGAAGGTCTGCAGCACACTTTGTCGGTGTATCTTCCCCGAAGCGCGGTGGCCGAGCTCGCCAGACCGGCCGCAAAGGCTACACAAATCGGCCGGGCGATGTTCGCAGTTTGCATGGCGACCGATATAGCCGGGTACAGCGCCTTGGCAGAGGATTTGGCACCGGACAAGCTACGCGGCTTGCTCAATCGCTACTTCGCAATGCTATTTGCGCCCGTGCGCCACCATGGAGGCGAGGTTTGTGATATCAAGGGCGACGCCATGATCGCCGTGTGGATCGAAGGTCAACCAGAGCAGTTGCGAGCGGCTGCCTGCCGCGCCGCACTGGAAATCTACCATGCAATGAACAGTTGCGGGCATGATCTTCAAAATGCGAGGCTACCCACCCGTATCGGTCTACACTGCGGTCAGATGCAGCTCGGAACCGTGGGCTCGGGTGATCACTTTGAGTACCGCCCGGTAGGCGAGATCGTTAATACTGCCGCGCGCCTTGAAAGCTTGAGCAAATACCTAGGCACATGGCTGTTGGCCTCCAGCCAGGTTGTCGCCGACCTTAATGGCATCGTTAGGCGGGAACTGGGTTGCTTCAAGCCTGCAGGTAAAAGCACACCTCTGATCGTCCACGAAATCCTATTCTGCAGCGATGCAGCGGATGTGCCTCCAAGCTATAACGGCCCCACGTTCGAGCACGCGCTTGATGAATTTCGTGCCGGCAACTGGAGCGCAGCACATGCGGCTTTTGCTGATTATCTGTCTACTCATGGACACGACGGACCGGCTAGGTTCTACCTGCGTATGTGTGCACGCTATCAGCGCAAGCCGCCTGCGCAGTGGGACGGCACCATTACACTGCGCGATAAATAACGTGAGGAGCGGGACCATAACCACTAACGTCAACGAAAGGCCTATAGCTGCGGCACGAAGAGATACATGGCGACAGATGTGCTCGTCACTGGCGTCGACAAACCCACAGCTCCAACGCTTAAAGAGGCGCTTTGGGTACTTTTTCTACAAATTCCAGAGGCACTATTCCCCTGACCTGGTTTTAAGAAGCAGGTAAAACAGACGTGTCGGAAGGCAAAGCACTCAATGCTTTGATGCTTGGTATTGCGGTGTGTTATCAGCGCTAGGATCCGAGCAGATACGGCCGGCATGTAACGGTTTATTGATGCCGGGGCTCGACCACTTCTGGCTGCTATAATCTTTCTAAGATAACCAATGATCTGCACCAGCAAAGATTTGACAGGGTGCGCGGATGGAGAATGTTTCGTGTGCGGTTGGCTACTTGCCCGATCATGCGCGTATAAGACGAACATCCGCGCAAAAAGGATCCCTCCGTCTTCGGCAATATCTCGCCCCATTGGGTTTGTCACTTACGCTCATCTGGCTGGCTATTTTTTCGCACCAAGCCATCGGCGCCTGTTTAAAGCCAATTGCAAGAGCCATCTCGGTGCAGGGCAAGGTAGAGGTGCGGCGTGCGGGCCAGGTCGGCTGGCAGGCAGTGACTATAGGAGAGAAATTCTGCGCAGGCGACAGCGTGCATGCGGGCTTAAAC
>DATACK010000091.1:0-11351 GCA_036259115.1 Gammaproteobacteria bacterium | reverse complement strand
GAGGATCTCCACACCAGCCGCGCGCATTTGACTCGCGCCCATGCCGTAGCACTTAATGTCTGGATCTAGCGTTTTTAATGCCTTCACGAGATTCGCGGCATGTAAATCGCCAGACGCCTCGCCTGCTACCAGCATTACTTCGGGCGCGGCCACGGGTTCAATCAATCAATGGGGTGTCGAAAGACGCCCCAGTGGCCTGGTATATGAAGGTGCCGCTATTGTTCAATGATGTATGGTCATTGAAGAATGAAGTAACCCGGACGTTACGTTTTCGGGCTGCATGAGTGAAACAATTTCACAACGAACTTTTTTTCAATATCTTACCAGAGCCTCTTTAACGGTCGTGGAGATATTTTGGACTGCATTTTCGCTCAACTCAGGGTACATAGGCAGCGACAGGCATTGTGCCGCAATCCTTTCAGCAACCGGCAAGCGCAGCCTGAGGTATTCACTGGTAAATGCCGCTTGTTGATGTAAGGGAATAGGATAATAGATTGCACAGGCAATGCCGGCTGCTTGCAGCCTCGTGGCGATGCGGTTGCGGTGCGGCGACAGGATAGTGTATTGATGATAAACGTGGTGTGCGCCTTCTATTTCGCGCGGCAGCTGTAACTCGGTATCGCTTAGAAGCTCGGCGTATTTCTGCGCGATCAGTCGGCGCCTGTCGTTATAGGCATCGACATATCTGAGCTTGATCCGTAATACCACCGCCTGCAATTCGTCAAGACGGCTGTTGTAACCAATTAGATCATGGTAGTGGCGAGCAAGGCTGCCGTGATTTCTTAACATTTTAAGTCGCGTTGCCAGCGCTTCGGAATTCGTAGAAATCATGCCGCCGTCGCCGTAAGCACCGAGGTTCTTGCTAGGAAAAAAACTGAACGCGCCGCAGGCGCCGAAACTGCCGGTCTGAAGTGCGCGGATCTGCGCGCCGAACGACTGCGCGCAATCCTCGATGATGGCGATCCCGTGTTGTTGACATAGAGGCACCAGGTGCGCCATATCTGCAGGGCTGCCGAATAGATGCACTGGCAGTAATGCGCGGGTTGCAGGCGTTATCGCGCTTGCCACACAGGCTGGGTCGAGCGTAAACGTATATGGATCAATATCGACGAACACGGGCTTGGCGCCCACATAAGCAATCGCCTCGGCAGTGGCGATGAAGGTAAAGGTGCTGGTGATAACCTCGTCGCCAGGGCCGATGCCCGCCGCGCGCAGAGCCAGGTGCAGGGCGTCGGTTCCAGACGCGCAGGTCACCGCATATTTAACGCCTAAGTAGTCCGCCGCCTCCTGCTCGAACGCAGCGACGTTGGGCCCAAGGATAAATTGCGTGTCGGCCAGCGCCTGCAATAGTTTGGCGTCAATTTCAGCCTTCAGCTCGAGGTACTGCTGCTTTAGGTCGACCATAGGGATCATGCAATTATGTTCCTTATCGAATAGAGGCTAACGCCCTTGGCCACAGCACGTAACCTGAAATAAGTGATGCGCGTATTGCTAAGCGGTTGTTGACAAAGAGCCTTTAAGCGTGCCGCGAGAGTGACGCAGCGTTGCCCTATCGCCGCACCGGCGCAAGACACAGGCCCGCCGGCTTTGGGTCTATTGGCGGCGCACGAAACAAAGCTCGTAAGTGCTGTATGTTTTCTCAGGCACATCATGCTTGTTCAACGTCCTCTTAAAAATGTTTCAAGTTGGCCGTGCCTATGTTGAACACTGGCATATCCTGACCTCACGCGATACGTGATTAAATAAGCTTAACCCATGGATGAAGTTTGGCCAGTCACCAGTTCGGTAATCCGGATTGCCGTCTCCAGCGCCCGTTTGCCGTCTTCGCCGGAGACCACCGGTGTACCGCCATCCTGAATCGCCTTAAGAAACAGCGCAATCTCCGTTTTCAGCGCGTCGCCATCCTTGTACCTGAACTGTTCGCTCTCGATCCCGAGTACGCCGGGAAAAATCTCCTTGGCTCCCTTGCGCTGTACCAACAGCACGCGTGCTTGAAAATCGATGGAGATGTAGGCATCGCGCTGGAACACGCGCATCTTGCGTTCAGTCTTCATGCTCACGCGGCTGGCCGTCACATTCGCCACGCAGCCATTCTCGAATACCAGCCGTGCATTGGCGATGTCCACCGCATCCGATAGCACGGGCACGCCGCTGGCATCTATGCGCTTAACGTCAGACCGTACGATATTGAGGATGATGTCAATGTCATGGATCATAAGATCCAGCACCACGCTGACATCGGTGCCTCGTGGCTTGTAAGGCGCGAGCCGATGAGACTCGATGAAAAGCGGCTTATCCAGCACCCGATCAAGGTCCAGAATCGCGGTATTGAAGCGCTCGAGATGACCGACCTGAAGAATGCGCCTGCGTTCGCGTGCCAGGTCTATCAGCGCCTGCGCTTCATCTAAAGTAGTCGTCATCGGCTTTTCCACTAGCACGTGACTGCCGCAGTCGAGAAAATCCCGCGCGATTTTATAATGCAGGCTAGTCGGTACTACAATGCTGACGGCATCCACGTGGCCCAGCAGTTCACGGTAATCTTGCAACGCCTCGACGCCATGTCGGGCGGCTGTGCGTCGTGCCGCCATTGGGTCGAGATCGACCACCGCGATCAGCTCGCTGTCAGCAAGCTGCGTATACTTATGCGCGTGGAATCCGCCTAGATAGCCTACGCCGACAACAGCAGTGGTGATTTTTGACATGATCCTATACAGTGCAGGATGTTTACAGCGCAGGAAGAGTATAGGCATTGAACTGAGCTACGGGAATCGCGGGCACGGTATCATGTAATGCCGATTGATGTATTCGACCATCTTGGCGGCATACGCTGGCATAGCTGCGAATGCGTCAAGGGCTTTCATGCCAACAACTTAACTGCATCTATTCATGCATCGAAACCCGATTGCGACTGGAGGCTACATAGCTGGCGTGGACGAAGCGGGGCGTGGGCCACTCGCCGGCCCGGTGTACGCAGCAGCGGTGATCCTTAATCCCAAGCGCCGCATCCGCGGGCTGGCTGATTCAAAGCGTCTGAGTCCGCACGTCCGCGAAGAGCTGGCGCTGATCATTCGGGAGCGCGCTTTGGCCTGGGCGGTGGCCTGGGCGGATATCGAAGAGATTGATACGCATAACATCCTCGGCGCGACCTTGTTGGCGATGCGGCGGGCCGTGACCATGTTACCTCTGTTACCGGAGCACAGCTTGATCGATGGCAATCGATGCCCGTCGCTGCCGTGCCCAGGGACTGGTATCGTGGATGGTGATGGCAAGATTCCGGCGATCAGTGCGGCCTCCATACTCGCCAAGGTCGCGCGCGACCGCGAAATGCTCACGCTCGACCGGCGTTATCCAAGCTATGGATTCCAGCAAAATAAAGGCTATGGAACGCCTTTTCATCTGACCGCGCTCGAGACCTTTGGCCCTTGCGCATGTCATAGGAGGAGCTTCGAACCAGTCAGGCGTGCGCTTGCGATCCAAAGCGGCCCGCCTGTAGACCATGAGGCGCTATGACGGCCGACTTCGTGCACCTTCACTTGCATACAGAGTATTCGCTGTCCGACGGACTAGTGCGCGTCGTCCCTTTGATGGACGCAGTGCATGAGGCCGGCATGCCAGCGGTGGCATTGACTGATTACAACAACCTGTTCGCGCTGGTTAAATTCTACCGAGCCGCGATCGCGCACGGCATCAAGCCCATCATTGGCGTGGATACATCGGTGAGCGGTGCACAGTCCAACGTGCTGCCTAGTCGCTTGGTATTGTTATGTCAGAACGAGACCGGGTATCGCAATCTCACACGATTGGTGACACGCGCGCATCTCGAAGGACAGCGCGACGGCACACCGGTTCTAGAACGCGCCTGGCTTACGCAGGCGAGCTCCGGACTAATCGCGCTCTCTGGCGGACGTTATGGCGACGTGGGACGCGCATTGCTCGCTGGAAATATCGAACTGGCGAAGCAATGCATTGGCTTCTGGAAAGAACATTTTCCTGATCGATATTATCTCGAATTGGTACGCACCGGCCGCGACGACGAAGAGCGGTATCTACATGCTGCGGTGGAGCTGGCCGCCGTCACGGACACACCAGTGGTAGCGACCAACGATGTTCGATTCTTAAGACCTGAGGAATTTGAGACGCACGAGGCACGCGTGTGCATACGCGAAGGGCGCACTTTGCACGACCCGCGGCGGCCGAGCCGCTATAGCGGTCAACAGTATCTGCGCACGGCGTCTGAGATGGCCGCGTTGTTTCAGGATTTGCCCGCAGCGCTGGTCAATAGCTTGGAGATTGCCAAGCGTTGCAACCTGTCACTTAGCTTTGGCGAGAATGTGCTGCCGCAGTTTCCAACACCTGCCGGCATGAGCGTTGACGACTATTTCCGCGCACAGGCCAGGACAGGCCTCAAGCGTCGCCTGGAAGCGCTACCGACGTTGGTGGCTGATGATTCAGCTAACGAGGCACGTGTTCAAACTTATCGCGAGCGCCTTGAGGCCGAGCTCGAAATCATCTCCCGCATGCAATACCCAGGTTATTTCCTCATCGTCGCCGATTTTATCCGTTGGGCTAAAGACAATGGTGTGCCCGTGGGGCCGGGGCGTGGTTCGGGCGCGGGTTCGCTCGTGGCGTACGTCTTGGAAATCACCGATCTGGATCCTTTACGCTACGATCTGCTGTTCGAGCGTTTCTTGAATCCAGAAAGAGTCTCCATGCCTGACTTTGATATCGATTTCGGCATGGAAGGCCGTGATCGAGTGATCGACTACGTCGCCGAACGCTATGGGCGCGACAAGGTCAGCCAGATCATCACCTACGGCCGCATGGCCGCCAAGGCCGTGGTGCGCGATGTGGGGCGCGTATTGGGCCATCCGTATGGTTTTATCGATCGTATCGCCAAGTTAATTCCGTTTGAGGTCGGCATGACCTTGGACAAGGCGCTGGCACAGGAGCCGGAACTGCGCCAGATGTACGACAATGAGGAAGATGTGCATGTCATTATCGACATGGCGCGCGCGCTGGAGGGGCTAGCACGCAACGCCGGTAAGCACGCGGGCGGGGTCGTGATCGCGCCCTCCAAGCTCACCGATTTCACACCACTTTATTGCGAGCCCGGTGGTGGTGCCGTGGTAACGCAATTGGATAAGGACGACGTCGAGGCCATTGGTTTAGTCAAGTTCGATTTTCTGGGCCTGCGAACACTGACCATCATTGACCACGCGCTGCGCAACATCAACGGACAGCTGCGCGCGGCGGGTGAGCCGGAGTTGAATATCGCGCGTGTTCCATTGGATGATAAAGCCACCTTCGAGTTACTCAAACGCTGCCAGACTACTGCGGTATTCCAGCTTGAATCGCGGGGCATCAAGGAGCTTATCAAGCGCCTGCAGCCGGACAGCTTCGAAGACATCATCGCGCTGGTGGCACTGTATCGCCCGGGTCCGTTACAGTCCGGCATGGTGGACGATTTCATCGACCGCAAGCATGGCCGCGCGCGTGTAGACTATCCGCATCCCGCACTCGAATCCATCCTCAAACCCACCTACGGCGTGATCTTGTATCAAGAGCAGGTCATGCAGATCGCGCAGGTGTTGGCTGGCTATACCTTGGGTGCGGCTGATCTGCTGCGTCGCGCGATGGGCAAGAAGAAGCCGGCCGAGATGGCCAAGCAGCGCGAGATCTTCGTGGCAGGTAGCATTGAGCGTGGCGTCAAGGGCGAGACCGCAAGCCACATCTTCGATCTCATGGAAAAATTCGCTGGCTACGGCTTCAATAAGTCGCACTCGGCGGCCTACGCCTTGTTGTCTTACCAGACTGCCTGGTTAAAGGCGCACTACCCAGCCGCCTTCATGGCCGCCGTGCTGTCGGCAGATATGGACAACACCGACAAAGTCGTCAATCTAATCGAGGAATGCCGTAGCGTGGGTCTCACCGTCAGGCCACCCGATATTAACGCTTCGATGTGCGAGTTTACGGTGCAAGACGACAAGACCATTCTATATGGACTTGGCGCCATCAAGGGCGTGGGCCAAGGAGTGATTGATGCGCTGATTAAAAACCGCGGCGACGGAGAGTTTGCTAGTTTGGATGCGCTATGTCGACACGGCGATGCCCACAAACTCAATCGCCGCGTGCTCGAAGCCCTGATTCGCGCGGGCAGCCTGGACGGTATCGGGCCCAATCGCGCCACCCTTATGGCACAGGTGCCCGGGGCATTGCGCGTCGCCGAGCAGCACAGCCGCGACATCTGCACGGGGCAGGTGGATCTGTTCGGTGAGACGGTGACGGCAGCGATGCCCGACGAACCCGTTGTGCTCCCAGAATGGGACGATGAGCAGCGGCTGGTCGGTGAGAAGGAGACACTTGGATTGTACCTCACGGGTCATCCTATCAGCCGTTACGAGATGGAACTCGCCAAAATAACCACAAGCCGCATTGGAGAACTCACGGCCGGCGGTGTATTTGAGACGGATGCACGCTATGGCAGGCGCGAGCAACAGACGGTGGTAGTGGCTGGCCTGGTGGTGAGTATACGCACGAAAACCACCCAGTCCGGGCGCATTGCGTTTGTCACGCTAGACGATCGTAGCGGGCGCATCGAGGTGAGCGTATTTGCGGAAGACTATCGCCGTTATGCCGGGTTATTAAACAAAGACAAGATCCTGGTGGTGGAGGCTACATTAGGCTTTGACGAGTACCTAGGTCAGGTGAGAGTCCGCGCTGGCAAACTGATGGATATCGATCAGGCACGTGCTTATTACGCGAAAAAGCTTGAAATTTATCTTGAGCCCCGCGGCGCGGGCGACGAATTCGTCGGACATCTGCAGACTGCGTTGCAGCCATTTCGCGAGGGCAGTTGTCCCGTGCACGTTGATTACATCAACGGCAAAGCCAGGGCGTGGCTCCGGCTGGGGAAGGCCTGGTGGGTTATACCCAGTGATGAGCTGCTGCGTCATCTGCGCGCGCTGGAAGGCGTGGAGCGGGTTGAAGTCCAATATAGCTAAGCACGTTCAGGGCGATTTTTAGTGTGCTACGCCAAACGTATTGCGACTGCTTGATATCCTGTTTAAGTAAAGGAACCGCGCCGCAGCAGCCGGACATGTGCAGGCAGTATGCGTTTGTGTCAAAATACATTAACCATAAGCACTAAGTGCCTTCTGCGTAATGAATTCCGATTTCCTCGATTTTGAACAACCGATCGCTGAGCTTGAGGCCAAGATCGAGGAGTTGCAGTACGTGAGCACTGATGCCGAGGTGACCCTCAATGAAGAAATCCAGCGCCTACGAGCCAAGTGCAAGGCGCTGACGAAATCAATCTTCACGAGTCTTACGCCCTGGCAGATCTCGCAGCTGGCGCGTCACCCACGTAGGCCTTACACGCTCGACTACATCCAGGGTTTAATCACCGATTTTCAGGAATTGCATGGGGATCGGGCGTTCGCCGACGATCCTGCGATCGTAGGTGGGATCGGTCAGTTCGACGATCAGGCAGTAATTGTCATCGGACATCAGAAAGGGCGCGACACGCGTGAGAAGATCCAGCGCAACTTCGGCATGCCCAAACCTGAGGGTTACCGTAAGGCGCTGCGCCTAATGCGCACGGCGGAGCGCTTCAAGCTGCCGGTGCTTACCTTCATCGACACGCCTGGCGCGTATCCTGGCGTAGACGCCGAGGAGCGCGGGCAGAGCGAGGCGATTGCGCGTAATCTGCAGGTCATGTCGGCGCTCAAGACACCCATAATCTGTACCGTGATAGGCGAGGGCGGCTCGGGCGGCGCGCTTGCAGTCGGCGTCGGCGATCATATCGCCATGCTTGAGTACAGCATCTATTCGGTTATCTCGCCGGAAGGCTGCGCATCGATTTTGTGGCGAAGCGCCGACAAGGCGGCCGAGGCGGCGGCGGCAATGGGAATTACTGCACCGCGGCTCAAGCAGCTCGAGCTGATCGACGAGGTTATCCCCGAACCGCCGGGCGGCGCCCACCGCAGCCCGGAAATGGCATGCGAGAAGATCAAAAACTCGCTGCATGCCAATCTCGAACGCTTGCAGAACCGAGACATCGACACGCTGCTCGAGAGCCGTTATAACCGGCTGATGCGTTACGGGCAATTTAAGACTCTCTAGCATGGAAACCCGCGTGCGTTGGGGGTCAAAAGGCGATAGATGCCAGGCGACTTGCGCCTTGCACTGACGTATGAGCACCACAGTTGTACGTGCATTTCATCATGTTGGGACTCTGAATTTCCTAAATACCTATGGCGTTCACGCCGGATCGCCTGCGGACTCGCTTATCCGCGCTGCCTGCGATTAGGCACTATTTGGTCGGCTTCAGTGGGGGACTGGATTCCAGCGTGTTGCTGCACGCTATGGTCAGTCTGAAAGCCGCCGCGTCATGGTCTGTCGAGGCGATTCATGTTCATCATGGATTGCAGCCGCAGGCAGATATATGGAGCACCCATTGTCGGTGCGTGTGCGAAAGGCTCATGGTGCCGTTCAAGCTGGTATGCATCGATGCTAAAGCAGCCACAGGTGAAAGTCCGGAAGCGGCAGCCAGGTCTGCACGCTACCGGGTCTTCAAAGACTCAGTGAAGGCCGACGCATGTTTGCTGACCGCGCACCAACAGGATGATCAGGCCGAGACCTTGCTGTTGCAATTGCTGCGGGGTGCAGGGCCGGCAGGTTTGTCCGCAATGCCCGCGATCACGGCGTTCGGTGCAGGCTGGCATGCGCGGTTGCTGCTTGATTTTACGCGCGCAGAGCTCGCGGACTACGCGGCGGCTTATGGGCTGAGCTGGGTGGAGGATGCCAGTAACCGGGATACTGCGCTCGATCGTAATTTCGTCCGACATAAGATTCTTACGTCGCTGCGCGCGCGCTGGCCGGCTTGTGCACGCACGCTCAGCCGCGCAGCAGAATTACAGGCTGAAGCGGTAGAACTGCTGGGGGAACTAGCACGGCAAGAGTTGAGAACCGTTGCCGGTAACCGCGCCGACACACTATCCGTCGCACGCTTAAGAAGCCTGTCTCGCGCACGTCAATGCAACGTGTTGCGATACTGGTTGCTCGAGCGCGGATTGCCCGTGCCTGTGCGACGGCAAATTGAACATATTCTGTCCGATGCCATCGGCGCACGCTGGGACAGTACACCGGCGATTACCTGGCCGGGCGCGGAAGTACGACGCTATCGGGATGATCTATTCGCGATGGCACCACTACCCAGGCACGATCCGCATCGCGTATTGCGATGGGATCCACGTGGACCTCTATCGATCCCGCACCTTGGCATAGTGCTGGAGCCACCTATGATTGCAAGGGCGGGCGTTAGCGAGGTGGATAAGGTAGATATCACAGTAAGATTTCGGCGCGGCGGCGAACGCTGTCGACCGGTAGGGCACAGTCATCACCGGGAGCTCAAAAAGCTATTTCAAGAGGCCGGCATACCGCCTTGGGAGCGAGATCGCATCCCTTTGATCTACGTGGGCGAGCGTCTGGTGATCGTGGCCGGTTATTGGACGTGTAATTGACTAGTAGCTTCTTGCTGACTACCGCTAGACGGCATCGATCGTGAATGTGCGAGGCGCTCACAGACAAGAACAATGCGACGGCTAAGCTTGCGAACTGCGCACGTTTCATCGACGTCTTTCTATTGGCGATAACCGGCGCCTCTTTAGCGACAGCCGGCGACTGTTTTGCTTGCCGGTAGAATCGCTTCGCTTAATAACCCGCGCCGCGTTAAAAGCTACGGATCGATATGGGTCTGACGTGAAAAACAAGTTATCGTCGTTTGCCGCGGTTGTTGTCCGTCTAGCCAATTCTTCACCGATTCCTGCTTAGCTCGCTGATCCAACGTTTGTAGTAAACAAGCCCCGAGTCCTTGTTACGCCGGATAACCTGCCCATCCTGCAATCGAAGCAGCGATCTGCTGTTGATCCCAAGCTCGATCCTTCGGAATTAAACCCCCTCGCCCGATGTTCACCAGGCGTATGCTCGCAGGAGGCTTTGGATGCCAGCGAGGCCTATTGTCAGACTACGGCTGGGTCGATCGTGTACTACCATGAACATGGGCACCTCGCCGGTACCTCCGAGCAGCTTACCACGAAAGACGCGAGCGCTTCTTACCGCACGCAAGCCATCACTGCCAATGGTGACCCAAGGATCAAGGATGCCGGTGTGCCTGCGGCGGGAATGCCGGTCGGCGCCACACTAAGCGCTTTTGAGCTTCTCCCCTCGGAGCGGCCACCTATCGCATTTTCATTCGACATTGCGCTCGGCACGGTGGGCACGGAGCCCGAGCTCGTGCTCTCTTGTAACGGCCATTAACGGCCAGGCCGGCAATAGTCTGCGAGGCGTGGACTAGTCTGTGGAAGGGCTTTTGGCCATAACCCGTTGCCCGCAGGCCTTCGCGCAGGATGACGACCGCACCGGTGTGACGTCTACCGATACCGACCGCTTCTGCCTAGACTACAAGCGACTCACTTTGGCTCTCGGAACAGGCGCTTGTGGCACCGACGGTTCCGAGTACCGCGCCGAGATCAACAGCTTCAGCAAGATCGTCGCCGGATCCTTCCAGGGTGGTCGCCCGAGCTGGTTCGAAGTGCGAACCAAGGCCGGATAGATACGGTCGCGGTGTGGGCACTGAACAATGCAAAACCTCCACATTTAACTTATTGTTAGGCAGCGATTCTTTAGTCAATGTCCTGGATATACTATTAAATGTACCATCTTTTTACGAAAATCAGATGGCAGCTACGGTGCACTTCAAACATTATCACCGACAGCGGTCGTCTTCATATAATCCCTAGATTGTGCGTCTCTAGCTTCTGTATTCAGCGAGCCGGAACTTCTCCCGACGCTATCGGAAGAGACAAAAGAAGATTAATAAAATGTTCAAGCCCCGTTAGTTCACGCTGGTAGCCCGCGCAGCAATGAATTCTAAGGTTCTCAGAGGCGCCACTTTCGCTCTTGCAGACTGCCACGCGAATGCAGCTGTGATTAATGTCAGCGGAACTTGCGCGCTGGTCAGACCCATTGTGGCAGCAAACAATGCTACGACAGTAATAGGGCATTGTAGGAAAGGATTCGAACCGGACGTGATCGTATTGCCTCCCGATAGTGCGCAAACGTTGACGGTGGATACTGACATGGGATTGGTGTATAGAGGCATCCATGTTGCGACGGTCTTAAGTTAAAATCCCTCAAGGGCGCAAGAAGGAGCCGCTACAGTTGTAGGTCTTCGATGAGCTTGATGAAAGGGCGCCAGCGATCTTGACTTAAAGGTTCTCTGTTCTATACGTCCATATACAACCGTTCAATGACCAGATGTTTGTATCCGTGAATACCTGATCGGCTCAGAT
>DATACK010000090.1:0-1912 GCA_036259115.1 Gammaproteobacteria bacterium | reverse complement strand
CGGCTACATGTTAACGCATGAGCTATAGGCGCTAGTTTTATTATGACTGTCACGGTGCTGAACGAAAAACGTCAGCTTATATATATCACGTCGAGATTTTCATGTTGATTTGTACTGCCAGGTGGCGCTCGAGTACGATGCTTCGTAAAGACGCGCTGGAACCCCTTACTGCCGATGCTCACGCCGCCCATGAGCCCAGCGTCCATCTGAGAATTGGGCTTTAGCGACGATTGCGTAGGTCGATATGCGCCGTGGACAACAAGCCACATTGTGTCTAGGTATTCGTTACGCGTCGGCTCTGATAATACAGCGAAATCCAATATGGCAAGTCGAGGTATCGATAGCCTCAGGCGAGCGCGCCGCGGGTCGGTAGCGGAAACAGTAACTTGGCGCACATAGATGCGAACCGCCCTTAACTACCTTGCGCGGAATACAGATATTCGGCTGGATCGGATCGAAGCTCGCATCTGCGGAGGTGATCCTCGGATTGGTTGGCGTGCAGCAAGGCTTGCCGGTTTCTTGCGGATGGCGTGGCACGTACCAGTCGCTGGTCCATTCCCATACATTACCCGTTACGTCGTAAAGGCCGTATCCATTCGCAGGAAAGACGCCAACCGGCGAAGTACCCTCGTAGCCATCGCTGCGTTTATTGATCCAGGGGAATTCTCCTTGCCAGGTATTAGCCATTGGACGTTCTGTCGGCGAGTCCTCGTTGCCCCATGCGAATACGGCCCCATCCAGACCCCCGCGGGCAGCGAATTCCCACTCGGCTTCCGAAGGTAATTCCTTTCCTGCCCAACGCGCATAGGCTTCGGCATCTTCATAGGCCACCTGCACAACAGGATGCTGCTCCATGCCGACGATACCTTTGTTGGGGCCGCGTGGATGGCGCCAATCCGCGCCGGGCACATAGGCCCACCATCGCCTAGGATCGTCTAGACTGACCCTGGTCTTGGTCTTGCGGAACACGAGCCCCCCAGGCACTAGTAAATCGAGCCGCACACCAGGATAGCGGGCCGGGTCAGGCGCACGCTCCGCCACGGTCTTATAATCTGCCGCCGCAACGAAGGCCGCGAACTGCGCGTTGGTCACGGGAGAGGCATCCATCCAAAAGCCAGACACATGAACCCTATGCACTGGTCGCTCCTCCGGATAGAAATCATTGGCGCCCATTGCAAACCTGCCGCCAGGAACCCATACCATGCCAGGCATAGGCGCCGCCCCAGGAGCTGGTGACTTAGAGAGATACTCGGCCCGCCGATCCGTTAGTTCCATTATGTTAAAGCCGTCATTATGCATTGGGATTCCTCACCGCAGAATGAGATAGTTTAAGACCATTCATTTCAGATCGACAGTGACGGTCTCCAGATGCCCGTTAAAAGCAACCGGGCTTGCATAAAGAGCAGCGGGTGTGCCGGTGTCCAGACCGATGTCAAACGTCTCACTAGCTGTGAAGGCGTTCGGTACCGTAGCGGTCAGCCGCTTTTCACCCAGGAGTTTATCGTTCACGAACAGCTTGGCCATACCGCCTTCACCACGGCCACCGCCGTCATACGCGAACTCGAAGCGGACGACCGCTTGACCACGCGGCAGTTTTTCGCGGCTCGCTACGGTTGTATAGTTCTCACCGAAGTAATTGTAGGTAAACGTCGGACGCCCCTGCTTTACGTAAAGCGAAAATCCGGCCGGGTAGCCGCCGGCGGCGGCCAATACGCCTTCGGCATCGCCGGTCTTCTTGACGTTAAAGCGGGCGGTGATCACATACGAGCGGTTCAAGGTCGAGCGAATGACGTCTTCCGGAACCATATCCCCTGTGCGCAGCGTAAAGCTTTTCCTATCGCCGAGGACTGACGCTGGCAGGCCATCGGCAAGAACGCGCGTGTAACCTCGATCGTCGAGGGGAAAGACCTGG
>DATACK010000089.1:0-2176 GCA_036259115.1 Gammaproteobacteria bacterium | reverse complement strand
TTTGCCAAGGCAACTGATTGTATGCGTTTATCTAGTTGTGCGAGTGCCTTTGAGTTTTGATTTCTGCCAATTGCGTGGCGTATTGTTGAAACGAAGCATTCAGTTGCCGCGTGTAGTCTTCCACTTCGTCTTGCATTTTTTCGCTTGCACTCATAGCCCTGTGACAGCATGCCACCGCGTAACAGCGCACGGCCGACTTATAAGTCGGCTCAGGCGGGATCATTTGCGCGATGATGTTGTCCAGTGTGTCGCTCATGGTTTGTTACTTCCTTCAATCAACCGTAGGTCGGGGTGTTCGTTCTCTCGTTCACGCCGCCGCCGTTCCTGCTCTGCCCTGACCTCGGCTTCCCACGCCTCGATAGACGGTGCCTCGTAAGGGGCGGCGATGATCCGTCTGACGCTCGGCGGCAATTCCGCAATCTTCTGTTGCAACTCGGCTTCGATGTGGTGGCTGATCGCTGCAAAGTCTGATGGTTCAGGCTTCAAACGCCGCTCAAGGCTTCGCAGTCGCCGTCTAAACCTTCCATAGGGTTAGGTCATCAATGCGCAGACTGTGGCTCTGAGGCCCGCTCACGGGCTATTTCCTCTAACCCCTCAATGCGCGATTCATCCTCTGTCTGTTCAACCAGCCGCGCCATTACGGCAAGCACATACGCGAGCTTTGTCCTGTCGCTTGTGTTCAGCATGCCTTGGCGCATATCGCGATAGACGCGGGACAGCTCACGCCTTATTTCACACGTTGTGGACAGGCTACCTGGGCGATAGGAGGGGTTTGTCAGTTTTGCTGGCAAGTTCAAGACCTCGCGTCAAGCGATGCACCATTATAACCCCTTTTACTGCCGTGCTGTGCACAAAAAAGCAGGTGATTTTCGAGCACCAATCACACAAAGACTACGGCGTCTGGCACGTCCTTGCGCCGGTCGATTTTACTGTGCTAACCAAATGTATTTTAGGAAGGAGACGACAAGCAGTAGAGTGGCGCCGCCGAACAGAGCGATCCCGCCGATTTCGGCTTGTTCTCTTGTTGTTGCGCCAGCCATAAAAAAGCCGCCTATTACCATGATTACTGCCCCTAGAATCTGTAGAAATGACAGCATCGTTGCACCTATCTGAATTGGCGTTCCTTTGTCCCAAACTACGGCCGCGGCCGTGTCAGTTCATCGTCATAGCCGGGGTCTCTACGACGTCTGGCGCGTTTACATGCCGCATGGTACGCCGGCCAACGTTCCCATCCGTGTAGGTTTTCCACCTGTGTAACTTCTTTTGACCGGCATTATGCCTCTCCTGCACGTCTCCCCATTTCGATCGGTTATACCGCTACATCCCTTATGTGGCGCGGGGTTCCGCCATTTTCGATCGGTTACACTCGCATCGTCTGTAACGGATGAATTTTCAGAAAAGTGGCTTTGGAATGCGGCTTGTAACGCTGTAACCGATGAATCATCCAGGTACGAGAGAAGGCACTAGTAAACTGGCGCAACTGGTAACCTTTGAGATATCGCCGCCAATCCATTTGCCACAGCAAACGATAGCACCACCACCGCCAGCATCTACGCCACCAGATCAGGCGATCACAGAACCTGCGCCATCAACGCCTGCGCCGTCACATCCGGTGGCACCAGGGCCTGCTCAGCCTAAGCCTGTATGTCCTTACTACTAGGTGCGTGTCGCCAGCGCCTGTCGCATGCGCGCCCGTATTGCCTGAGCCGGCGTATGCAGTAGATTATTGATGGTTTTTGTAGCTGTTGGACACGATTCCAACGCGACAGTTATGCGCCAGCAAGGCCCCGATGATATGCGACCCAACATAGGTCGTTTCTGTGCCCGGTGGGCCTTTGAAAAGATAACTGTGATCGAGCTTAGCAGCCACTGAAATAGGAGCTTTCTAATCCCGACGAGGTGACAAGGTGAACACATCACCTTGTCAATGGCTGAAACCTAGTCTAAAGATCAATCAGGATCAGCCGTCTCTTGCACGTCCCGCGTGACGACGTACTCGGCCAGGCGGGAAAGCGAGTAACGGGCGGGCCCTTCCGGCAGCGTGGCCAGCGCCTCCCGCGCGCGTTGCGCGTGCTCGCGCGCTACCGCCAGCGTCGACGCCACTCCGGCGCTCTCCCGCACGAGTTGCAGCGCCGTCTGGGCGTCCTCCTCCGCCAGCCACGCCTGCCCCAGAAGC
>DATACK010000088.1:0-2735 GCA_036259115.1 Gammaproteobacteria bacterium | reverse complement strand
ACACCATTCCGACGCCTGTAGGGCGGCAGTACCGGAGGACGCACGCTCCAAATCTACATATTGCCTCATATATAGCTCCCGCAAGACTACTGCTATTGTAAGCAGTATATCACGAGGGGCACATGGAGTAAGACTGGCCTTTACACCTTCGCGAGGCCGCAGAAGCCGAGTTGCATCAGCGACATCAGCTTCTTGGGGCGTGCTTCGCATCCGGAGGAACTGGTCGTGTGTGCTAGCGAGCTGGGACTTACGGCGCTTAACCTCACACCAGTGAGTGCTTGCTTGCCGTTGCCTTGTGTGTGGACATGAAGGCCAAGCGAGTAGTCTTGCCCGAGCGGGGAATCCATACCTCTACCATATCCTTCAGTGCGCCTACCGTTTGGATGGCGGCCCCAAGCTCTTGCCATTGATAGAATCAAGCCACTCGCGGAGAGTCATCTCAGCTTTGACTGGACCGACGTAGGTGCACTCTTGCGTCAAATAGAGCGTCGGCGAACAGTTGGGCAGCTAGCCTTGACTCTGCGAGCCGTACCGGATATGCTGCACTGCAGCAAATAAACAACGAGCTGTAACATGGAAGATACGATGAAGCGTATAAATTGTCCTGGGCGGCCCGCCGACAAACGTGTCGTGCTGGTATTGCAAGGCGGTGGCGCACTGGGCGCTTATCAGGTGGGGGTCTATCAGGCGCTTGAAGAGCATGGATATACGCCCGATTGGGTTGCTGGCACCTCGATTGGCGCGATCAACAGCGCGCTCATCGCCGGCAACGCGCCTGACCGGAGGCTCGCCCGGCTGGAGGCTTTCTGGCGTGGCGTCTCGCGAGCGGAGTACTGGGCCGTCAGCAAAATGCCGCCCAAAGCCCGGAAATTGCTGAGCCAAATGAGCGCGACCCGCGCGATGCTGGCGGGTGTGCCGGATTTTTTTGCGCCGAATTGGCCTGCACTAAACTTGATGGCGGGCGGTTCGGCACGCGATGTGTCCTTTTACGAGACCGCGCAGCTGCGTAACACTCTCAAGGCGCTGATCGATTTCCAGTTGATGAACGAAGGTTCCATGCGCCTCAGTATGAGTGCCGTTGAAGTCACCACCGGCCGTCCGACCTATTTCGATAACCGCAGGCAGCGCATTAGGCCGGAGCACGTTCTGGCCAGCGGTGCGTTGCCACCCGGATTTCCGGCCGTGGAGATCGATGGAAAGCTGTACTGGGACGGCGGCATCTACTCCAATACCCCGCTGGAGGTCGTGCTGGAAGACGAGCCGCGTTGCGACACGCTTTGCTTCATGGTCGACTTGTGGAACCCGGTAGGCCCCGATCCCCGCAACCTAGCCCAGGTTCTGACGCGGCACAAAGATCTGACCTATAGTAGTCGCTCCCTGCAGCACATCAAAAGCTATCGCGCCATTCACGACCTGCGTAACGCCGTGCGCTTTCTACATGATCTGTTGCCGGAGGAACGTCAAGACGACCCCGCGGTCGCTGCCGTGGCCGCCTTAGGTTGCGCCACCACCATGAACATCGTGCATCTGGTTTATCCGCAGGAGGACTGGGAGCTTGCCTACAAGGACGTCGACTTTTCCTGGCCCAGGATCCAGGAAAGATGGCAGCGAGGTTACGCAGACGCCGCACGCGCGCTCAAGCAGGCGGCATGGCTGGAGCCTGTGCCTGCCGAAGTCGGCGTCGTGGTTCACGAGGTCACCGAGCTGACCGAAGCCGCCTGATTAACAGCCGCCACTCGTCGAAGGGCAGCAGCAAGAAGTCGGACATCTGTGAGGGATCCAATCGTGCATTTCCTGCGTTAATGAGTAAGAGAGGCGACAGATATGAAGTGGCGGTATGCTTAGGGAGGAAATTGCCGTGGAGAAGAGGTCTGAATGAACATCAAGGAGAATCAAACCAGCGAGGCTCCACCGCCTTGGGCCGCGGGCACAGAGACTCGGCATCATGAACTCTACCCAGAGTTAACCGAAGAACAGATCGATGTTGTCCGCCGCTATGGCGAGGAGCGCGAAGTCGCCGATGGCACGCTTCTATGGGACATGGGCGACCGCAATACAGGTTTGTTCTTAGTGGTAGACGGCCAAATCGAGATCTTTCGCCGGACTGATGGCGGCGAGCACGTCGTTGTTACTCACGGCCCCCGACGTTATGCTGGCGAGACAACAACAATGTCCGGTCGCGGTGCATTCTTGGCCGGGCGCGCCAAGGGCAAGACGCGTGTGCTTGCGGTCAGCACCGAAAAGCTGCGCGAGCTGATTGCCACCGAATCAATGCTGGGGGAAACGATCCTGCTCAGCTTCATCCTGCGCCGCATGCGCATGATCGCCGAGCAGCTAGGCAGCATAACGTTAGTGGCAGCCAGCGCGGAGCATGACAACACCACTCGTATTCGCACCTTTCTCACCCGCAATGGCGTGCCGCACAAATTCATCAACACGGACACTGAGGATGCTGAGAAGATATTGCATTCTTTGGATGTCGCGGTCGAGGATCTACCGGTTTTACTCTGCGGCGATCGGCGGCTCACGAATCCGTCCAATCGCGAGATCGCCGAGTGCCTTGGCTTCGCCGCCGAACTTCGCAAGGAGGCCGAGTTCGATGTCGCCATCATCGGCGCCGGCCCTGCCGGCTTGGCGGCGGCAGTCTATGCGGCATCCGAGGGCTTAAGCACCATCGTCATCGAAAGCTGCGCGCCTGGTGGACAAGCCGGCACCAGCTCTAAGATCGAGAACTA
>DATACK010000087.1:0-1661 GCA_036259115.1 Gammaproteobacteria bacterium | reverse complement strand
GCTATGTTTCTGCACTCTGGTGTCTAAGCGGTATAGCAAGATTCCTAAGTGCATCAATCACATACAAGTCTATCTACCGCAGACTAGAGTGCAAGTGCAAAAAGTTTGGGAGGAAAAATTACGCGCAAACTGCGCCGCCGCGACCCGCAGTTGAGTCAATCCCAGGAAGGACCCAGCGATTCTGCTTGATCAATTAGATTCGGCTGCCTACAGGTGCAGCACGATGCAGATGGTATGAAAAGAAACGATTACGCCGCTTAGGGACGTTATATCTGTACTCTTTTAATCATACTGCTCGTGCAAGCAGCATTGGCTTAGTGATCAGCAAGAGGTGGATGTAGTGTGAAAGAAGCATTTACCAGCGGTACAGAATCGATCGGCTTTGTTGCATAAACATTGGGTGAGACAAGATTCGCCGGAAGCAGAGCGTCTTTCACACGGCGTAGCTGTCAGGCATGCCTAAGTGGGTCATGCGGTTCAGCGCGACGCAGCGGATGAGCAGCTCTGCGCCTTGGGCCTCGAATAGACGTGCGCGCACATAGTCACCAAAGATCGTTTTCACCCGAAACATTGCGGTCTCGGCCAGGCTGCGCCGATGGTAGCCACACTCGCATTTCCAGCGCTTGCGCCCGTAGCGGCGGATACATCGCAGGTTCTCATCGCGCGAGTACGGCGGGTTGTCCGGGTGTCCACGTTGCCAGATACACGCGTTACGCCGCGGCGGGATCGCCGCTCGGGCGGCTCGCTCATCAATCGCCACATAGCACTCGTGCGTATCATACGCGCCATCGCCCGAGACCTGGGCAACGGGTTCGTCGATCTGATCCAGCAGATCCGGTAATAGTTGACTATCGCTGAAGTCGTTGGTCGTGGCCGCGGCCGCGACAATCTCTCCCGTTGCCTCATCCACACCCAAATGCAGCTTGCGCCAGGTACGCCGCTTGGACCAACCACGGCATCTGACCTTCCACTCGCCCTCACCATAAACCTTGATGCCGGTGGCATCCACGACCACGTGCAGTGGCCCGTTGGGTCGGTGCCGCGGCAATCTCACATCGAGTGTTTGGCGCCGCCGGCATAAGGTCGTGTAGTCTGGCACCGGTAACGCAACACTCAGCAATCTCAGCACCGAGGTCAGCAGCCCTTGCGTGGCTCGCAGCGTCAACCGGTACACCGCCGATAACATGGCCATACATAAGATCGCATTGTCACTATAGGTGCGCGGGGCGCCTCGCCGCCCGCTGCACGCATCATCATGCCAGCCAGTAAGCGCCTCTTTGCTCACCCACAGCGTCAAACTTCCGCGCTTCACCAGCGCGGCGTTATACTCGCTCCAGTTGCGAAGGCGGTAACTGCGTCGGGTAGTCTTGCGTTTCACACCTCAACATTACCCGCACCCCGCCTCCGTGACTATCTGTGCAACAAAGCTGTGCCTAACCGCAGGCTGCATGCCCCACTGGTGCTAAGCACTATTGTCTGATAATCACGAACAATCGTGTACATCACTGTTAGTTATCCTCTAACTAATTCTGGATGCAGAGCGCTTCTTTATCATTGTCTGCTTTGAGGAAATCATTCCACATCAGTCACTTACAATAATCTCACGCTATCCGTACATAGTTGGCACGCAATAAGCAATATAGGTAAGCGAGAGGGCAGCA
>DATACK010000086.1:0-7985 GCA_036259115.1 Gammaproteobacteria bacterium | reverse complement strand
CGGCCATCGCAGCCTAAACATGTTCACTCTGATCGCGCTGGGTGTGGGCGCGGCTTATCTCGCCAGCCTCGCCGCGCTGCTGTTTCCCGAGTGGTTGCCCGCGGCGTTTAGGGGACATGGCGATCAGTTGCCGCTTTACTTGGAGCCCGCGGCGGTGATCACCACCTTGGTGCTCCTGGGCCAGGTGCTAGAACTGCGCGCCCGTGAACGCACGTCGAGCGCGCTTAAGTCATTGCTCGACCTCACGCCACCCTCCGCGCGTAAGCTCAGCGACGAGGATCAAGAACACGACGTGCCACTGGAGCAGGTGCAGGTCGGCGATCGGCTGCGCGTGCGTCCGGGCGAAAAGGTGCCAGTTGACGGTGAGGTGCTGGAAGGTACGACGACCATTGATGAATCCATGCTCACCGGCGAGCCACTGCCGCGGGGAGAAGGCCCTGGCGATCTGGTCACTGGCGGCACGGTGAATCAGGCCGGCAGCTTTGTCATGCGCGCTGGGCGCGTGGGCGCCGACACGTTACTCGCGCGCATCGTGCAGATGGTGGCCGACGCCCAGCACAGTCAGGCGCCCATCCAGCGCTTGGCGGATAAGGTATCCGCCTGGTTTGTGCCAGCGGTCATTCTGATCGCCTTGCTGGCCTTTGTCGCGTGGAGCCTGATTGGCCCGGAGCCCGCGTTTAAGTTTGCATTGTTAGCGGCGGTTTCGGTGCTGATCGTCGCCTGCCCTTGCGCGCTAGGGTTGGCCACGCCCATGTCGGTGATGGTGGGTATAGACCGTGGGGCACGCGAGGGCGTATTGATCCGTGCGGCCCAAGCGCTGGAAATCCTGGAAAAGGTCGATAGCTTGGTGGTCGACAAGACCGGCACGCTGACCGCAGGCCGACCAAGCTTGCAAACCGTGGAATCCATAGGTTCATACAAGGAAGAAGAACTGCTGGAACTGGTCGCAAGCCTGGAGCGCGCCAGCGAGCATCCGCTGGCCAAGGCCATCGTCACCGGCGCTGAGGCCCGCGACTTGAAGCTCACGGCTATCAATGATTTCGAGGTCGCAACAGGCCTTGGCGTGCGCGGCACGGTGGATGGGCGCAAGGTCTTAGTCGGCAACCGCAGCTTGTTGGAGAAGGCAAATGTTGAGACCGCGGCGTTTGCTGATCGCGCGGAAGTGTTACGCAGGCAGGGTCAGACCGTGATCCTTGCTGCCATAGACGGGCAGGCTGCGGGCTTGATTGGCATCACCGATCCCATTAAGCCAACCACCTTCGAAGCCGTACAAATTCTTAAAAGCGAAGGTATCCACATCGTCATGCTCACCGGCGACAACTATATCACCGCGCAGAGCGTCGCGTGCGAACTGGGAATAGACGAAGTGCACGCCGACGTGAGACCTGAGGATAAATATCGGCTGGTCAAACAATTGCAGGATCAAGGCCGTGTGGTCGCCATGGCCGGCGATGGGATCAATGACGCCCCGGCGCTGGCGCAGGCGCAGGTCGGCATTGCCATGGGCACGGGCACGGATGTGGCGATGGAAAGCGCGGGAGTGACCTTGGTCAAGGGTGATCTACGCGCCATCGCCCGCGCACGCCGCTTAAGCGACAGAACCATGCGCAACATTCGCCAGAATCTATTCTTCGCCTTTATCTACAACGCCCTGGGCGTGCCGATCGCGGCCGGTGTGTTGTATCCGATGTTCGGCATTCTGCTGAGCCCGATGATCGCGGCTGCCGCCATGAGCTTAAGCTCGGTATCGGTAATCACCAATGCGCTGCGCCTGCGCAACATGGCGTTATAGTTGACACGCAGTGAGTTTGCGCGGCGCATTTACAGCCGCACGATATTTCGCTTGAGCAAGTAATGAACCACTACATTGAACACGAAGGCGATGCCGATGTTCCATAAGGCCCAGGCGGCGGTAGTATGCATCACGAAGCACGCTTTCTTATCGAAGCCGTTGTGGCAGGTGCCCAATGCTAAGTTCACTACCGGTCAGAAACAGGATCACGCCCAGCACGGGCCTGGGAAAGACCATGAACAAACTTTCAATTGAGCCGCTGAAGAAGATGGTTAGCATGAGCATGGGCGCGCCCAGGATTATCAGCGCGCTGCCGGTGCGGGCGCCGAAGCGTAAGTAGTGTGCCCAGCATGAGATCGTGTCAAGCCATGTGGTGGAGATCGCAGCAATTGGCTTCATGGATTGCATGGGAAAAGGCGTGCAGTAGTAGAGACCGGTAATGATTTTGGCGGCATTAAACGCAGACAACAGACCAAAGTAGTCCATGCCCAGCAGCCTATGATATCGGCGTTCGTGAAAGGAATCAGCGTACCGAGATCGCCAAATGCCTCGGTTCATTTCATGCGGTCGAAGCGGTTGCGTATGGATGACGCCTGTGTTGTCCTTGCGTTCATTAGAACGCATTCCCTAAATAGTTTCCATCAATTCAAGCTTTCCCTCGACGGAGTTTATCCCGAGCGGTGCTAAGGCATCTGGACGCCTGCGGCGGATTCCTCCACTCGCGCAAAGCGCTATGATTTGGCGTTAGCTTACTGTTCGTATAATGAGAGACAATCATGAATATCAAGCTATCAAATTTAGCCGTCGCGGGGCTGGTCATCTTTTGTCTTTCCGGATTGGCTGCTGCGGGGCAAGCAGGTGTTAGCGGCAGCCACGCAAATGAGATATTGATAGGAAGGATTTACCAGCAAGGCTCCAATGTTGATCACCTGCTCTTTAATTTCCGCAGGACTGCCATACGCTCCGGAAATGAAGTCCGCGTGACGAGAACTTACACTTACCCCAACGGCCGGACCGCCGCAATCGAGAAAGCGACATACCGCAATGATCAGCTTGTCTCGTATAGTCTCATTGAAAAGCAGATCAATGCCCACGGTCGGGCCGAGATTCACGGCAACGCGCAAGCGGGTAAGGGCGTGCTCTCAATGCGCTACGTCGAGGGCGGCGATACCGATACCAACATTGAGGCGCTTGAAAGTCCTACGGTCGTCAATGACAACATCGTGCCTTACCTGCTCGCGCACTGGCGGGAATTGATGCAAGGCAAAGAAGTCTATTTACGCTACATCGTCATTCCACGCACCCAAACCGTGGGATTCAACCTGATCAAATCCGGCGAGACCACCTGGCGGGGCAAACCGGCTGTGGTCATCAAGATGATACCCGCCAGCTTTTTCATTCGACTGGTGGTTGCTCCCGTGTATTTCACGGTGGAGAAGGAGCGTCGTCAGGTTGTGCGCTATGAAGGTCGCATAACGCCCAAGATCAAAGAGAATGGTGAATGGCAGGATCTCGATGCGGTGATGGTGTTTCATTGGAAGTCTAGGTTGCGGCAAAATCAGTAGTGTGAAAAAAACAAACGCAGTGTGGCCAGCCTACGCCTACATCGGTTGCGGCATGACTTGCAAATCGGAGAGGTTAAGCGTCTCGACCGTACAGCAACTTACTAGTATCTGCGAAGCGGCCTTCCACCGTGACAAATTATGACAAGCTGCTAGATGAGTCGATCTTTATCTGAGGTGGATTTGTACTTAGATCCATTGTTGCGCACGACATCTTTGATCGGAATGTGCGCCTCATCCTGAACATGGTCGACCTGCAAGGTGGTATGTTCGATATCGAAACGGTCTCTTAATAGCTGTTCCAATTCGCGTCGCCGGCCGTGGCAATCGCTGTTCGCACCAACCAGCACGTGCGCTGATAGCGCCGGAAAGCCGGATGTCACCTCCCACACGTGTAGATCGTGAACCTCGGCCACATCCGGATGCGCAGCCATGGCATAACCGATCTCTTCGGGGTTCATCCCTGTGGGTGCGGCCTCCAGAAAGATGCGCCAAGCATTCCTCACTAGACTGTAGCCCGCCCGCAGCATCAGGGCCGCGACGATCAGCGCGGCAGCCGCATCCACGCGATCGTAGCCGGTCAACCAGATGATCGCCCCCGCCACGGCAGTAGCGATAAAGGCATAAAGGTCGGTCAAGATATGTTGATAGGCGCCCTCCACGTTGAGACTGCGGCGATTGGCCTTGGCGATCATCCAGGTGGCGAGCAGATTAACGACGATCCCCGCCAGCGCGACGGTCAACACCAGCCCCCCCTCGACTTGAGGTGGTGTGATGAGACGGGTAATAGCCTCATAGATAAACCACACGGCCAGCAACAATAGGGTAATGCCGTTGGCTTGCGCGCTTAAGATCTCGACTCGCTTGAGACCGAAGGTCAGATTGCCCCCAGGCGGCCGCTGGGCAAGGCGCATGCTTACCAGCGCTAGACCTACGGCGCCGGCATCCGTGAGCATGTGCCCCGCATCCGCAATCAGAGCGAGTGAACCAGCCAGTAGACCTAGCACGATCTCAGCCAGCATAAAGCCGCACAGTAAACCCAATGCAACTATCAAGTAACGGCCATTGGCGTTACTGCCGATACGGTGGAGATGTCCGCTGTGATCATGCCCGGCATGATCGGGTCTATCATGCGTCATGGATGGTTTGTTCCTCTGACATTAGTCTCTTTACATCCGTCTCAAAATCTCTCGGTTCCGCCAGGTAATGAAGGGCAGCGAAGCGTGCCTACTGAGTCTCTCGTCACTAACCTGAGGCGGCTTTAGCGTAAGTCCAATAATTATTGCGCTTGGATAACCAGGCTCTCGCGCGCGTCGGCAAAGATTCGATACGCGGATCGAAAGAATAACAGCGCAAGTCCTGAAGCGACGACGAGGTCCGGCCAGGCGGCGCCGGTGGCCCATACGCCGGCCGCCGCAACGAGCACAGCGAGACCATCAGCGAGGTCGTTGCGCGAGCATTCCCATACCGAGCACATATTGACGTCTTCCTCGCGATGACGCCACAGGAGACCGAGGCAAGCGGTGTTGGCCGCGATACTGAGCAATGCAAAGCCGCTCATGGCCTGGAAGATTGGCTCCGATGGGTTCCAAACTCGCTAACCAATCTGCGCCAGCACCACAAGGGCGGCAAACAGGATCAATTCGCCCTTGAATTGGGCGGCGTGCGCCTTGGCTCGCACGCCCAACGAAATCACGTACAGACTAAACCCATAGGTCAGCGCATCGACCTCATCTGGTGTCAACCCGAAGGCCAGTCCCGTGGCGTAAGCTTGCTGGCGCGTCACTTGTGCCTTCACGTAGCACTTCGCGGACACTATGTCAGATCCGAACGCTTTAACACGCGCCCACTCGCAGTCAGCCACGATCAGCTCGCCTTGGCCCTCTCAACGCTGGAAAGGGTCACCAAAGGTTGTCCTTTTTTAACCGTATGGCCTAAGCGGGCATGACGGCTGACTAGCTGTGCACCGGTGCGCAGCTTTAACTGAGCTGTGCGGTTAGTGTCCAGGGGGACTTGCCAGGCGTGGTGATTTCTTCCGTCAAAGCGCGTTTTTCTATCTTGGCTATGATGATGTCAGCAGCATGACGATCGGCCTAGGTCCATCTCAATGAGCCGTTTCTGTGTTGTTCCTGCAACTTATCCGGCGCCTCCGCCTGGTTCGGTTCCTGAGCCGCAGTGACAGACAGGCTCTCGAATAACAAACAAAAGGTTAACATCCACTCGCGGGACATGTTTCTGTGCTCCAGAAAGGGAATAAACTTCCGCAGCAGTCGGGGGGTTGCTTACGGTCTGCGCAGACCTAACCAGTCATCGATTCGGCCGGAGGCGGTTAGCCATTCGAACCATGCCCGCCATGCGCGGCCGCGCACGCCAATGGCGCTCGCCTGAGTATTTAGCGCTTGATTGAGCTGCACTAGAAAATCCGTGGTGCTCAACTCACCGGCTTGCCATAGGCGCCTCAACAGATCGATCTGCGTGCTTACGCTGCGCTGTCCGGTCTGCTCCCAAGCAAGCCGCGCGCGACGGGTCACGCGGTATTGCATTAAGGCCGATACCAGCCGCGCCTTCGCGCGACGATAGATGTTCTGCGCCCGCCGTTGCGTTCGGATCAGGTTGGCGTTGGCGACATCCACCTCGGCGCTGAAGTTGTTGCGCACAAAAAGCGGCAGGGACAAACCAATGCCGATGAGCGCTTCGTTCTCTTGACTCCCACCTCGCAGGCCGATGGTTGGGTCGGGGGTGCGCCGCCGGGCGCTGAGCTCAACAGCGGATCTGGCTGCGGCGATGCGTGCTCTTTGGGCCCGTAGCACGGGCAGCTCGTTAAGCAAAGTTTTGAGATCAGGCGCGCCACGCGCAAGGGTGGGAAGCCTTTTAGGCAAGCCCGGCCAATTGCGGTCCACATCACCCGCTACGGCAGCCAGCGCACGACGAGCTTGGATGACATCGCTTACCGCCTGCGCGCGTTGCAGCTTCGCTTGTGCGTGCGCAAGCCTGGCCAGCTCCAAACTGACTTGGTTCAGATCGCCTGCTTGGTAACGTTGCTGCGATAATGCCGCGAGATGTTGCGTCCCATCGGCCCGCCGCTGCGCCAATCGCGCAAGCGCCCGCGCCGTTTGTAAACGGACCAGCGCCGAGAGAAGTTCACCAGACAGACGCTGACGCACAGTCACCAATTTCGCGCGGGTCGCGACCCATACATAAGAAGCCACTTTCGTGCGCGCCTCTCGTTTGTCGGCCCAGTCTATGGTCTGGTCAAGGCCTAGCGCCTGTGTATCTTCTGCCGACTGCTCTAGGTTGAACGCCAGCGCGGGGTTGTAAAGGGGCCGGCTGGCTGCGCGTTCACGAGCTTGCGCGGCGTTTACTGCTGCCTGGGCCGCTTGCACAGCGGGATTACTGTTCAATACCTCGCGCACTAGCGCCGCTAGCGCACGCTGTGATGTTAGTTGCGACGTATTTGCAGAACTAACTTCTGCCGCGTTGAGCCACGACGAGATCGCCAGCACGCATGTGCATGCGACCATCCCACGAAAAGTCTTTGAAGACATGTTTGGAATCCTTCATCCGTTCAATGACACACATCACCCTATTAGATGATGCACGGAACGACTTCAGAATTCAGGTTTGGGGAGGATGCTGTGGGGGAGGGAAGATCGCCGAGTTAGGCCGGCTTAAATAAACGAAGCAATGCCTATCAGCGATGATAGGCTCGCTGACGCCAGTCAGCAGGCTAATAAAATGAGCGAAGCTATGGCAGCTGTGCCCACACAAATCCGCGCATGCGGCGTGACGACTGTGATCGTGGTTCTGTGAAGTTTGCAATTGTTGCGGCTGTTTAAGATTGGCGAGCGAATCTACATGCCACGCCCATGCCGAAGACGTTCACAATAAGGCTGAGGACGCGACGATCAGCAGTAAATGAGATTAGCGACGAGTCATGCGTGGTGGAATATAGCAATGGCAGATGGAACTATAAACCAATGCAATCGGTTCGGTTTATCAATAAACAAGGATTGCCAATGTCTGGGTAGGAGGATCGGTGCAAGCGTGCAGTGGTATGTTTCCTCGCGGGTAGCCAATCGCTCATGATGTGAGGATCTTCAAAAAAATAATCCTAAATCCGTCGTACGATATGTCCTATTTTGCGGTGCAAGTTGCTTCTGTCTCTGAAACCCGACGGTGATAAACGGGTGTAATCGGGCGATAAACCGTTTACCAATCCCGATGCGGTTTGAAGCTCTCGCGCGCTATGTCGCTTCTTGGTGACAAGACTCACCCAAGCGGTTCTCAACGCAACGAGCAAGGGGCATGGCGAGCTCGCAGTAAGCGGAAAATGACGGATGCAACGCCTCGATGACCGCGGGAAGTCAATGCGCGCGCCCTTTTCTGCCAATAAAAAGCCGAAAACAAGGCTTGGCAACGTGGTAACCGGCGGTAACGCTTGGCATGAGCTTTGCCTTATCAAGCCTGACGGGATGTTCGCCTTATCCCGCTGCCGAGGAGCCTTGTGACGAATGCGAGCTCGGATAGGTCGATGGCTCGCTCACATGGAGTGCTCCTATGCGTTTGGATTACAAGCGTCCTCTAGGGAATTACGAACATCATCCAACGTCCCGGCAGCGGGTTCCCCTACT
>DATACK010000085.1:0-7601 GCA_036259115.1 Gammaproteobacteria bacterium | reverse complement strand
GTTGAGCGGTGAGAAAGAAAGCCCGCGCGGGTTCTGATAGATATAGCTATATTCCTGTACCGCTTGGCCTACCGTCGGCGTGTATACGATGGGCAGCATCTCCTCCAAGTGCGCCGACAGCAGTGCATAAAATAGGATCTCGGAGCGTTCCTGCAGGGCCCGCAGATATTGATACTTGCCCAGCGGATCGGATACCCGCAAGTAGCCTTTGTAGACCCTATCAACTTGCTGCTCTAAAGTATTGACCTGCGGCGGCAGCAAACCATCCAATCCCAGCTCCACTCTTTCTTCCATTGTGAAGCAGGTGCCTTTGTTGCTCAGCACCAGCCGCAGTAACGCGATGCCCTCTAGATACACCTCCATGTACTCATTGCCTTGCGAATCTTTCTTTATGTCGAAGTAAGGGCTTATGCGTCCCATCTGCCACGCCTTAGTAGTTTGGGTTAACGATGCCAGCGACGGATGCCTTGTCCGCGCTTATTTATTGTTGCGGCAATGTATAGCTTAATACGTCAATATTCAGCGCGCTGACGATAGCCTATCGCTGAGCGTTTGTGCCATGCAAGCCACTTTGGTGTCGTGAAGCTGGCACGCTCAGCCAAAATGGTGCGCTGGTGTGCAATATCATCTCCGAGCCAGTCTGCATTGAGCACCACACGAGCAACTGCGTGCTAACAACGTACTCGCCTCACGCGCCGCAGGATGTGGGATCTGCGTGCGCACCTCGCCGCTGTATGTGTAAAGCCAACCATGCACCATGATCTGTTTGCCTTGAAGCGCGTAGAAGTTCTGGCGCACAAAGTAGTCGAGGTCCTCGCGGTCGATGCGCAGCGCCACGTTGCCTTCCGAGTCAAGCCATATGCAACATTGGCTTTGTCCGACCCGCGCCACCACCCCGCGCACGCGGTGAAATCCGGTAGCATTCGTTTTCAGTTCAGTGGGCGAAGACCTGGTATGTCGCCAGGTGCCAGATGCCAGCGCGCTCCGTGCGTGCCTTCTTCGGCGCGACGATAACAGTCAGAGTCATAAGTATTCGGCGGTACCGTCAATTGCGTCGCCAAGCCTATTCACAGCAGGTCGGCCGTGACACTGCTCCGATCCGGCAGATATAAACATGCACGAGCCGGCGCGCGTAGTGATCGCGGCTCTCCATGTCATAGCGCAGCAACACCTAGTTATCATGCTGTGCGAGTAGGTACGCAATGCAGCGGTGGCCCGTTGTAAGCTTGATCGGGCGCGCCGTCATGACCCAATTCCGGCGTGTTGAGACCGATCAGACGCAGCCCGCGGCCATCGGTCACACGCACGGTATCGCCGTCATACACGCTTGCGATTCGAGCATCGGCATCGATGCGATTTGTCCAACACGCATGCACAGGCGCGGCAACAAATAGCAGCGCACATACGCCCAATGCACCCGCAACGTTCTGACACTGGCGACGCATATGCCGCGCCGCGCTTAATTTACTTATTGCCGAAACGCCGCCGGAACTTGTCGACTTGGCCTGCCGTGTCGAGAATCTTCTGTTTACCTGTAAAAAAGGGATGACATTCGGCGCATACTTCGACGTGTAACTCTTTGCTGCCATAGGTCGAGCGTGTCTTGAAACTGTGCCCGCAGCGGCAGGTTACTGTCACGTCGTGGTAATCGGGATGTATGCCAGCTTTCATAGGATTGCTCTCGCTGGAAGCATTAAAAACAAACGCCCGGATCATACGAGAGTCGGATCTGGGCGGCAAGGACAATGATGGCGATCCGGCGCCTGCTGCCTTAGCTTAAGTTACTATTATACTTGAGATTTATCGGTTATCCACAAAATTTGTGGATAATTTTGTGAATGCTTTGGGGCAAACCGCTAGAAACCACGGCGCATGCGGCAACCTCATTACAGTGCCTAAAAAATAGTCAGCTTTGCAAGTCGCAATTTTAGATCAGGTTGCCCAACAACGATGAAAACTTCATGACGTTGCATCAACGCCACGCCATGTCGGCGGCAGATTAGCGCGATTATGTATAAGGCGCCGGCTGATGTTAGCGGCTGTACAGATATTTTGTACAGCAAGTGCAAGCACTTAGGGACTTGGCAGCGCCTCTGAGCCTTTTATCCTGTCCAGGCGCATGACGCGCCTTTGCCCGAGCAGGTTGCGGGCGATCATATACTCGCCGCCTGCTCGGGTGCGTAGATCCATTGGTCTTAGGCGTTCAATGTGATCTATGCCGCGTGCGGCACGCCAGACCACGCGCAGTGATTGTCTGCGCAGGATCGCGAGTTCGTAGCAGGTGTAGATATCGCAGGGAATGGGGATGTAGGGCTTATTCATCGTCTCTTAGTGCCGTCGCGCTGGACAGATTGCCTGCCCCATCCACGGTAATCACGAACCGGACGGGCATGCAACAGGTCTGACAGTCCTCGTAAAACGATTGGTCGCCGCCAGTGCAATCGATATCGATCTCCATGGCTTGACCACAGTAAGGGCAGCTTACCACCAAGTCTTCGATCAGTGCGCTCATCGGTTTGGGTCTGGCAGAAAATGTTCGATCAGATCGTTAAGAAATCGCCTACCCAACGCGGTGGCACCGATACATTCATCCTGGCTGCGCCACAGCAATCCACGCCCGACAAGCGCGGCCAGTTTGGGTGTGAGCGCCTGCGCGGAAAGGCTGGTGCGTTCGGTAAATAGCCGTAACTCAAAACCTTGTGTCAAACGCAACGCGTTCAACATGAATTCAAATCGAGCATCGTCCGCGTTCAACATGCGCTCGCCCGCCAGTGTCTGCCCGCGCTGTGCGCGCTCCATATACTGGCGAGGTTGCCGGTGATTCCAATATCTCCAGATCGATTGGGTCACCGCGCAAGACAACTTGCCATGCGCGCCTGCCCCAATCCCCAGATAATCACCGAATTGCCAGTAGTTCAGATTGTGCATACAATGCTGCCGCGCCCGCGCGTAAGCTGAAACCTCATATTGATTATAGCCATGATCGGCTAAAAGTCTCTGGCCCAGCGTCTGCATCTCGCAGATCGAATCTTCGTCCGGCAGTATCGGGGGCTGACTGTGAAATAAGGTATGCGGCTCGATGGTGAGTTGATAAAACGATATGTGCGCAGGCGCGAGCGCGACGGCGGTGCGCAGATCCTGCAGACATCCGTCTATATCCTGCCCTGGCAGGCCGAACATGAGGTCGATATTGAGATTGTCAAACCCAGCGGCATGCGCCGCTTCCACTGCACGGATCACCTCGCGCGCCCCGTGGATGCGTCCGAGGCGCCTCAGACAATCATCATTAAAGCTCTGTGCCCCAATAGATAGGCGATTGACGCCAGCGGCGCGAAAGTGGCTGAATTTCCGCTGTTCGACCGTGCTCGGATTGGCCTCCAGGGTAATCTCCGGGTCGGGCTGCAGCGCCAATCGCGTGCCGATTCCAGCCAGCAGGCGCGCGATGGCCTCGCCTGAAAACAGGCTAGGTGTGCCGCCGCCAATGAATATGGCTTGCACGCGCCGCTCGCCTATGCGTGGTAATTCCCAATCTAAGTTGCTTAGCAGCGCATCGACGTAGCGCCTCTCAGGAAGCGTTTCACGCAAAGCATGCGAGTTGAAATCGCAATAAGGGCATTTGCGTACGCACCAGGGTAGATGTACGTAAAGCGTCAGCGGCGGCAGGGCTGTGAAGTTAAACGGCGATTGACGCGGGGGAGTGAACATGACAGAGCTGTCAGACACCGTCGTTACATGCAAAATTTCTCTTCAACAAGCGCGTGAGCCGGCGCAGCGCGCGAGCGCGGTGGCTGATACGGTTCTTAATCGCGGGGGGTAACTCGGCCGAGGCGCACCGATGGCTAGGTACATAAAAAAGTGGATCATACCCAAAGCCGTTGGTGCCGCGCGGTGCATACAAAATACGGCCATGCCAAGTGCCCGTACAGATCAGCGGCATAGGATCTAGCGCATGGCGCAGATACACGACCACGCACTGAAAGCGCGCGTTACGCTGCTTTTCAGGAACACCCCTCAGCGCGGTGAGCAGCTTTGAGTTATTCGCCGCATCGGTAGCGTCTGTTCCTGCGTAGCGCGCCGAGAATATGCCGGGTGCGCTGCTGAGCGCATCGACCTCAAGCCCTGAATCATCGGCAATCGCCGCCTGGCCGCTAAACGTTGTAGCATGGCGCGCTTTGAGAATTGCATTTTCGACGAAGGTTTGAGCCGTTTCCTCCACGCTTGGCATTTGCAATTCAGCTTGAGTGATGATCTCTAATGGCAGGCCCACCAACAGCGCGCGCAACTCTTCGGCCTTGGCGGCATTATTGCTTGCGAGCACGATCCGTTGCATAGAACAGCAGTGCTTGCTCAATACTTAAAAAGCCAGTGCTGCCCGCTGCGCATCCATGATGATGCGAGTGCCATGCGCGGCCAATCCCAGCATAGCGTAGAGTTCTTCCATCCGAAAGGCATGACCTTCGGCGGTGCCTTGAATTTCTATAAACGCGCCGGCATCGTTCATGACCACATTCATGTCGGTCTCGGCGGCAGAATCTTCGGCATAATCGAGATCAACTACGGGCGTGCCGGCGAAGATGCCTACCGATACGGCGGCCACCATGCCATACAATGGATCTTTGACTATCCTTTGCTGCGAGAGCAAGATACTTATGGCATCGTGCAGAGCTACATATCCGCCATTGATAGCGGCGGTACGAGTGCTACCATCGGCCTGCAAGACGTCGCAGTCGATGATTATCGTGCGTTCACCAAGCGCCTGGCGATCAAGTGCCGCGCGCAGTGCTCGCCCGATTAGACGTTGAATCTCCTGTGTGCGCCCGCTTTGGTACCCGCGTGTCGCCTCTCGCGCGATGCGTTCGCCAGTCGAACGCGGTAACATGCCGTACTCGGCAGTTACCCAGCCTTGCCCGGTTCCTTTGAGAAACGCAGGCGCGCGTTCTTCCACCGAGGCCGTGCACAATACCTTGGTGTCTCCGGCCTCGACCAACACGGCGCCCTCGGCATGCTTGGTATAGCGACGGGAAAATCGCACAGGGCGCAATTCATCAGCGGCGCGGCCGCTGGGTCTCATACAGGCTACTCCAAGCAAACAACAAGGTCTAAGTATTATAGCCTGCAGGGGCAAGCGCACTCCACTGATGTCCACAAGCGATACGTATAGGAGACTTCACGCGTGATCAAGAGCATGACGGCCTTTGCCCGCCGCGAGTTGAAGGGAAATTCGGGCGCGCTCACCTGCGAATTGCGCAGCGTGAATCATCGTTACCTCGATATAAGCCTACGTCTACCAGATGAGTTGCGCGGACTGGAGAACGCAATGCGAGAAAAGACAAGTCGCGCGATTCAGCGCGGCAAGCTTGAGTGCCAACTGCGCTATCAGCCTGCCGATGGCGCACCCCAAGGGTTAGTCGTCAATGAGGCGTTGGTGCATGCCGTGATCGATGCGACTCACCGCATTGAATCTTTCATGACCAATCCCGCGCGCATGACCGCGATTGACCTGCTTCGCTGGCCTGGCGTGGTGTGCGAGCTGAGGCAAGATTCAATGTCGTTGGCAGAGGAAGCAGCAATGCTATTTGAGGCCGCGCTCAAGGACTTGATCGACTCGCGCATCGGCGAAGGCGCTAGGATTGAGGAATTGATCAAAGAGCGCTGCGTGGCGATCCGCAACATTGTGGCACTGGTGCGGCAGCGCCGCCCTCAAGTGCTCGCCGCAATTCGCGAAAAGTATCTAGCGCGCATTGAGGAGCTTGGCGTACAAGCCGATGTCAATCGCCTGGAACAAGAGTTGGCGCTAATCGCCCAAAAGCTAGACGTGGACGAAGAATTGGATCGGTTGGACGGTCACCTAGACGAGGTTGGCGATGTGCTGTCGCGCACTGAGGCGGTGGGCAGGCGCTTGGACTTTCTCATGCAGGAATGTAACCGCGAGGCCAATACCTTAAGTGCCAAATCAGCGGATCTGGCTACCACGCAAGCAGCAGTCGAGCTCAAGGTACTCATCGAACAAATGCGCGAGCAGGTGCAGAATGTAGAATAATGTATTTCCGAGTCTAGCAACGTCTACTATTTTATATAAGTTATTGTAATATTTACGTTCATAGTCTACTATTATTTATTGCGGTCTAAGGCCATCCGGTATATTATATGTAGCTAGGTATGTAGCTACGTCGGATCGCTCGTCAGTTGCAACGAGATATGCGCTGTTAGCTACACATTTAAGTATTTTGCTGGCAGACGGCATGGCGGTACTGACAGACGTTCAGTTGCGGACTTGGGTGAAGGCGGGCGCTCCAATTGCGGGCAAGTCTGACGGCGGTGGACTGACATTCACGCTCTCTAAAGCCGGTGCGGCAGTATGGGTGTTCCGGTATCGGTTCGCAGGGCGTCAGCGCGAACTAACTCTAGGGCGTTACCCTGAGACATCGCTGGCCGCGGCGCGTAAACAAGTTCGCAAGGCGCGGGCCGAGGTGGACCAGGGCATTGACGTGGCTGCTAAGCGCCAACAGGAGAAGGCTCAGGAAAAGACTAACAACACAGTGAAAGCTCTTGCGCATGCCTGGTTCGAGCGCGAAATTGCGACGCGTTACAAGCATCCGCAGGTGGTGCAGCGCATACTGGATAATGACATTTTACCGCTCATCGGGCACCTGGATCCGCCTAAGGTCACACCACGTCAGGTGGATTTAGTTTTGCGAAATATTGTTGATCGCGGGGCGCCAACCACTGCTAATGATGCTCTGCGTCTGATGCGCCGGATGTTCGCCTACGGCCGCAAACGCAGATACCTGGAGCACAATCCGGTTGCGGACTTTGATCTGGACGATGCTGGTGGCAAGGAGAAGGCGCGAGATCGGGCACTATCGCGTGAAGAACTCAGGGCCTTGTTCGCAGCGATGCGCAAGACGCCAAACCTTGGGCGCGATAATGGGCTCGCCTTTAAGATTCTGTTGGCGACGTGTGTGCGCAAGGGCGAGCTCGTTAATGCCCAATGGCAGGCAGTTGATCTGGAACAAGGAATCTGGCGCCTGACCGGTACTAAGACAGGAGTGGGGATAGACATACCGTTAGCTGCACCCGTACTTGCGTGGTTTCACGAGCTGCGTGTATTTGCGGCGGGAAGCCGATACGTTTTGCCCGCGCGCCGAATTGTTAAACGGCGTAATGGACGCACCGTGCAGAACCAATTCCCGCATATCTCGCCGGATACGCTGAATGCTGCACTCGAGCGTGTCGAACATGGTCTGGAGCATTTCACCGTGCATGATATGCGCCGCACGGCGCGCACGCACTTAGCGGCGCTAGGAGTAGCCAGGGAGGTTGCCGAGCGAGCGCTGAACCACAAGCTGCGCGGCGTAGAGGGTATCTACAACCGTCACGACTACTTTGAGGAGCGTCGGCACGCGCTGTCTTTATGGGCGGACTTATTGGTTCATCTTGACCAGTACGAGTAGCCAAAATGGTCTAGCTGCGCGACGACCGATCTGTGAGCTAAGTTTCGCATCGGCCGCACCTCCAACGGGCCAAAAACTGAGCACCCTTGCCCTGCTGGAATGATTCCTTATACAGGCTGTCACTGCGTACTGCGATGCTGAAAAAAC
>DATACK010000084.1:0-1925 GCA_036259115.1 Gammaproteobacteria bacterium | reverse complement strand
TCCGACATGCCCCAGGTGACGAACGTTCGGCAAACCAATGGTCTGCGCTTCCCAGCCGCTGCCGCCCAGCAAGAATTGCTGCTCGGGTAAAAGGCGCGCCGGCTTGAAGAAGAACTCGGCGACTCGCGCCTCGCGATCTGGTAGGCGATTGCCGAGAAAGGCCAGTGTTGCTTTGAAGCGTGGATTAGGGGCGACGGGATAATGGGTGCTGCTGTCCAAGGCATTGTAGACCGGCATACACACACGCGCGCCAAGCCGTCGGTAGGCGTTCACTACCGGCGCACCACCACCGTAAGTGAGGATGAGATCGTACCGCGGAATCAGCGGACGCAATGCAACACCGGGATCATCTTGCATGTGTGCCAAGGTGGCGGGCGCGTCGACATCCCAGAACACCACACGCGTAGCGGCACGCTGAAGATTGAGGACCTCGCGCTCCAATAATGCGTCGAACACACCCACACCGCTAGCCTTGACCACGAGGTCTGCGCTTCGTGCCGCCTCCAGTGATCGGTAAACGCCATCGTGATCAGCGGGATAAACGACCACGCGCGCCCACTCGGGATCTGCCATGTCGCGGTGCTGTTGGCGCTCGAAGGCATCCGGTTCGTAAAATGTCGTGCGATGACCGAGTGCGTGCAGGGCGCGGATGATGCCACGGTAGTATGTTGCGGCCCCGTTCCAGTAAGTCGATACTAAACTGGAGCCGAAGAATGCGATATTGAGGCCTGCACGCATAGTTACTTTGAAGGCCAGATCCGACGCGTCTGCGCGGACTGATCGAGGTAGAGATAAATGTCGGTGTCGACCGGTTCGAAGATCCGCACCGCGCGGCGGCGGGCAAGCAGTTCATTGGCAATGCCACGCAAAAGACACGCATTGCCGTGACTGCAGCGAAAATCTAACAAGTGATAGGACAGCACGAATCGCATAGTGCTACGCTCTTGCTGCGAGGTGTTGCGCATCATCACCCCACGCGGCGGCAAGCTCCCTGTATACCGCATGATAGGCCGCGCCCATGCGTTGTGGCGCGAACTGTAATGCGCGCGCTCGGGCCTTAGCCGCGTAACGTGCGCGTAAAACATCGCTCTCGATAAGCTGCTCAAGCGCTACTCGCAGCGCGCGATGATCATCCGGCGGGACGAACACGCTGGTATCCGCCCATACCTCGCGCAGGCTGGGAATATCGCCCAGTACTAGCGCGCAGCCACAAAGTGCCGCCTCCAGCGCAGAGAGGCCGAAAGGCTCGTAGCGCGCTGGCAGCGCATAGATGGCCGCGCGCGCATACCAGCCGGCGAGCGCCTCAGGTGATAGTCTTCCTAGCGCCTGCACATCGGAAAAAGCAACGGTTTCGCCGAAGGGATGCTGTGTGTCTCCCGCCACGATCACAGGCCAGGGAAGATAGGCCGCTGCCCGCACCAGAGCTTGAACGTTCTTGGCCTCGTCCCATAACCGTCCGGCGGTCAGCACCAGCGGCTCCTTGCGAGCCGGCGTATATGCCTTCGGATCGCGCGCGTTTGGAATGACCCGCGTCAGGGGCAATGCACCATACTGCTGTTCGAGCGCGGCCAGCATGACGTGGGTGGGCGCCACCACTAAGTTGGACGCATGCAATCCGCGCGCAACATGCTGGCGATAGGACGCCCACGCCAAGGGCGCCGGCTTGTCGTGCACCGCCTGCCACCAAGACAATACGCAGGAATGAGCCATGATCAAAACTGGCGCGGGCCAAGGCAGCGCACCATGCGTATAGCCGTTCAAATGAACGACATCGGGGTGGATATCGGCGGCGATTTCCAGCAGCCATGCACCGGCTTGTTGCACGTCTTTCCATGCGTCCGGCATCCACTCCAGCCGATAACTGCTCTCGAAGACAGTCACGTTCGGGCGCGATTTGATCTGCGCGCGCTGCGCACGATTCAGCA
>DATACK010000083.1:0-13915 GCA_036259115.1 Gammaproteobacteria bacterium | reverse complement strand
GTGTGGTTATGATGCATATCCTATAATCCCTGCGTTGCTTAGTTCGCTTGTTTTTGGGCTGAATTAGCGGATGTTCTACGGTTACGGTTATCTAATCGCCTCGACTTAACTTAATATCTCATAGCTTAGCTGATCCGGGAGGTCGTCCTTTGAATCAGGAAGACAAACAATTCATGACCCAGTTCGGGATCGTGGTTGGTGTGCTGGTGGTTTTCACTATTGCCATGCTCTTTCTGGCGCGATATCTAATGGCGATCAACAGGGTGCATCACGGGCCGCTGATCGCGAAACAGACGCAGCAACGTATTGAGCCGGTCGGCGAAACGGCGACTGGCAAATTGGCCCAACCCGCGCCCAAAGCAACTGCAGCGGCGGGTAGTGTGCAGGCGAGTGGCAAGCAGACCTTTGCGCAGGCATGTGCGGCGTGTCATCAGACCGGGACCATGGGGGCACCGAAGCTTGGCAGCAAGGCCGACTGGGCGCCACTGATCAAAAAGGGCAAGCAGACCCTGTATACGCATGCCATCAACGGCTTTGGCGCCATGCCGCCCAAGGGCGGAGATCCCAGCCTTAGCAATGCACAAGTCAAGGCCGCGGTGGATTATATGTTAAACGCCGCACAATGATTGCGCGAGGCTGAACACCGTGCAGTGATCGCGAGACCTGCGTGCGGCACTTTCAGAAGCTAACGTCGTCTTATTGGTATACTCATATGAAGGTATAAGGTCACCGCTGGCCATCATCATTCACCAGAAATCAACTAGTGCCTCCAGTTCATTCAGTAATTCCGGTTCCCCAAGATGAGGCCGAGCGTTTGGCCGCGCTCAGGCGGCTCAAGATCCTAGATACTGGGAGTGAGGAGTTTTTCGACTCCATCACTCAACTGGCTGCCGAACTGTGTGGTACACCCATCAGCCTGGTGACCTTCATCGATGCTGACCGGCAATGGTTCAAGTCGCGCGTGGGGCTTAACGTCTGCGAAACGCCCCGAGACGTAGCCTTCTGCGCGCATGCCATCCACCAGTCAGAGGTCTTTGTGATTCCCGATACACGAGGTGATCCGCGCTTTGCCGCAAACCCGTTGGTCACAGGCGATCCCTACATTCGATTCTACGCTGGCGCGCCGATTATGACGGGTAGTGGCCATCGTCTGGGAACCGTATGCGTTATCGACCGGCAACCGCGAACGCTCAGCGCAACCCAAAAGGCGATGCTAAGGGTCTTGAGCCATGATGTGGCTGCGGAGCTGGATCGGCGTGCGAGCATTCCAGCCGATCAGCAGCGCAGATCGGCTGCGGCGCATTGGCAAAGCAAGAAGAGTTTCTTCTGTGAAGCCATCGCTTTGGAAACGCTCTACAGCACGGCGCCCGTGGGCTTAAGCTTCCTCGATACCGACCTGCGCTTTGTCCATGTTAACGAACGGTTTGCTCGGATTATGGGTCGCTCGGTGGCAACATGCCAGGGCCGTGCGCTGTCGGAAGTCCTGCCCGCGATGGCGGCGGAGTTAGAGCCGCTGTGCCACGATGTACTCCACATCGGAAAACAGATTTCCGAACTAGGGCTTGACGCCGTGCCTGTGTTAGAACGAGGAGCTGCACGCGACTTGCAAGTGAGCTTATCTCCGCTCAAAAACCCGCTGGGCGAAATCCTTGGTATCAGCTGGGCCATACAGGATATTACTGAGCGCAAACGGGCCGAGAAGACTTTACGGCGGAGTAGGGAGCAGATAAGCCTGATCCTTGATCGGTCCAATGATGCATTCATAGCCATGGACATGGACGGCCGGGTGACGGAGTGGAATGCTCGGGCCGAGGCAATGTTTGGTTGGACCAAGACCGAAGTGATCGGGCGTCCGATGGCTGAGACGATAATCCCGCCGGTGAGACGGCAAGCCCATCTAAACGGTCTGCGGCGCTTTCAGGCGACCGGGCGCGCGCCCCTGCTGAACCAACGTATCGAGGTATCTGCGCTGCATCGTGACGGACATGAATTTCCGGTCTTACTCAGCGTCACTCCCATTCGCATGGATGATAAGTGGGTCTTCAGCGCTTTCCTTCACGACGTCACCGAGCACAAGCGTCGTGAGCGCGAACTGAAAGAACATCAACTTGAGTTTGAGGCGGCAAACGCCAAACGTGCCGAGTTTGCCGCAACCGATAGCCTTACGGGTTTGAAGAATCACGCCAGTTTTCACCACCGCCTGAATGAAGCCTATACTGGCGCCAAGTGCCACCATTCGCCGCTTTCGGTGATTATTCTGGATATCGATCATTTCAAGCAATATAACGATCAGTACGGGCATCCCGCAGGCGACAAGATACTGAGGACGGTGGGAAGGCTGCTGCTCAAGAAGGCCCGGAGCTACGATTTTGTCGCTCGTTATGGTGGTGATGAATTCGCCATCATTCTGCCCCGGACCGACAGTCACGGGGCAACGATCATGGGCGATCGGTTCCGTCGAACGATCGAAGGCACCTTTTGGCGCAGCAAGGCAGTCACCGTGAGTTGCGGGATTGCGACCATGGATGCGGCAACGGCGTACGCTAAGGTGTTGCTGGATCAGGCAAGCCGTGCGCTCCATGAGGCAAAGCGGCAGGGGTGCGATCGGGTTATTCATGCGAATATGTTGTCCCGCCCTGATTGAATCGTCCGTTCCCCGAGTGCTGACATCTCTTGCCTACACTGGATTGCTGAAGGCGCAAATCCGGATCTCCAGTAATTGCTCGGTTGTCTGGCGCGCCTTTTGCGCCACCTCCGACTGAGAACGCGGCCCGGCTTTCGGTCTCGCATTCAAGAAATCTCTTTGGCGGATAAGCTTATTCGTCCGCATTCATCATCCTGGCATCACGTCGCCCGGATGACGGAGCTAACATGCCGAGTGCCTATATCAATCGGATCGGTACCGCCGTGCCCGACTACGATGTCCACCAAAAGTTCATCGACTATGCGCCGCGGCTGCTAACCAGCGCGAAGGCTAGGCGTCTCTTCACGCGCATGGCCGAACGCGCGCAGATCGAGCATCGTTATTCTTACTTTGCGCCGGATCCTGACCCAGAGCGCCTAGACCGCGGCAATTTTTACCTACGAGGGCGTTTTCCGGACACACAAACGCGCATGCGTTTTTATGAAGATCACGCCTTCGAATTGGCTTGCCAAGCCCTGGCTGATATGCGCTTTGAAAGCTATAAGGATGATATCACGCATTTGATCGTGGTCTCCTGCACAGGCTTTTATGCACCTGGGCTGGATCTGCAAATTATCGAACGCTTTGGCATGAACCATAGCGTGGAACGTACCACGGTCGGTTTCATGGGCTGTTATGCCGCGATCAATGCCTTGAAACTCGCGCGCCATATCGTGCACGCTGAACCTGGCGCCAAGGTGCTGGTGCTCAATCTGGAATTGTGCACGGTGCATCTGCAGGAAGCTGATGATCTAGAACAAGTGCTCTCGTTTTTAGTGTTTGCCGATGGCTGCTCAGCGAGCTTAGTGACCGCCGAGCAAAACGGCGCCGAGTTGCTCGGTTTCCGCGCGATGGTGGCACCTGAAAGCGCCGAACAGATTACCTGGCGCATCGGTGAGTATGGTTTCGATATGCACCTGTCGGGCCGCGTGCCGCATACGATCGGCAGCGAGTTGCCAGCCCGCATCGATGCCATTCTCGGCCAGTGGCGACGAGAGGATATCGAACTGTGGGCCGTGCATCCTGGCGGCCGCTCAGTACTGGATGCAGTCGAAAACGCATTGGGCTTGTGTGACGGTGATTTGCATTATTCCAGAGAGGTGCTGAGAAGCTTCGGAAATATGTCTTCGGCTACGGTGATGTTTATCTTGAAGCGGATGATTGAAGACGCGCCGCGTTCGGCGCTCGGCTGTGCGTTGGCCTTCGGCCCGGGGCTGACCACCGAGAGCATGCTATTTCGAATTGTGCGCTAATATCGCGCGCTCGATTTCCGGTCGCGGCCGCTAATAGCACCGACGAGGGCTATCAAGAAGCTGTCGACCTTGATGAATTCCATCATGCCTGATACTGAGCAGCAACGCACAATACGGATGCCAGGCGCGCGCTGGGACGCGCTGATCATTGGCGGCGGTCTGGCAGGTAGCACGGCTGCCTGTTGTCTAGCGCGAGCCGGTAAAAAAACCCTATTGATAGAAAAAGAAGCGCGCGCCCACCATAAGGTATGTGGCGAGTTTTTGAGCTTCGAGGCGCAAACTTACCTGCGTAAGTTGGGTGTAAACTTGGGCACGCTCGGCGCGACACCACTGCGATTTGTGCGTCTTTCTATGGGCAGGCAAAGCGCGCGGGCGCGGCTACCCTTTACCGCACTCAGCCTGTCACGGTTTGTCCTAGATGAACACTTGCTGGCGCTTGCAGCCGCCTATGGGGCGGAGATACGGCGGGGATACAAGGCGACTAGGCTTATGTCTGTCGATAGACGATGGCAAGCCGAGGCAAACGGGCTAGCTGACGTCGAGGCGGATGCCATTTTTCTTGCGACCGGCAAGCATGACCTTAACGGTTCCAAGCGGCCGCCGGGCCGCCAGAATGACTTTATCGGCTTTAAGATGCATTTTACCTGCACTGCGCGTCAGCGGCAGGCACTTAGCCTTCACACCGATATCATGTTGTTTGATGGTGGCTACGCTGGACTGCAGCCGATCGAAGATGGAAAGGCCAATCTGTGTCTGTTGATTGATAAGCATCGGTTCGCGGAGCTGGGCAGGAACTGGCAAGCCCTGCTTGTCGATTTGGCTCAATCTTCTGTACATCTGAGTGAGTTTTTAGAAGAGGCCATACCCTGCTGGCGCCGCCCCATAGCGATCGCATCCCTGCCCTATGGTTACATTCACGCACCGAGCGGCGAGCGCGAAGGCGTCTATAGGCTTGGCGATCAGTTCGCCGTCATTCCATCGTTTTCCGGCGAAGGCATGTCCATTGCGCTGCATACCGCTAAGCTCTCGGTCAATAATTTCCTTAACAACGGTACTGCGATGGATTTTCATCGTCGCGCGCGGCAAGAAATCAAGCCACAGATGCGCATCGCGCTAAGGCTTGCACGTATTATTGAAAAGCCCGCCATCCGCGGCCTTGGGTTCGCAGCCTGCCGGTTCTTTCCCACGCTGATGACACAAGTGACCAAGCAGACGCGGTTGCGGGCATTTGTTAGCGGATAGCTATTGCGTGTGGCCACCACGCTCAAGGAAGGCGTGCGGTGGCAGCAAATCGACTGCTGTTTACAACATACCGCAAACACCCTTGTAATAGAATATGTGGTTTGCGCAAGTTTATGTGCATCGATGCGGTCGCATTTAGAGAAAGCTGCTGAGTAACTTCATGGAAAGTCCGATGGCCATTGCGCAGAGATCGAAACGCTCCCCCGGCGACGCAGCAGGTTTCGTGCGCGGCTTGGGTTTGTTCAATGGCACAATGCTGGTGGCCGGCAACATGATCGGCTCCGGGGTATTTATTGTCTCGGCCGACATCGCCCGGCAAGTGGGATCACCAGGCTGGCTGCTCGCGGTATGGGTCATTGCTGGAGTCCTCACGCTCATCGCCGCCGTGAGTTATGGCGAGCTAGCTGCGATGTATCCCAGGGCCGGGGGCCAGTATATCTATCTGCGCGAGGCATTCGGTCCGATGCTGGCGTTTCTCTATGGTTGGGCGCTGTTTTTAGTCATCCAGACGGGAACAATTGCCGCGGTGGCAATCGCCTTCGCACGTTTCTCCGGCGTCTTATGGCCGGCGATTTCCCCCACGAACTTGGTTTTCGATCTAGGCGTACTGCCGCTCCCGGGCATTGGCGATCTCTCCTTATCGCTATCCACACAGCAACTCGTCGCCATTCTGGCGACTCTACTCCTCACGTATATCAACTTGCGCGGCTTATATGCCGGCAGGATCATTCAGGATGTATTCACCGTAACTAAGATCGGGGCGCTGCTAGCCCTGATTGGCCTGGGCTTGCTGTTTGCGCGAAATCCAGAGTCGGCCATCCATCAATCTGATTTTTGGACGCCGCGGATCAACGGCGAAGCAGTTCCGCCACTCGCCCTGATCTCGATTATGGGTACGGCCATGGTGGGTGCGTTGTTCGCGGCTGATGCCTGGAACAACGTGGGTTTTACCGGCAGCGAGGTCAAAAACCCAAGGCGCAACATTCCGCTGAGTATGACGTTGGGCGTCGGGGTGGTGATCGCGCTCTATCTGCTCGCCAATTGGGTTTATCTGCTCGCTTTGCCGATGCACGCAATTCAACACGCCGCTGAGGACCGGGTCGCGGTGGCGGCTGCAAAGATCATTCTGGGCAACTATGCCGAACTCCTCATGGCCATTGCGATCATGATTTCGACCTTCGGCTGCATGAACGGCATGATATTGGCCGGAGCCCGCGTCTATTACTCGATGGCGCAGGACCGGCTGTTCTTCAAGAGGATCGGCACCCTCAATCAGCACCATGTGCCAGCCGTGGCGCTGATCCTGCAGGGTCTTTGGATCATCGCCCTGGTGATGTTGCGCACCTATGACAGCGCCACCGAGACCTACAGCAACCTCTACAGTAACCTGCTCGACTACATCATCTTCGGCGTGCTGATCTTCTATAGTCTCACCATGGCGGGTATCTTCGTCTTGCGGCGTACGCGCCCAGAGATCGAGCGGCCAGTGCGTGCCTGGGGCTATCCTTATCTGACTGCGTTGTACATCGTGTGTGCGATCAGCATCTGTTTGGTTCTACTTATCGCTGAAAAGACGCGGCTCAACGCCGGTCTGGGGCTGCTGGTGGTATTGACCGGTTTGCCGGTGTACTGGTGGTGGAGCAAGCGAACTCATTGAGCTCTACTGCTCCACTCGACCGAGCGGAGCCAGTCATGGGAGCCGCCTCTAGCCAGGGCGTGAGACGGGTTTGAGAAATCATTTGTCACGTCCTTGTGCTCTTTACCAAGTCGCGGTGCGCGGTGGTAGCGGATCGACTGTGCCGGTCTCCGTCATAGAGCCTCAGCAGCTCGCCTTTCACACTTCGGCGGGCTGGCTGCTCGTAGTCTGGCGGGACAAGAATTCACGAGCTAGCGGGGCGTACACGGGAGCGTCAGGCCCCAAAGTACGAGAACTCGCTCTCCGGTGGGCTGTATTGTGCATCCCCAGCCTTCCTTAGCGATTCAAGGCCCTCTTCAATGGTTAGTAGAGGCGTGGTCTCGACGTGCTCGATTGCGCCGCCGGCCGAGATCGCTATGGAGAGTGCAGCTGCGCTTACTTGCTCGGGCATTTGACAGATTATAAGGACATCATATTTGCCAAACTGCATCCAACCGTTGATGATGCTGCCGCCGAGCCGTTCTACCACCGGCGCGAGCGCCTGAAGACGGTTCTGAGGATTCTTGACCAAGGCCGCCCATCCCTGTGGCGTATAAGTCATCTGCAAAAGGTAGTAAGCCATATCTAGTCTCCTCCAGTTAGTTCGTCTGTGGCACAAGGCCTGTGATTAACCAAGCCCGGCTCACGTATTATCCAGGTTTGTAGCACAAGATCGATCATTTTGCAGCTACCCCAAACACTACATGGCTCGCTTGGCCCTTGATAGGCGTTCGGCTGGGTCATGAGCGGTGTAGCCCTACAGAGCTTAACCTATAACATCGCAGACTACTAATGCCTCTATACAGGTGAGCATACCTGCTGCGGTATCCATGAGTGTCCAGCAGGTCGCATGATGACAAGGCCGCGCTCCATAAACAGATGGATTGAACGTTCGCCCGATACGGACTGGCGTTCCTAGACGGCGCAATGATCAGTGGCGGCAGCAATTGCGCATGCGGCCGGCACTTATTATGATCCTTCAAGCCAAAGCCATAATCGAAGGAGAGACCCCATGAGCGTATATAGAGTAATCGATGTCATCACCACGAGTCCCAACAGCTGGGAGGGTGCAGCCAAAGAGGCACTTGTGACCGCGCGTAAATCCCTGCGCAATCTGCGTGTCGCCGAGGTCAGCGAATTCGACATAACCGTAAACGACGCCGGAGAGGTCGACCAGTATCGTACCAAGCTGAGAGTCAGCTTCAAGTACGAGGTGGATCCAAGACCCTAAGTCGATCGATTATTCTCTCAACCTAGTGTGTGTTCCCTGTGAGTGTGTTTATTCTCTCTATTGCCCCGCTTTATGCGGGTTTTTGTGTTCTTATAGTTTCCAACTTTATGCTCTCTAAACCAACTGAGCATCTGTGTAGCTCGAATAGGTGGCGCTATCACGGACAGGAAGAAAGATGCTAGGCCCTGAGCGGGAGGTCCGATTAGGTCTTGCTAGATCGCGACCGCCGGCTAGGCTTGTGCATCTCAAAAATCGGCAGTGTGGATGACGGACAAATCTCTTGGACTTGGCGTCTTAGAGGCAGCCGCGGGCATGCCGCCACTCACGAATGAACCTGAGCTTCTATACTTCATAGGTAGATCGCCTTTGAAACTTTGCTACTTGTGCACAGGAGAGGTTCATGACTGCATACACTACCGAAGACATCCGTAATATTGCCCTTGTGGGGCAGGCGGGCGCCGGCAAGACCACGCTGAGCGAGGCCTTGCTCTATCAAGGTGGTGCATTAACAACGCTCGGCAATGTCGAGAAGGGCACGGCGACGACTGATTATGACCCGCTGGAACACAAGTACCATTACTCTATCAACTCAGCGGTGGCGGGATTAGATTATAAAGGCAAGCACATCAACCTGATCGACACGCCCGGATCGCCGGATTTTCTCGGCGCAACCATCAGCGCCTTGGCTGCCGTGGAGGCGGTGGCGGTCGTCATTAATGCCCAGACAGGCGTTGATACACTCACCCGTCAACTCATGGAGATCGCGCGCGATTGCCGCTCTTGCCGCATGATCGTGATCAACAAGATCGATGACGAGCGCGTCGATCTGAAGGCGTTGCTTAAGCAGTTGCAGGACACCTTTGGCAAGGAGTGCCTGCCAATCAACCTGCCGGCCGAGGGTCGGCGCCGGGTCGTAGACTGCTTCTTCAATCCCGCTGGTAATGCGGATTTCTCCTCTGTTGCGGAGGCTCACGCTGCGCTCGTGGATCAAGTAGTCGAGGTCGACGACGCGCTGATGGAGCGCTACCTCGAACAGGGCGAGATCAGTCCTGAGGAGCTCCACGATCCGTTTGAGGCGGCCTTGCGCGAGGGGCATATCATTCCAGTATGTTTTACCTCTGCGCAGTACAGCGTTGGAATCAAGGAGCTGCTGGACGTGTTTGTGAAGCTGGCCCCGAATCCCGCCGAGGGCAATCCCCATCCATTCGTCAACGGGACGACTCCCCTCAAGATCACGCCGAGCGCGGACGGCCACGTGTTAGGGCATGTCTTCAAGGTGGATTTCGATCCCTTCGCCGGTAAGTTTGGGGTATTTCGCGTTCATCAAGGCACGGTAAGCCGAGACAGCCAACTGTTCGTCGACGACCACCGTAAGCCGATCAAGGTCGGACACTTATTCCGGATTCATGGCAAAGACCACGTGGAGATCGAACGAGGAATTCCCGGCGATATATGCGCGCTCGCCAAGGTCGAGGAGTTACACTTAGATTCGATTTTGCACGACTCGCATGACGAGGATCATGTCCATATGAAGCCGCCGTGGTTTCCAGCGCCCATGACTGGCCTTGCCATTGCCGTCCGTCGCCGGGGTGACGAGCAGAAGGTCTCGGATGCACTCGCTAAGCTCAGCGAGGAGGACCCCTGCCTTAAGGTCGAGCGCGACGCGTCTTCGAACGAGACCGTATTGCAGGGTTTGGGAGACCTGCATCTCAAGATCGCGCTCGAGAAGCTGGAAACGCGCTATCACATACAGGTGGACACACATTCCCCCAGCATCCCTTACCGCGAAACCATCACCGCCCCGGCCGAAGGCCACTATCGGCACAAGAAGCAAAGTGGTGGCGCCGGTCAGTTCGGCGAGGTTTATTTACGCATCGAGCCACTTGCTCGTGGGGCCGGATTCGAGTTCGTGAACAACATCACCGGCGGCGTCATCCCCGGGCAGTTCATTCCGGCCGTGGAGAAAGGGGTGCGCCAGGCTATGGCAGCCGGTGTGCTGGCGGGCTACCCATTGCAGGATATCCGCGTGGCGGTTTACGATGGCAAGCACCACTCAGTAGACTCCAATGAGATCTCATTCGTGATTGCCGGGCGCAAGGCCTTCTTCGAGGCGGCGCTAAACGCGACCCCTATCGTGCTGGAGCCTATCGTGGATCTGGCGGTTACCGCGCCCGAGATTAATATTGGCGATCTTACGGGCGACCTCTCGGCGCGCCGAGCGCGCATTACTCGCACCGATAGCCTTCAAGGCGGCATGGTGACGATCAGCGCACAGGTGCCATTAGCCGAGCTCGACAAGTATCTGGCGCGGCTTAAGTCCATCACCGGCGGCGAGGGCTCGTTTACGACGCAATTCAGTCATTATGACCCCGTCCCCCCGCACGTACAGGCGCAGCTCATCGCCAATCGTAAGGCACAGGCGGCTGAAGGCTAAAGAAATCCCCTGCTTTCCTCTTCAATTAAAGGGGAAAGTAAGGGGATTTTGTCTCCCTTTCAAACGAGGGTATAGTCCGGATGAAGCGATGGTGGGATTTGGATAAGGAAATCGTCGGAAGAAGTCCCGAATTATGACTCGCAGTCTGCATCCGAACTATAACTGCCGAAGGTGTAGGTTTTCTCAAAATGCAAGAGCAAAGCAAGGCAGAAGCGACATCATCAAGGGCTTGGCTGCCGGGGTGGCTAGCGGCATGCTCGCATCTGCAGCCATGAACGCCTTCCAGGCCTTATGGAGCAGGCTGACTGTAGAGGTCGCGCGCTCGCACGGGGGGCAATCATTGCAGCAAGGCTCGCCCCAAAAGGGAATCGCTCGCTATTTGAGAGCGCGCGGCAGCGACAATGAACAGGATGATGCGACAGAGAGGTTCGCCAGCGCCTTGTCGGAAGGGATGCTACATCGCAGGCTTACTGAGCGTGAGAAGGATATCGTGGGCACTTTAAGCCACTATGGTTTTGGCATCGGCACGGGCGCCCTGTATGGCCTGGCGGCAGAGCTCGTACCGGGCATAACCATGGCCGCTGGGCTGCCATTCGGCGCGTTCGTCTGGCTTGCCGCCGACGAGGGCATAGTTCCGGTGCTCGGCCTGTCGAAGTCGCTTACTCAATACCCTCTTAGGACGCATGCCCACGCACTCGCATCGCATCTGGTATTCGGAGTGACCGCAGAACTGGCGCGGCGCACGTTGCGCGATGTGTTATAGCAAGTGGAATGGCTTTTCGATTGGCTTGCCATTTGAATCTCATTGTTTGATGGTTAGCTATGTAAGCACATCATCAGACATAGATTGTCTTCGTTGATTAACGGCCCGGACGCTGATAAGTGCCTATGAGTTCCGCTTGTTCCAGCACATGGCCTTCCATGGCCGCCTCTATATCACGCTTGGTGGCCCGGTCCAGCGAAGGCAGCATCGCATCCAGGGCGTAGAGTTTATGGAAGTAGCGATGCCTGCCGACTGGCGGGCAGGGCCCTCCATAATTTGTGCGCTTGAAATCGTTTATTCACTCCCGCATCCCCCTGGGAAGATTGTGCTTACCGACGCCCTCGGGTAAGTCATGGGTCTCCGGGGGGATGTTGTAGAGGACCCAGTGCACCCAAGTCATCTTCGGGGCCGCTGGATCGGGCGCATCTGGGTCATCCACGATCAGCACCAGACTTTTGGTGCCAGGCGGAAGCCCTGACCAGGTCAACGGCGGTGAGACGTTTGCACCGTCACAGGTAAAACGCGAGGGCATCTCACTGTTATGCTTGAATGCTGATGAGGATAATACCAGGGTCATGACGAGCTCCTAGGTCTCAATCGTGCTCAAGTGACGGTTGTTCATGCATTTTGTAGCAAGACCTGCACCAGGCGCCATATGCGTTCATAGTGACTGCCTTGTCAATAGATACGCTAAAGTCCCTCTCGCACAGTCAGAATCAGTCCAAGCAGGCATAGAGTGCACCATGCGCACGCAAAGCCGTGGTTACACACGGCCTCCCGCCTTTCAGGCAATCATTGGCGTCAGTTGACTTGCGCTGAATTAGCGCCGTGTAGCCCAGCATGGACATCTTTAGATCGCTGGGAAGCGCAGGCTCATCCCAACCTACACGCTCGACAACGATCTAGCTGCCTCATCGCCAATTGTAAGCGTACACTAAGGGGTGAGAGGGAGTTAATGATGTTTGCATGACAGCTCTCTTGTCAGCGGAAAACCCGTAGGTGGTACGCTATGGCTACTTACATCATTAAGCAAGATCTCCCCACAGGCCTTCGCCGGCCTTGGAGAATTCAAGTCATTAGCTAAGGCGGTGGCTAAGGAGATCAAGAGTAAATACCCGGCGTGATCTGGAAGCAGAGCTTCGTCACGATGGGCGTTTCGATGTGGTGGATATTGTGGAGGCCAATGACCCCAACGAGATCGAGCGCGCATCAATGATCATCCGTGCCATAGGACGCTCACGCACCGAGACGATGTTGGCGACGGAGTGGAAGGAGTTTCTGGATATGCTGTGAGTGCGACCCCGTTGCCGCCCATATTGTGGAGTAGATGGCCTTTTCGTCGGTTGTCATTCACCAGACCTTACACTCGGGATGTTGACGAATCTTAGCGCGTCTAGGGTGCGCTGTGCGTACCGGACTGCTAATGCACACGCGTCACATACCGCACCGAAGAAATGAACTGCTCTTGAAAAAAGCGTTGAATAAAGACCTTGCCGATTTAGTAACTCCTGGTGCCTGTCTATTTCAACGACTTGAACATGCTCGACCACGATGATCTTATCGGCATTCAGGATGGTTGAGAGACGATGGGCGATCACGATCGAGATCCTGCCTTTGAGCAGGCGCTCCAATGCCTGTTGGATGTGACGCTCGGAACGCGAGTCGAGGGCCTAAGTCGCCTCATCCAAAATAGGTATCCGAGGGTTGCGGAGGAAGTTCTGGCAATAGCCAGGCGTTGTTTCTAGCCACCGGACAACGTCGCGCCGCGCTCTCCGATTTCGGTCCATAATCCTTCAGGCAGCGCCTCCACGAACTCGATAGCGTTGGCGGCCTCTAGCGCGGCGTGGATTTCGTCCGGCGCGGCATCCGGATTCGCCAGCAGCAGGTTCGCGAGTATGGAGCCGGAAAAAAGAATCGTCTCCTGGTTCACGATGCCGAAATGCCGCCGCAGCGAAGCACGTTCAAGGTCGTGCAGGTCCTTACTATCCAGGCAGATCACGCCAACATCCGGATCGTAAAAGCGCGGTATCAAATTGGAAGGTGGACTTGCCCGAGCCGCTCGGCCCGACGAAGGCTATCGTCTTGCCGGCTTCAACGCTGAATGAGACATCGCGCAGCACTAGTACGTCCGGGTCATAACTGAAATGGACCCGATCGAATTCGATCCGACCCTTCGCTCTTGAGATCAATTTTGCGCTCGGTTGCTCCTTAATCTGCGGCTGGGTGTCGAAGTATTCGAAAGATCCGTTTAATGGCAGCGACCGCGTTCGCCAATACCGCACTCAAATCTGAGAGCCGTTACAGCGGCGTATAAGAACATCGCCAGATACAGCAGGAACTGCATCAGTTCGCCGACCGTAAGATGACCGGCGTTGATCTGATACACCCCATACCAGGCCACCAGCACCGGTGAGCCATGCAAGACCAGACCGCTCACCACCTCATTCATGGCTATGAAGTGCGCCGAATATAGAATCTTGTTTAGCAGTTTGTTGGGCTGCGAGGCGAAGGCCTGGGCCTACTGCGGTTCGCGGGTAAATCCTTTAACCACCGCAACACCCGCCACTTTTTCTTGCAAGCCGTCGGTGAAACCATCGGCCGCACATGTTCATCGCGCAAACGCTACGTCTTGTC
>DATACK010000082.1:0-17799 GCA_036259115.1 Gammaproteobacteria bacterium | reverse complement strand
CCTCTCCGTGGAGTGGAACGACGCTAATGATGTAGCTTATGGTGAACTGCTTCGAGATAGACGGTTTTATAGTCATGAAACAAGCATCTTTAACCGTCCTCACGGTTACCACAAAATATTTTGCGTCAAGAAACCGATCGACATACTCAACACACGGGCACTGCTCGCGATCGACAGCCATTATGGTGGAACGCTTGATGTATGATCCGAGAGATGCAGCGGAAAGTAAGCACAAGCGATTTCCTGATATCTATTGGAGCAATCTGGGCGTGTGGAAAAGACTTCAGCGAATTGCTGGACGCATTTCACGCCATTCTCGCTTTCTAATCGTTCGCTATGAACAGCTAGTCAAGGGGCCCAACCGACTGCGGTGCATGATCATGGACAAAATGCCAATTTTAAGGAAGCGTGCCAATTTCTCGAGTTTTCACGCGCCCGCCAAACCGGACCAGAGGGCACTAAGAGCCCTACGCAGCGTGCGCTCGATCAATACCAATAACATCGCATCCTGGCGATTACACAAGCCTCTTCTGGAAGCACAAATCAGATTACATGGCGCAATTGAAGACAAGCTGATCCGGCTTGGATACGGGATTGATCGTCACTGGTTACGAGAATTGGACGGCATAGAGCCTGATAATTGTCAAAGTTGTCTCCCCGATCGGATTTCTGGGGTCACCAGAATCAAGCCCGATATCTCCCGCTACATGAGCCTAGCACGCTATGCGCTTGGCGCCACAAAGCAACCACTAACGCCATACTCAGCCTACTCGTGACAATCGGTGATCATGGCATGATAGCAAGCGCACAAGCGACTCGACATCGGACCATTACTGACGAGCTGAGGCATGTGTTCGGTGAGCACACGCTCAGCATTCAGTCGGTGCAAGATGAAATCCCAACCCTATGGATAGCGCGTGAGCGTACGCACGATTTGCTGCGCTATCTCAGATCTGAGACAGATCGTCCCTATTGCATGTTGTACGACTTGACCGCCATAGACGAGCGCGTGCGCAGCCATCGTGAAGGTTTGCCCGCCAGCGATTTTACTGTCGTCTATCATCTGTTGTCCTTCGACCGCAACGAGGATATTCGCATCAAAGTCCCGCTGCGCGAGGAGAACCTACTCATGCCAAGTATTACGGATCTGTGGCCTGCAGCCAACTGGTACGAGCGTGAAGCGTGGGACATGTTCGGCATCGTCTTCGATGGTCATCCGCATCTGACACGCATTTTGATGCCTCCTTGGTGGGAGGGTCATCCGTTACGCAAGGATCACCCTTCACGCGCGACTGAAATGGGGCCATTCACCCTGCCGCCCGAGGAATACGAGGCCCAGCAGGAGGCGTTGAAGTTCCGTCCCGAAGAGTGGGGCATGCAGCGCGCCCACAATGGTACCGATTTCATGTTCTTGAACTTGGGCCCCAATCATCCCAGCGTTCATGGCGTGTTCCGAATCGTACTGCAGCTCGATGGCGAGGAGATCGTCGACGCGGTGCCTGATATTGGCTATCACCATCGCGCCGCGGAAAAGATGGGCGAGCGTCAGTCCTGGCACACCTATATTCCTTATACCGACCGCGTCGATTATTTAGGCGGCGTGATGAACAACCTACCGTACGTGATGGCGGTGGAAAAGCTCGCTGGTATTGAGGTGCCCGATCGAGTCAAGGTCATCCGCGTCATGTTATGCGAGATATTTCGCATCATGAGCCACCTGCTCTTTTACGGCACCATGGCCCAGGATGTAGGCCAGCTCTCGCCCGTGTTTTACATGTTTGCTGACCGCGATAAGGCCTACGAGATTATCGAAGCGATCTGCGGCTTTCGCATGCATCCAGGCTGGTTTCGTATCGGCGGCGTGGCGCAGGACTTGCCTCAGGGTTGGGAAAAGCTGGTACGAGAATTCGTGGACTACCTGCCAAGGCGCTTAGATGAATATGACCGCATGGTCCTGGAAAATCGTTTCTTTCAGCAGCGCACCAAGGGCATTGGGGCCTATACTACCGAGGAGGCGATCGATTGGGGCGTAACCGGTCCGGGTCTGCGCGCGACCGGACTGGAATGGGATTACCGCAAACAGCGACCCTATTCCTGCTATGATCAGCTCGACTTCGATATCCCCTTCGGCCAGAGCGGCGACTGCTACGATCGCACGGTGGTCAGGGTTGAGGAGATGCGCCAGAGCGTGCGCATCATCGAGCAGTGCTTAAATAACATGCCGGCTGGCGATTACAAAGCGCGCCATCCATTAACTACGCCACCAATCAAAGATCGCACCATGCATGACATCGAGACCCTGATCACACATTTTTTGAACGTGAGCTGGGGCCCAGTGATCCCAGCCGGGGAGGCTGCTGCAACGATCGAGGGCACCAAGGGTTTGTATACGTACTATCTGACTTCGGACGGGAGTACCATGTCTTATCGCACGCGCATTCGCACCGCCTCGTTTCCGCACCTGCAGATGATCCCGCTGATCAGTCGCGGTTTTCTAGTGTCCGATCTGATCGCCATTCTCGGCAGCATGGATTTCGTCATGGCGGATGTGGATCGATGATTAGCGGGTTCTCACACCCGCGGGCGAGGTCCTTCGGCAAATGCCATTCCTGGAGTTCGTCCTTCGAGCCGCCTGCGGCGGTTCAAAATCTTTCCAGACGATTTGCCACGGGATTGTTGTCTTTGGCCTCCACCCCCTGTGCTGCAGGCAACGCGAGTATCCATCCGCGTTCCCTGTGGGTCTAATCGCTCGCGCCTGTGATACTCGGCTGCATCGAAGGGGGCGATATCAGCTGTAGAATTGGTAGATGCCCGCGAGCGCCGAAAGCCATCAAGGCTTAAACGTGCTACATAGTACCCAGCGCAACACTCGCGCTGCTTGCAAGCGTCAAAAGGGTTAACAACAGACCAATAGCGTAAATTCATGCTAAGCGATCATGAAAAAGCTGAGATCGAGCACGAGCTCGGCCAATACGAGAGCAAGCAGGCCGCAGGCATCGAGGCACTGATGATTCTGCAAAACCATCGTGGCTGGATTTCGGATGAGAGCCTGGCTGATCTTGCGGCATTTTTGGAGATATCGACCGATGAGCTGGATGCTGTGGCGACCTTTTACAACCACATCTTCCGGCAGCCGGTGGGTCGGCACGTGATACTGATCTGTGACAGCATCAGTTGCTGGGTGATGGGTTACGAACGCCTGCTCGCTAGTATCACGGAAAGGCTCGGGATCAAGCTCGGCGAGACGACCAAAGACAATCGCTTTACTTTGCTTACTAATCCTTGTCTTGGCGTCTGCGACCGCGCGCCTTGTTTGATGATCGGCAGCGATCTGCATGCTGATCTGGATCCGGACCAGGCGCCGGATAAGCTTAACAGAATACTGGGGCAATACACATGATGAGTGTTCCTCTCTGGGCGACAGAGAAAGGAAACCTAACTTCAATCTCCTCTTTCTGACGTCAGCTATCCAACCTGAGTGGACCACTTTTCATTAGCCTCGCGGAAATGGAGATCGAGCAAACACATCATTTGCAGACTCCATCTTAAGAACTCCCGCCTTGGGAGTGACATACCTGTTAGAAGACGCATTATGAAAGACCTTTAGCGTAGAGCTTTTATGGAAAAACCGCTGACTAAAAACATCCATCCGAATGAGGAACCGCTAGATATCCATCAATACGAGCGGGTCGGCGGTTATCAGGCCGTGCGCAAGGCGCTCAAGGAAATGACACCCTCAGAGGTGCAGCAGATGGTGAAAGACTCCAATCTCCGCGGGCGCGGCGGCGCCGGTTTTCCAACAGGAATGAAGTGGAGTTTCATCCCCATGGGCGAGAATGCCCCTCGTCGCAAATACCTGGTGGTCAATGCTGATGAAATGGAACCCGGCACCTTTAAGGACCGGCTCTTGCTGTGCGGCGATCCGCATCAGATGGTGGAGGCCATCATCGTGAGCAGCTATGCGACAGGCGCGGATGTCGCATACATTTTCCTGCGCGGCGAATATATCACCGCCGCGAAAAGGCTTAAGCGTGCCGTCGCCGAAGCGCAGCGCCAAGGCTATCTCGGGCGGGATATTCTTGACTCCAGTTATAGCTTAACGCTCTATCTACACACCAGCGCCGGGCGCTATATCTGCGGCGAGGAGACCGCGCTCATAAGCGCCTTGGAAGGCAAGCGCGCCATTCCACGTGCAAAGCCGCCCTATCCACAAGCCAGCGGCCTGTGGGGTAAGCCAACCGTGGTCAATAACGTCGAGACACTGTATTGCGTACCGCATATCGTCAACAACGGTCCCGAGTGGTTTAAGTCTTTAAGCCGCAGCAAAGATGGCGGCACCAAAATTTATGGCGTGAGCGGTCGCGTCAAAAGGCCCGGCGCTTGGGAACTGCCCATGGGCACGACCATTCGAGAAATTCTAGAAGAGCACGCCGGTGGCATGCACGAGGGTTATCGATTTCGTGGCCTGCTGCCGGGCGGTGCCTCTACCGATTTCCTAATTGAGGAGCATTTGGACACACCGATGGATTTTGACTCCGTGACGAAGGTCGGCAGCCGTATGGGCACGGGTACCATGATTATTCTTGACGATCGCACCTGTCCGGTGGGCATGTGTCACAACCTGGAGAAATTCTTTGCGCAGGAGTCTTGCGGCTGGTGCACGCCCTGCCGCGATGGGCTGCCGTGGACACAACGGCTGCTGCAAGCACTGGAAGACGGTCAAGGCGCACCCGGCGATTTGGAAACATTAGAGTTGCATACACAATTTTTAGGTATGGGTAAAACCTTTTGCGCGCACGCTCCGGGCGCTATGGAGCCTTTGCAGAGCGCGCTCAAATACTTTCGCGAGGATTTCGACCGGCACATTACGGAGAAGCGATGCCCATACCGCCAGTGATGCTACAAGTATTTCGTAACTGGTGCGCAGCGCGCACCAGCACGCGTAGGGTTGGTAGCGTGCAGCGGCCCCGGCCCGAGCGCCTGCAGCCGCTCGGACGTTCGGCGGCGCGATCCCGTACTTCGCGAGCTCCCGCCTTACCCTTGGTTTGCCCATTGCGGCAATGCCGTGAACCCCGCCTCACCCCATCGATGGGTTTCGGCACGGATGCGCCTCTATCCATCGTACGGATACCTTTTCTTGATTACACAAGAGAAAAAAACCAGCGTATGGGGCGGCTCTTCGTATTAATAAGCATATGACGACCATCTACATCGATAACAAACCGTACCAGGTTGACGAACGTCAAAATCTGCTCCATCAGTGTCTGTCGCTGGGTTTTGACCTGCCCTATTTCTGCTGGCACCCGGTGCTGGGCTCAGTAGGCTCGTGCCGCCAATGTGCGATCAAGCAATACAAAGACGAAAACGACAAGCAAGGTCGTATTGTGATGGCCTGCATGACGCCGGCCTCGAACGGCGCGCGCATCTCGATTAAGGACCCAGAAGCAGCAGGCTTCCGCAAAAGTGTCATTGAATGGCTGATGACCAGTCATCCACACGACTGCCCGGTATGCGAAGAGGGTGGCGAGTGCCACTTGCAAGACATGACCTTGATGACCGGACATGCCTACCGCCGCTATCGCTTCAAGAAACGCACCTTCCGCAATCAAGACTTGGGCCCGTTCATCAACCATGAGATGAACCGCTGCATCACCTGTTATCGCTGCGTACGATTCTACGCCGATTATGCCGGTGGCCATGATCTGCAGGCTTTGGGCATTCATAACACAGTTTATTTTGGCCGCAGTCAGGATGGCGTATTGGAAAACGAGTTCAGCGGCAATCTCGCCGAGGTATGTCCCACGGGCGTGTTTACCGACAAGACCTTGGGCGAGCGCTACACGCGCAAGTGGGACTTGCAGGCCGCGCCCTCCGTGTGCGCGCACTGCGGTGTGGGCTGTAACATAAGCCCTAACGAGCGTTACGGCACATTGCGGCGTATCATCAATCGGTATAATGGTGAGGTCAACGGGTATTTCATCTGCGATCGCGGGCGGTTTGGTTATGGTTTCGTCAACAGCAACAAACGCGTTCGCGCGCCGCTGCTGCGCCGCAAGGACGACAGCACTACTGGCGAGACCGTAAACAAAGAACAGGCGCTTAAGCATCTCGGAGACCTGTTAGCGAATAAGGAACGCCTAATCGGCATCGGTTCGCCGCGCGCTTCCATCGAGGCCAACTACGCGCTGTACAGGCTGGTTGGCTCAGAGCGGTTTTACAGCGGGATATCAGAGCACGACCAGAAGCTCGTAAGGCTGATTCTGGAGATCTACGCGCGAGGCCCGGCAAGGGCCGCATCGCCATACGATTGCGAGCAAGCCGACGCCGTGCTGGTACTGGGCGAAGACGTAACCAATACTGCGCCGCGTATTGCTTTATGCCTCCGCCAGGCGATCCGCCATAAGGCATGGGACATAGCGCGGTCAGTAGGTATTCCGCCGTGGCTCGACAACAGCGTGCGCGATGCCGCGCAGGACGTGCACAGCCCAATGTTCATTCTCACACCTGATACTACGCGGCTGGACGAGGTCGCCACGCAAGTCTTGCGCGCTGCCCCCGCCGATATCGCGCGTTTAGGCTTTGCCGTAGCGCATGAGCTAAACGGCGATGCGCCGGCGGTCGATGATCTCCCCAATGAGGCAAACCAACTGGTACAACGCATCGCGAATACCTTAAGGCAGGCCAAAAGGCCGCTAATCGTTTCAGGGGTGGGGTGTCGCAGTGAGACGGTCATCCAGGCCGCGGCCAATGTGGCGTGGGCGCTTTCCACGGAGGTACGGCCGGTCGATTTATGTCTCACCGTACCCGAATGCAACAGCTTAGGCGTGGGTCTGCTGGGCGGTGCGAGCCTGGATACGGCCTTCAAAGCAATCAAGAATGGTGCCGCGGACACCATTATCGTACTGGAGAATGATCTTTACCGCCGCGCCGAACGTACAAAGGTTGATGCCATCTTAACCGCAGCGGCGCACGTGGTGGTGCTGGACCATCTGTCGAACAAGACCACAGCGCGTGCCGAACTGGTGCTGCCCGCCGGCACCTTCGCGGAGTCCGACGGCACTTACGTGAACTTCGAGGGCCGTGCGCAACGATTTTTTCAGGTCATAAACCCCGGCGACGAGGTGCAGGAAAGCTGGCGCTGGCTCGCGGGAGCCGCTGGCTGGGACTGGCAAAGTCTCGACGATGCCATCGCCGCTTGCATCGATGAATCATCCGTGCTGCGAGGTATCGAGAACGCCGCACCATCCGCGAGATTCCGCGTCGCCGGCCAGAAAATACCGCGCGCGCCGCACCGTTACAGCGGCCGCACTGCAATGCACGCTAATGTGTCGGTGCATGAACCGAAGCCGCCCGTTGATCCGGATACGCCGTTGTCGTTTTCGATGGAAGGTTACCACGGACGCGCGGAGCCGCCGGCGACGATTCCATTTTTTTGGGCACCGGCGTGGAACTCCAACGAAGCACTAAATAAGTTTCAAGACGAGGTTGCAGGCCCATTGCATGGTCGGAACCCCGGCGTGCGCCTGATCGAGCCACAGCCCAGAGAGCGCGCGCATTTCTTCGATAAAACGCCTGGGTCCTTTGTGCCGCGCAGCGACGTTGTGCCTGGGGAGTTATTAATCATCCCCCTATACCACATCTTCGGCAGCGAAGAATTGAGCATTGAGACCAAGGCACTGGCCCAACGGGCACCGGCGCTCTATGTGGCGCTGAATACCGAGGATGCCGCGCGCCTTGGCGTCAACGACGGCGAGCTAGTGAATCTAGAAATTAATGGCGAACTGCACCGCATGTCGGTAATGCTGCATAAGGCGCTCGCACTGGGGCTAGCCGGACTACCATACGGATTACGGGACTTGGATTACTTCGAGCTGCCGGCGTGGGGAAGGATCAGCAAGGGAAAATCAGCATGAGAGCGATACTCGCGATAGATCTCTCCCAACCGGAACTGGGTCGTCTTTCCAGCCAAAGCCGGCCCCGGATCGGAGTCCGAGATGGCGGATCCAGGGGATTGGTCGGAATCCAGACACAAGCAGGTAACCTAAGACACTGGATTGCCCATATCATCCCTGGCATTTACCCTTCTGGCCAGCCTGCAGCTTATGGATTTCGCGCTACAACTTGGTCATCCCGGCCCGGTCAAGAACCCGGGCTCCCGCTGTTCTGCGCGACGCACTCGACGCCATGCGCCGAACTCCGGCGAATTTGTCTGGCTTTCGCTGGAATGATGGTGAGGGAGTCAGCCGCGGTACCTGACAATAAAGCGAGGCCTCTTCCATGAACGAGATTCTCGCTGACCTGTTTAACGTCTTCGGAATCTTGATTGTCATAATCATCCTGGCCGCACTCCTGACCTGGATCGAGCGGCGCCTGCTGGGATTGTGGCAGGATCGTTACGGCCCCAATCGCGCCGGGCCGTTTGGCATTCTGCAGGTCGTCGCCGACATGATCAAAATCCTGACCAAGGAGGATTGGATTCCGCCTCTTGCCGACAAGGGCGTGTTCGTGCTGGCCCCTATGATCGTAATGATCGCGATGCTCATGGCGATCGCCGTCGTACCCATCGCACCCGGCGTTGGAGTGGCAGATCTCAATGTAGGACTCTTGTTTTTCCTCGCAATGACCTCGCTGGCGGTGTACAGCGTGGTGCTGGCTGGCTGGTCGTCGAACAATAAATACTCGCTGATGGGTGGGCTGCGTTCGGCCGCGCAGATGGTGAGTTACGAGGTGTTCATGGGCCTGTCGTTGATGGGCGTGGTGATGCTCGCCGGCAGCTTTGATTTGCGCGAGATCGTGGCCGCCCAGCAGCATCTGTGGTATTTCATCCCGCAGTTTCTGGGGCTGATAATCTTCATCATCGCCGGTGTCGCTGAAAGCCACCGCTTGCCGTACGACCTACCCGAGGCCGAGAATGAACTGGTGGCGGGTTATCACACCGAATACTCGGGCATGAAATTCGGCATGTTCTTCATCGGGGAGTACGTTGCTATCGTACTAGTCTCGGCTATGATCGTGACCTTGTTCTTCGGCGGCTGGCTGGGGCCTTGGCTGCCGCCGATCATCTGGTTTGTGATCAAGACGTCTATCTTTATCGTATTTTTTATTTTGCTGAGAGCGGCATTGCCCCGGCCGCGCTATGACCAATTCATGTCCTTCGGCTGGAAGGTCATGCTGCCGCTTGCGCTCTTGAACCTGGTGGTCACCGGAGGCATCTTGCTTGCCATCGGTCCGCCGGGTTCATAGCTTGAGTGGCTTTTTAAGTCCCCAATCCTTGGCAATATAGCAAAAGGATTGGCGACTTAGATCCATGTATTTTGTTCTGCGAGCAGGCTAAAGCCTGTCCAAATTCCTCTCCAGGCGGATTGGTTCCGACCTGTGTGATTATGAATTTTGCTAAGGCGTTGTAGAGGTAGACAGAGTTGCTAAGCCAATTAAGAACCCTGTGGGCTGTGTTTTTGCACATGTTTCGACCGCGCGAAACGGTTCAATACCCGGAAGAAAAGCCGTATTTGCCGCCGCGCTATCGCGGGCGCATCATTCTCTCGCGCGACCCAGATGGCAATGAGCGCTGCGTGGCCTGCTATCTCTGCGCCGTGGTGTGCCCGGTCGATTGTATCGCACTGCAAAAGACAGAAGACGAGACCGGCCGCTGGTATCCGGAATTCTTCCGCATCAACTTCTCGCGCTGCATCTTCTGCGGCATGTGTGAGGAGGCCTGCCCGACGTATGCCATTCAGCTTACCCCTGACTTCGAAATGAGTGAGTACAACCGACAGAACATGGTTTATGAAAAGGAAGATCTGCTGATCAGCGGCACTGGCAAATATCCAGACTACAGCTTTTACCACGTCGCCGGCATGGCAATAGGCGGCAAAGACAAAGGCGAGGCCGAGAACGAGGCGGAGCCGGTGGATATCAGGAGCCTCATGCCATGAGAAGCCGGTGCTTGCACCCGCACGGGGAGTGCTATTACGAAACCCCTCCATGGATTTCGTCTTTTGGGCCAGCATCCAGCGGTTCCAATCGGTCGTACGGCTTGGCATTCCCTGCCTTGCCGATAACCCAGGACCGCGCTTTCCCTGCGCAACCTGTTCAACGCCAACATCGCGCCCCGACGAATTGGTCTATACACGCGCAAAGACGAATCTGTCCGGAACAGATTCGGATGTACGCAACGCGCCCGCACGGGCCGCGCCATGGATGGTGCGGAACAAAAGTACCCAAGAGAAACATGCCTCTCGACTGGCTCCACCCTAAACCAAGCTTGAGGCAGAATTCCCTGTGCGCTTCCTGCGCTTCGAACAGCGCCGACCCTACTTTCGTCGCCGCACCCCTGCGCAGTGCGATTCCGCTGCGCTTGGATGCCGGGGCAGGCTCACCTCGGCTTGCCCTCTCCCAGCCATACTGCGAATCCTGCGCCGCTCGCAAGTCAAGAATGCACCTTGTGGGGTCTTACGATCCTGCACTGCTTGCAAGTCCAGAGTTGGCCATCCATAACCAACTCGCTCAGCGGGAGCCACATTCGCTGGGCCTTGCCCTTAATCCGCTTCACCCGTTGCGCGCCCGCTCGGCGGGACGACAATTACTCGCCCCATCCATGGGGCTCGCCCTTTGGCCCCGCCTGCGGCGGCTCAAGATCGTCCCAGGCGAGTTTGTCACCGCATCGTTGTTTTTACCCGCCTTGCCCCTATGCAGGCAGCGCCGGTTCGCCACCTACGACACCGCCCCTAAAGGGCCTAATCTTCGTGCAGCCCAGCGCTCGGCTGCACCCAATTGGGATTAGCAAAATCATGGAAATTACGTTCTATGTCGCGTCCGTTATCGCCATCATCTCAACGCTTATGGCTATCACCCGCATCAACGCAGTGCATGCGCTCTTGTATCTGGTAGTCTCGCTATTGTCGGTCGCACTGATCTTCTTCACCTTGGGCGCGCCGTTCGCGGCGGTATTAGAGGTAATTATCTACGCCGGCGCCATCATGGTGTTGTTCATCTTCGTAGTGATGATGCTAAACCTGGGCGAGGAGACCATGCGCTTAGAGCGCCAGTGGCTCACCACGGGCATCTGGATTGGCCCTGTGATCTTAGCCGCTGTCCTATTGATCGAACTAATTTATATGCTTGGTGCCGGCGCAACCGGTAGCGCTTTGACTGTAGATGCCAAGCAGGTCGGTATATTGCTATTCGGGCCGTATCTCTTGGCAGTGGAACTCGCATCCATGTTATTGCTCGCGGGCTTAGTCGGCGCCTATTACCTCGGCAAGCGTGATCACGGCGAGGAGGAAGCTTAAGCGCGATGGCCTCGGGAATTCCAATGGATTACGGCCTGCTCGTGGCGGCGATTCTGTTCGTGCTGGGACTCGTCGGTGTTCTGGTACGGCGCAATCTGATCTTTGTGTTGATGTCGATCGAAATCATGTTAAACGCAGTGGGCCTGGCGTTCGTTGCCGCCGGGAGCCGATTTGGCGAGGCTGATGGACAGATCATGTTCATCCTGGTACTAACCCTGGCAGCAGCTGAGGTATCGATCGGCCTCGCGCTTATTCTGCGCATCTTCTACAGCTTTAAAACCTTAGATGCAGACACTTTGAGTCGGATGCGAGGATGATGCCGATCGTTCCAAGCTTGCAAAAATATGTAGGTGCAACCTTCGGATTGAGATCAGGATGCCGCCCCGCAAATAGGCGCGATGGGAGCGTCGCACCTATCAACGAATGGTTCCGCGAAGTTAAAGGGAGTTGATGCATGATTGATCTCCTGTGGCTTGTTCCCGCCCTGCCACTGGCCGGATTCGCGATTCTATCGCTTACGCGCGGCGAACTATCACACAAGGCCGTGGCCTGGGTTGGCGCCGGTTCTGTGGGGCTTTCGGCGCTGATAGCCGTTCTCATCGCCATCGATTTCATAAGCGCACCACCGGCTAATCACGTCTACACGCAGACCCTATGGACCTGGATGAGGGTCAGCGATTTCACGCCCGCGATCGCCTTTTATCTGGACACCCTGTCGCTCACGATGGTGCTAGTCATCACCGGTGTTGGCTTTTTCATTCATCTTTACTCAACAGAGTTCATGGCCGGTGAGGAAGGCTACAGCCGCTTCTTTGCCTACATGAACCTGTTCGTCGCCTTCATGCTGATCCTGGTGCTGGCGGACAATCTGCTGCTGTTGCTCCTGGGCTGGGAGGGCGTGGGCCTGTGCAGTTATCTGTTAATCGGTTACTGGTATCAGGACTCAAACAACGGGCGCGCCGCGCGCAAGGCATTTATCGTCACCCGCATCGGCGATGCCGCCATGATGATTGGCCTGCTATTGCTGTTTACACACTTCGGCACCTTGAACATTCAGGAACTAATGCAGCGTGTCGCTGAGCAGTTACCAGCGGGCTCAGGACTAGCCATAGCCGCAGCCGTGCTACTGCTGGGCGGCGCCATCGGTAAGTCCGCGCAACTGCCGTTGCAAACCTGGTTGCCGGACGCTATGGCAGGCCCGACGCCCGTAAGCGCACTGATTCACGCAGCTACCATGGTCACTGCCGGCGTTTACCTGATCGCCCGTCTGCATGTGCTTTATCAATTAGCGCCTTCAATTCAGTTCCTAGTCGCAGTCCTGGGTGCACTCACCCTGTTCTTATCAGCCTGCACTGCGCTGACTCAAACCGATATTAAGCGCATTCTTGCCTATTCGACCATGAGCCAAATTGGCTACATGTTCATGGCCTTGGGTGTCGGCGCCTGGACGGCGGCAATTTTCCATTTCATGACGCACGCCTTCTTCAAGGCTCTGTTATTTCTGTCGGCGGGTTCGGTGACCATGAGCCTGCATCACGAGCACGATATCTTCAAAATGGGGGGCATCTACAACAAGCTGCCGATGGCCTTCTGGAGCTTTCTGATCGGCGCCGCCTCGCTTGCAGCCCTGCCGCTGATAACTTCCGGGTATTACAGCAAGGAATTAATCCTGGATCAGGCCTGGAACTCAAAGCCTATTGGACCCTTGTTCTGGCTGATCGGACTGGTGACGGCGTTCATCACTGCCGTATATATATTCCGGTTGGTCTTCATCGCCTTCTTCGGCGAGCAGAAGACCGACATCGAACTGATCCCCGGTAATTCCGTCCGCATTCCGCTCATCGTACTGTCGGTATTGTCAGTGATCGGCGGCTTCATCGCGCTGCCGGAATTCCTATATACAGCCTTGCCGCAGAACGAAGCCGCGCACGAAGGCGGCGTCACGTTGGTATTGAGGCTGATCGCAGCGGTAGTTGCGCTGCTTGGCATCTACCTCGCTTATGCAGTATTTCTGCGCAAGTGGGAGGTGGCTAGCCGCCTGAGGCACGACCACACGGTACAGGCCATTGAACGCCTTGCATACAGCGGCTGGGGATTCAATTACGTCTACGACAAGGCAGCGGTGCAGCCGTTTTTGTGGCTGGCACGAGTCAATCGTGGCGACGTGGTCGATGTGATCTATAGCGCCACCGCTGCAGTAACGAGGCTGGCTCATCAGGTGCTCAGTCTCACTCAAACCGGCGGCGTACGTCTCTATGCCGGGGGACTGGCCGCCGGCGCGATCATCGGATTAGGGCTAGTGGCGTTCTTGTGATGCTGGTCTGGCTAATCATTATTCCCGTTGTCGGCGCCCTATTGGCGTGGCTGGCCGAGCATCGCACCCGGTGGCCACATCCGCGCTGGATCGCCTTGATCACGCTTATCATCGAATTGATATTGATTTTGAGCCTGTGGGTGCCTATGGGTACCGGCGACCACGGCGTTTGGTTGGCTGAGCTTCGGCGCCCTTGGGTTCCGCGTTTTGGTATAAGTTTTCATCTCGCGCTGGACGGTCTAAGCCTGTTACTGATCGCCCTGACCGCCTTGCTTGGCATCATCGCGGTGGCCTCCGCATGGATCGAGATCACGCAGCGGGTCGGCTTTTTCTATTTTAATTTGCTGATGACCTTGGCTGGTGTGATAGGCGTGTTCCTGGCGCTGGACCTGTTTTTATTCTTCGTGTTTTGGGAAGTGATGCTGGTACCGATGTATTTCATCATCAGCATTTGGGGACACGAACACCGCATCTATGCTGCAATCAAGTTCTTCATCTTTACGCAAGGCAGCGGTCTGTTCATGCTGGTCGCAATCCTCGCACTCGCGTTCGTGAATTACCAAAACAGTGGCCATTGGACATTCGACTACTTCGATCTACGCAACGTCGGTTTAAGCCCCGCAGCCGCGCTTTGGATCATGCTGGGGTTCTTCATCGCCTTTGCGGTCAAACTGCCGGCCTTCCCCTTTCATACCTGGCTGCCCGACGCCCACACTGAGGCACCGACCGCCGGCAGTGTAATTCTCGCTGGTGTGCTGCTTAAGACCGGCGCGTATGGGCTGCTGCGTTTCGTGGTACCACTGTTCCCCGAAGCCGCCTTCAATTTCGCACCGTTTGCAATGACCTTGGGGGTGATCGGAATTCTATACGGTGCAATACTGGCCTTCGCGCAGCACGATTTCAAACGGCTGGTTGCCTACTCTAGCGTCAGTCACATGGGCTTCGTGCTGCTAGGCGTATTCGCATGGAACGTGTGGGCGCTGCAGGGCGCCGTGATGCAGATGATCGCGCACGGCATCAGCACCGCGGCCCTGTTCATGCTCGCAGGCCTTATCCAGGAACGCCTACACACACGCGACATGCGCCGAATGGGCGGCCTGTGGGCAAGCATGCCGCGCATGGGTGCGATGGTGTTGTTCTTCGCCATCGCTTCGTTGGGATTACCTGGGCTTGCAAACTTCGTTGGCGAGTTCCTGGTCTTGCTTGGGACTTATAGAGTCAATGTGACGCTTGCGGTGCTGGCGGTATTGGGCATTATTACGGCCGCCGCGTACGCGCTGATCCTCGTGCAGCGCAGTTTTCAAGGCGAGCCGCGCGGCACCGTGAAGATGCCCGATCTTTTTGCGCATGAGTGGGCAGCAATGGCCGCGATGATCGTGTTCGCCGTATGGCTGGGCCTTTATCCACAGGGGGCGCTGAATACCGCGGCACCGGCGCTTAAGGCAATGCGCGGTGCTGTACTTGCGCAAAATCCAGGGCCACAGATGGCCACCAGGACTAATGATAGATGACTGGCACCGAACTCTTTGCCTTGCTGCCCCTAATTGTGATCACCCTCGCAGCCATCGTAGTTATGTTGACAGTTGCATTTCATCGCGAGCACAGCTTGACCTTTGTGCTAACGCTTGCGGGATTTGCATTATCTTTCGCGGCTGCGTTCATTGTACTGCCGGCGACGCCTACCCAGGTAACGCCGCTTTTGATAATAGACCGTTACGCGATATTTTATATGGCGCTTATCTTTGCGAGCGGTTTTGCCGTCGCCGCACTGTGCTACGGCTATCTAGTGGAGCGCCCTGGCGAGCACGACGAGCTATACATGCTGCTCCTGATGGCCGTCTTAGGCGCAGTTGTGCTAGTCGCGAGCGCGCATTTGGCGTCATTCTTCCTCGGTCTTGAGTTATTAAGCGTCTCTTTATTCGCAATGATCGCGTACCCGCGCCGCTATGCGCAGCCGCTGGAGGCCGGCATCAAATATCTGATCTTGTCTGGCGTGTCGTCGTCATTTCTGTTGTTCGGTATGGCGCTGGTATATGCGCAGCAAGGCCACCTCGATTTCGCCGGCATCGCGCGCACGCTAGCGCGGTCGCAAGACTTAAGCGACGTCTATCTCATGGCAGGTTCAGCGCTGATCGTAGCTGGCGTGGGCTTCAAGTTATCCGTAGTGCCGTTTCATATGTGGACGCCAGATGTATATCAAGGCGCGCCGGCACCGATTACCGGTTTTTTAGCGACGATATCTAAAGGCGCGGTATTTGCCGTCTTGCTGCGTTACTTCGTGCAGGCTGACGGCTATAGCTTCGGGCCGCTGTTGACGGTGCTTGGCTTGATATCGCTCGTCTCGATGATCGCCGGCAACCTACTCGCGCTGCTGCAAAACAACGTCAAGCGCATTCTGGCGTATTCATCAATTGCGCACCTAGGCTACTTGTTGGTGGCGTTCTTAGCGGCAGGCCCAATGGCGGTGGAGGCTGTATCTTTTTATTTGCTGGCGTATTTCGTAACCACCTTAGGCGCATTCGCGGTCGTGACTCTATGTTCGCTACACGATCAAGAGACCGATACGGACGATCTAGAGAATTATCGCGGTCTGTTCTGGCGCCAACCGTGGCTGGCTGGAGCCTTCACCGCGATGTTGCTGTCGTTGGCAGGCATTCCACTTACGGCCGGTTTTTTAGCCAAGTTTTACGCCTTCGCCGCCGGGATCGACGCTGCGTTATGGTTGCTGGTCGTCGTACTGGTAGTCACGAGCATGATCGGCCTCTATTATTACCTGCGCATCATCGTGGCGCTGTACAGCGCACCCGCCGAGACCGCGGATATGGAGCCGCAAGCGGCTTCGTCAGCCTTAACCGGCGGCATTATACTGGCTGCCCTGACCCTGCTGCTGATATGGTTGGGTGTCTATCCTACTCCCTTCATCGATCTGATCAGCGCGATCGCAGCCGACATTACCTAGAGAAAATGCCCTCCATGACTTTTGATACACTCGGCCTATCCGTAGGTGAACCTCAATTTATAGGACGGCATCTCTATCGTTGCGCAAGTAACGGCAGAGCTTGTAACTTTAGTCTAAAAGCTCGATGCGTTCGTCGCCGGCTAGCATGCTGAGACGGCAATCAGAGAAAAATATTAGCCATACTCCGGGGATATAGATTACAGGAACAGCAGGTTCTCCTGCTTCAAAAAATAACGCAAAGGCATCGCGTCGGAAGGGCCATTGAACCGCTCAGTAACTTTGCAGAACAGTGTGACAAGGCGGCATAGAAGAGCGGAATTCGTAATAGATTTTGTTTGCGATAATCGTTCGACTTTCTTGCACTTCTACATTTGGGCGTCGGGTAACAGTAAATCTTACGTAACAACTTAGTTACGCCAATAGAGCTAATGGCCTAATCCGCGTGAGCGCCAATCGTGTCAATTGATGAGATCTGTAGTTTCATCCATGGCGATTCTTGTCATGCCTTCTATCGGATCATATCCAAGTGTGTCTAGTCGGTAGATGATAGCTTGAGCCTTGCCGTTAGGCGTGCCACTGGGCCTGCTGCCGATTTTATATCCTCTAGCCATTTCTACTTTGCTCTACTTTAGATGAGTGCCGCCGTCTGTCGTGCCCGCTATTACCTCGCCACATCAGGGTGAGCTGCCGCAGTACCGCTCAGCGTATCTTGAACGGCATTGTTTTCGAATCCCAAGCTGTTGCTTCAGTTCATTCTACAAAAAATAGCGCATGATTATGGATTGGTCGTCTATAGCTTTTATACTCACAGTTGGTCGAGTATTTCCCGGCACAATCGGAGACCCTATGAAACGCAATAAGTTGGTGCTGGCGGGGCGAGGCCTATGTGCTCACGCTAGCGCCCCGGCAGCCGCTGCGCCTGCCATCGCGACAATCAAGAAGACACGTACTGTGGCAGATGGCTCCACGGCAGATTGATTCAGGACCGATCGGTTGGTCTTGATCTCGTAATAAACTGGTGATTTCGCGTTCTGCAAAAGGAGGATTTACGATGAATCACAGAGCTACTATTGTGGGCGCATTCGCTTTGGCTCTGATGCCGCTGGCGGGTTCAGGCTAAGATGAGGACAAGTTCACTAAAGAATTTCCAATCAGTGAATGCGACTTCAAGACCGCGGGTACAAACCCGTATTTCATTCTCGAACCGGGGCGACAGCTCCACTTCAACAACTTCC
>DATACK010000081.1:0-7918 GCA_036259115.1 Gammaproteobacteria bacterium | reverse complement strand
ATTGGGTGATACCTTAGGGGCACGAGTGAAAATTCATCATGACAGTAAGGGCAGGGGTAGAATGATAATTCACTATAACAGCCTCGATGAACTGGATGGAATTATCGCGCATGTCAAATAGTATCTTATCTATCCTGGCATCCGAGATAAGGCTCTACCCACGCGGATTCAACACAGGCGCTGCATGCGTTCGGGCGCTTGCGCAGCTTTGTCAAGCATGTTAGTTTCATTTTCCGCGTGCACGCGCGAGCTGCGCCGCGCCGTCAGGGGCAATCAGTTCGTCTTACCTACCGCTTTCATGTATAACGGCGTTTTAGTGGTGCAGGCCGCATTGACCGCCGTTTGTGTAGGTTTAGCGTGGCTTTATCAGGATCAACACGCGGCGCTGTCCGCTTTATATGGCGGTGTGGTGGCGGCGGCGAATACTTGGCTGTTATTGCGACGGATCGCCACTGCCGGCGAACTGGCGAAGCGCAACATCAGATACAGCATCTATTCACTTTATTTCGGGGCCTTGCAGCGGTTCATATTTGTGCTCGTCTGTTTGGGGATAGGCTTAGGAGGCATAAAGCTCGATCCCATCCCGTTGTTGCTGACTTTTGGTATCGCGCAGTTGGCCTTCTTAGTGGCGGGTAAAGATGCCTTTAAGTAGGCGCTAATCAACAGCGCTGGTTATGAGTATATACAAAAGAAGGTAGAGTGCATTGAGCGAAGCTGCCCAACCAAGCGATAATCCGGTCCAGTACATACATCATCACCTGACAAACTGGTGTTTAGGCTGCGATCCACAGACACACCAGCCATCCGGACTATTTGATTTCTCGGTCTTTTTTGTCGACACCTTTTTATTCTCTGTTCTGCTGGCTGCGCTGTTTGGATGGGTTGCCTGGTGGATCGGCAAAAATCTCAGCTTGGAAAAACCCGGCGGTATTCAGAATGCCATAGAGGTGATCGTCGAGTTCACCAATCAGCAGATCAGAGACATCTTTCCCAGAAGCAATCCCATCGTCGGCCCGCTCGGTCTCACCATATTTATTTGGGTGTTCTTGCTCAATTTCATGGATCTGATTCCTGTGGATCTATTGCCTGCTATCGCCCGCTGGATCGGCAGCACGTTCTTCGGCGCTGATCCTCACCATGTGTATTTGCGCGTGGTGCCGACTGCCAACCTTGACACCACATTCGCCTTAGCACTGTCGGTATTTGCGCTCATTATTTACTACAACATCAAGATCAAGGGCGCAGCCGGCTACGCAAAGCAGTTTCTTACACACCCGTTCGGCAAGTATTTCGCGCCGATTAACATCATTATGTCAAGCGTCGAGGAGCTGGCTAAGCCCTTGTCGCTCGCGCTGCGCTTGTTCGGCAACTTGTTTGCCGGCGAGCTGTTGTTCGTGCTGATCGCGCTGTTGTCGTTTAGCTGGGTTATCTTACCAGCGCAGATTTTTCTCGATCTCGCGTGGGCCATCTACCATCTCCTGATCATCACCGTGCAGGCCTTCATCTTCGGCCTCTTGACCATCGTCTATTTGGCCATCGCCTCCGAAGAAGCGCATTAATTTTTTTAATCCACATAAGTCGTCTGACACTATAACATTAGTCTTCTAACACTATAAAAGGAGAAACCATGGATGCTGCTAACATTGCCATGATCTACGCCTATACCGCAATGGGGGTTGGTATCATGCTCGCCGCTGCGGGTGTGGGGTCGGCACTCGGCTGGGGGTTGATCTGTTCGAAGTTCATTGAGGGTATTGCCCGTCAGCCTGAAATGCGGCCTCAATTAACCGGACAAATGCTCTTTACTGGCGGTCTGATGGAAGCGTTCCCGAAGATCGTGCTGGGAATTGCCATGTGGTTTACTTTTGCCAATCCCTTCCTTGGCGCTGCCCAGGCGGCTGGCGGGGGTTGATACGTCGACCTACGTCGGGGCCAACCTGTATTGAGTTTATGAACCTCGGAGTTTAAGCGGTGAATGTAACAGCGACACTCATCGGTCAGATTATCGCCTTTGCGGTACTGGTTTGGTTTGTCAAGGCATTCCTGTGGGAGCCCATGCTCAACATGATGGAAGAGCGTAAGAGGCGTATCGCTGATGGCCTAGCCGCAGCCGAGCGTGGCCAACGAGAAAGGGAAGAGGCGGATCAACAAGTCAAAAAGCGGCTGGATGAAGCCAAGCAGCAGGCCTCGGATATTATCCATCAGGCGCAAAGGCGCGCGGCTGAGATGATCGAAGAGGCCAAATCAGAGGCGCGCGAGGAAGGTGAGCGCATCAAGGCCGCTGCGCAATCCGATATCGACCAGGAGATCAATCGCGCTAAGGAAAACTTGCGCAAGCAGGTGGCCACGATCGCCATCGCGGGCGCAGAACAGGTGCTGAAAAAAGAGATCGATGCCAAGGCGCATAGTGCCGCTTTAGACGATCTCGCGACTCAGATCTAAGGCCGAAATGTCGGAATTAACTACTTTAGCCCGGCCGTATGCCAGTGCTGCGTTTGAGCTCGCTAAAGAGCAGCAGCAATTTGATCATTGGTCTCAGATGTTGGCTTTCATGGCGGCCGTAGCGCATGATGGTACCCTGCGCGCGGTGCTCGATAGTCCGCGCCTTTCCGAGGCACAGGCCGCGGAATTATTTATTTCGATATGCCAGGAGCGAATCGATGAACAGGGGCGGAATTTTATCAAGCTATTGGCGGAAAACCGGCGCCTGACGTTGTTGCCGGAAATCACCGCGCTGTTTGAGTTCATGCGCCGCGAGGCAGAAGGCAAGATCGATGCTGAAGTGGTCTCCGCGAAGGAAATCAGCCAAGCCCAGATGGAGGCTATCACTCAAGCCTTGAAGGCGCGTCTGGGCCGCGAGGTTAATGTCACGGCCCGCACGGACGCAAGCCTACTTGGGGGCGCTATCATCCGCGCGGGAGATCTGGTCATCGACGGTTCGATCCGGGGCAGGCTCAATCAGCTTTCTACGGCCCTGAGCCATTAAGGTATTGGGCCTATTGGAGGAATCATGGCGACATCAATGCAACTAAATCCCACCGAGATCAGTGATCTTATCAAAAAGCGCATCAAGAATTTCCAAGTCGTGGCCGAGGCCCGCACCGAGGGGACTGTCGTGGGTGTGACTGACGGCATTGTACGTATCCACGGCCTGGCCGATGCGCTGGCGGGCGAGATGCTTGAGTTTCCCGGCGACACCTATGGTCTTGCGCTTAATCTCGAACGCGACTCAGTGGGCGCCGTGGTGCTGGGCGATTACCGCCACATCTCCGAGGGCGACACCGTCAAGACCACCAGCCGCATTCTGGAGGTGCCGGTAGGCGAGGGTCTGATCGGCCGGGTGGTCGATGCGCTCGGGAATCCCCTTGATGGCAAGGGCGCGGTCGAATCCGACCGCACCTCGGCGATCGAAAAAATCGCGCCCGGCGTCATCGAACGACAATCCGTGAGCCAGCCGGTGCAGACCGGTCTCAAATCTATTGACGCTATGACGCCAATCGGGCGCGGTCAGCGCGAGCTGATCATCGGCGACCGGCAGACCGGCAAGAGCGCAGTTGCGATTGACACTATTATCAATCAGAAAGGCAAGGACCTGATTTGTATCTATGTCGCGATCGGACAGAAGGTCTCGTCCATTGCCAACGTGGTAAGTAAGCTCGAAGAGCATGACGCGATGGATCACACTATCGTGGTGGCTGCCGGTGCTGCCGACCCCGCGCCCATGCAGTATATCGCGCCTTATTCGGGCTGCGCGATGGGTGAATATTTCCGCGACCGTGGTCAAGACGCGCTAATCGTCTACGATGATCTCACCAAGCAGGCCTGGGCTTATCGCCAGATAAGCCTGTTATTGCGCCGCCCACCAGGCCGCGAGGCCTATCCGGGCGATGTATTCTACCTGCATTCGCGACTGTTGGAGCGTGCTTCGCGTGTGAACGCGGAGTACATCGAGCGCATTACCAAAGGCAAAGTCAAAGGCAAGACAGGCTCATTGACCGCGCTGCCGCTCATCGAGACCCAAGCCGGCGACGTATCGGCATTCGTGCCGACCAACGTCATCTCTATCACAGACGGGCAGATATTTCTCGATACCGATCTGTTCAACTCCGGTATCCGTCCGGCTATCAACGCCGGTCTGTCGGTGTCGCGCGTGGGTGGTGCGGCGCAGACCAAGATCATCAAGAAGATCGGCGGCGGCATCCGGCTGGCGCTGGCGCAGTATCGTGAGCTGGCGGCCTTCTCACAGTTTGCGTCCGATCTAGACGAACAGACACGCAAGCAGTTGGAGCGCGGTCAGCGAGTCACCGAGCTGATGAAGCAGAAGCAATACTCGCCCTTAAGTGTCGCGGAGATGGCGATCTCGCTGTTCGCTGGCAACGAGGGTTATTTGGATGACGTGCCGGTTGACAAAGTAGTCGATTTCGAGGCCTCGCTGCAGAGCTATCTACGCTCTGAACAAAAGGAATTGTTAGACAGGATCAACGAGTCGGGCGACTACAACGACGAGATCGCGCAAAGCATTAGGAAGGTATTGGATGACTTCAAAAGCACTCAGTCGTGGTAATTCTGGTAGGTACGAGCAAACGCGATAATCACGACTGAGACTTGCCCCCGTAGAGGTTTGAGGCATGGCCGGCGAAAGAGAAATCCGCAGCAAGATCCGGAGTATTCAAAATACTCAGAAGATCACCAAAGCAATGGAGATGGTCGCCGCAAGCAAGATGCGCAAGGCGCTGAGCCGCATGGACGCCACTCGTCCCTACGCGCGCAAGATGCGCGCCGTCATAGGCCATCTAGCCAATGCGCATCCCGAATACGAGCATCCTTTTCTCGTCGAGCGTGAAGCCAAGCGCGTCGGGTTCTTTATCGTATCCAGCGATCGAGGTCTAGCCGGCGGACTCAACGTCAATCTGTTCAGGGCGACCCTCGCCGCGCTGCGCGAATGGCAGAGCCAAGGTGCGGAGATCGATCTTTGTCTCATCGGCGCCAAGGCTGAAGCCTTTTTCAAGCGCCTGGGTGCTAATATCCTGGCTTCTACCAAGGGACTTGGTGACAGGCCCCGGCTGACCGATCTAATCGGTACGATCAAGGTTATGCTGGATGCCTACTATGAAGAGAAGCTCGACCGCATCTTTTTAATCTCAAATGAGTTTGTAAATACCATGTCGCAGCGGCCGCGCATCATCATGCTGGTGCCATTAGAGCCGACCGAAGACGAGGAGCTCAAGCATTATTGGGACTATCTTTACGAGCCCGACTCAACAGAGGTCTTAAACGACGTGCTGACGCGTTATGTTGAATCCGTGGTCTATCAGGGCGTCGTGGAAAATGTCGCCTGCGAAATGGCGGCGCGCATGGTGGCGATGAAGAGCGCCTCCGACAATGCTGCACAGCTGATCGAAGAATTGCAGCTTGCCTATAACAAAGCGCGCCAGGCCGCAATCACCCAGGAACTATCCGAGATCGTGGCGGGCGCCGCGGCAGTATAAGCAGCTCGTGCGCAAACGCCGCGAGTTATTTTAAACAGCATAGAGGTTAAACCATGACTCCTGATCGAGGTTCCGGAAAAGATTCCGACACGGCTGCCAGCAAGGCGATTGGCAGCATCGTTGAAATTATCGGTGCGGTCGTCGACGTCGAATATCCCCGCGATGAGGTGCCCAATGTATTCGACGCCCTGATCGTCGAAGAAACCGGGTTAACCCTTGAGGTGCAGCAGCAGCTCGGTGATGGCGTCGTGCGTACCATCGCAATGGGCAGTACCGACGGCTTAAAGCGCGGGCTCAAGGTAAGGGATACAGGTAAGCCAATTTCAGTGCCAGTCGGAGAGAAAACGCTCGGCCGGATCATGGACGTGCTAGGCCGGCCGATTGATGATGCCGGAGAGATCGGCAGTGATGAGAGCTGGCCCATCCATCGTGAGGCGCCAGGCTTTGAGGATCAGGCTGGGAGCCAAGAGTTGCTCGAGACCGGCATCAAGGTTATTGACCTATTATGCCCGTTCGCCAAGGGCGGCAAGATCGGTCTGTTTGGCGGTGCTGGGGTCGGCAAGACCGTCAACATGCTCGAGTTGATTCGCAATATCGCTATTGAGCATGCGGGTTATTCCGTGTTCGCCGGCGTGGGCGAGCGCACCCGCGAAGGCAACGACTTCTACCATGAGATGAAGGACTCCAACGTGCTAGATAAGGTGGCGTTGGTGTTCGGTCAGATGAATGAGCCGCCCGGCAACCGCCTGCGCGTGGGGCTGACTGGGCTCACCATTGCAGAGTACTTCCGAGATCAGGGCCGTGATGTACTGATGTTCATCGATAACATTTATCGTTATACCCTAGCGGGCGTGGAGGTCTCGGCGCTGTTAGGCCGCATGCCGTCGGCGGTGGGCTATCAACCCACTCTGGCCTCGGAGATGGGCATTCTACAGGAGCGCATCACCTCTACTAAGAAGGGCTCGATTACTTCCGTACAGGCGGTATACGTACCGGCGGACGATTTGACCGATCCTTCGCCCGCGACGACGTTTGCGCATTTGGATTCAACCGTGGTGCTATCGCGCCAGATCGCGGAACTTGGCATTTATCCGGCGGTAGATCCGCTCGATTCCACCAGCCGCCAACTGGATCCGAACGTCATCGGTCAAGAGCACTACGGCACCGCGCGCGCGGTGCAGAATACATTGCAGCGTTACAAAGAGCTACGCGATATTATCGCCATTCTAGGCATGGATGAGTTGTCCGAGGAGGATAAACTCATTGTCGCCCGCGCCCGCAAGATACAGAGATTTCTGTCACAGCCGTTCTTCGTCGCCGAGACTTTCACTGGCACTCCGGGCAAGTTCGTGCCGCTCAAAGAGACTATTGCCGGCTTTAAAGCCATTGTCGAGGGTGACCACGACGACCTGCCCGAGCAAGCGTTCTATATGGTTGGTAACATCGACGAGGCGGTGGAGAAGGGCAGATCTCTGGGCAGTAAGTCTAAACCTAAAGAGGATAGGGCGGATAAACAGAAGAAAGAAAGAGCAGAAGCTGGCGAAAAGGCCTAATATATAAGGTTTACTGATCCTAAGCGGAGGCGTCTCCCATGAGCGAGCAAGAGCATCACTTTAAGGGCCGCGCGCTGTTCAAAGGACACGACACCCGTTTCGGCGTCTTTTATCCTACAAATTACATCATGGCTGTGTTCGATTCGTATGAGACTGCGCAACGAGCCGAAAAGATCATGCTCTCGGCGGGTTATTCCGACGAGGAGGTCGACGCAGTGCCGAGCGATTACATAGTCTCCGATATCGAGAAGGGTATAAAAAATGCGCCCTTTCTCAGGCGGGTCGAGCAAAGGATTACCAGACACTTTGGTTCAGACGCGTCTTTTTGGGAGGACGATCTGACTTGGGCGAAGCAGGGCTGCGGGTTTCTAGCAGTCTATTGTCCTACGGAACATGAGGCGGAGCGGGTTCTCAGATTGCTGAGGCCGCTGAACCCCATATCCATGCGGCGGTATGAACGGTTTGTTATCGAGGATCTGGTTTAAACAACACCGTTCAGGTTGATATTTGACTCTAACGGCGAGCATGCAATATACAAAGCACTGCTTCGCGCCCATGAGCGTTGAATCGTAGGTGAGGTGGATTTAGATAAAGGTTCATTGAACTGTTATCCCGCCGAGCGGGCCGTCCAAGGACGGATGCCCTGGGCTTTCGAGCAAAACAGGAGAGTGAAGCAAAAGAAGGGTTGGGTCAGGATCAAGCACCGCGGTGGCTTAAAGCAGGTTAGTTTATTATGGCAACGATGCGGGTCGATATCGTCAGTGCGGAAGAAGAAATCTTCTCCGCCGGAGCGACTACCATTTCAGCTTCGCCGGAGAAGATTTCTTCTTCCGCACTGACGATCTCGACCTGCATCGTTGCCATAATAAACTAACC
>DATACK010000080.1:0-1819 GCA_036259115.1 Gammaproteobacteria bacterium | reverse complement strand
GCCATGAGCTGATCACGCTTGAGATGGCCTACTAGCCCGTAGATCAGGGGCCCGTCAAGCCAGTAGGCGACCCTCACCCCGCCATTCTCCACAACACGCACTTCCGGCGTCTTGTCCTCCTTCCAGCGTAATCTTAAAAAGAGACTGATCCGGCGCGCTGCGCGGTCTTTATAGATCAACTGCACAGCGCGGCGGCCGCCCTCTATGACCAAGCGCCGATCCACCAGAGTATAGCCTTGTTTTGAAAGATCAGGAGGCCGCAGCCCCAATTCAATCCTATCAGAGAACCAATCAAGTGCCCCGGTCTTGACGCGCGCCGAGCCGGGATAGTCGCTCTCCTCACCAAGCCTATAACCAGAGACCACTTGGTGTAAGAAACCCTCCACTTGCGCCGGGGAGCGGTGCAAGGTCGCGCCGAGCCACCAGCCAAGACCGCCTACAGCCAGCACCAGGCTTGCGGCCATCCCAAAGCGAGCGAATCGTCGGCCACCTGGGACAACGGGGCGCGGCTCCAGCACGCGCGTAAGGCGCGGCGGGATCGGCTCGTCAAGAACTGGCCCAAAGTGCGCGCGGATCTGAGCATTCTGATCCATGTAGGCGCGTATTCGTACCGCCTCGGCGGGATGTTCGTGAAGGTAGGTTTCCACCTCGGCTTTGCGCTGCGGATCTGCATCCAATAGGCCATCGGCGTACGCCAAAAGGTCAAGCTCTCCAATGAGCCGATCGCCCCCACTCATTTGACCCTCCTCAACCGGCCACCGTGCTGATGGCCTTCGTGCAAAGCGCGAAGTGTCTCGCGACCGCGCCACAGCCGTGAGCGCAAGGTACCGATTGGGACTCCCAGTACCCAGGCTGCTTCGTCGTACGGTAAGCCCTCCAAAGCGATGAGAACAATGGCCGCACGCTGATCCGCCGGCAAGCGCTCCAGTGCGGCGGCCATATCCTGACACTCCATGTGCAGCTCAGGACGCTCATGGCCCTCTAGCGGCCGCTCGCCGTCTTCCACAGAGATCGATTTGCGTTCGCGGCGCCGGCGTGGGTTGCCGTTCAGATAGATGTTGTACAGCATGCGCATCAGCCATGCGCGCAGCCCAGCTTGCCGGGGGCGAAGATGGCGTTTTCTGAGGGCTCGCTCAAGACAATCCTGCACAAGATCATCGCCCGCGTCCACATCATGCACCAGCGCCCGCGCATAACGCCGCAAGCGTGGGATCTCGCGCGTGATCAGCCAATTAAATTCGTCCGTGTGCCTCACTAGTATCACATCTCGCCCCGTGAATGACCGCCGTGAGCATCTGCTGTCTGCGTTCCCATGTCACCTGTCGTAGGTGCCGATATGACACCATAAACAGCCCATGACCCGTTTTAGTTCCGGTCGGACTTCTAAAGATTATTCTCACTATATGGAACTTTAGGGTCGCTCGGCCTGTTTTGCACTCATAACGATCCGCTACGGCCCATTGCCATGAGAGGGCCTCGAACCCCGAAGCCCCTATGAGAGATGACAGAAGGAGACGCGTTATGAGGCTCAACCGTTTGACGTTCACATTTCCCGCGGTATTCGCAAGCATGCTGACATTTGGTCTGGTATCCCAAGCACAGGCGCAACAGCCTGCCCAGCCACCACCGCAATATGAAGGTCAATCCACAGAACACCAACACTTCTCCAGGAAACAACTCACGTCCTTTACCGCGGCCAGTGAGAAGGTGCAAACGATCAGCGCGAAGTATATCAAGCGTCTAGAGCACGTTGATGGTCAGGAAGAGAAGATGAAGCTCCATGAGCAGGCGCAGACCGAAATGGTTAATGCGGTACAGG
>DATACK010000079.1:0-12804 GCA_036259115.1 Gammaproteobacteria bacterium | reverse complement strand
CTTAATTAGATCATTCACTCGGCCTACCGTACCCGTAGCGGCGTGCCGCCGATCGCCCAGGCATGGGCGGCAGGATTAACGTAGGGCGGCCGTTGTTTCACGTCAGGCACGAAGTTTCCACGCGGCAGCAGCCTCATAAAGTGGTTTGGGGAAACGGAAACAATCCCGTGAAACAATAGCGCAGGAAGAAAGGCCAAGTATTGCAATAGGGCATGTAGGGATGTATGGCGCCATACCCGCCTGAATACCCACCGGTATGACGCGGCATCATGAGGATACGTTGAGTCTGCTGCTCGTACCGCGCCTGTCGAGCCTCTTGCCGCGCGCGTGCCGTTCTTGCTTTAAGCGGCTTTGCTCAAGCCGCTTGACCTAGTTGGGAATTGAATAGTAATTCTCTTTGGTGACGGGGTTTCGTAATCACTCTTAAGCTCTAGCGTCTTCACGAGGCTATATCGACCCAAGCACGCGGCAGCGATCGGCTGTACGGCATCACGCCTTGGTCGTCTTTCCACTTGTACACTTAAAGCGCGCTCGCCGTCATTGACAGCATCAAGCCCGCGGTTAGTGCGACCCCGCCTGCAAACCTGCAGATAGATTTCATTGAGATCATCATGGTCGTGTCCTTCAATCATATTTACGTCCGACTAGTGGGCCAGATTTTCGTTCATCGAGGACTGCAGTGATGCGACACTGGCCGTGCTTTTAAAAGCATGGTAATGCAGCAAACGAGGTACGGATCGCGGCCGTCAGTCATGGTTCTGTCGCGGTCAATGCTTGTGTTGTGGCCGCGGCAAGCGGCGAGATCGTCTGCTCGCGCAGCGCACGCCGCAAGATCTTGCCCACGGTGGTCTTGGGTAGTTCATCACAGAATTCCACGTATTTCGGCACCTTGTAGGCCGCTAACTGTTGTCTACAATGCGCCCGCAACGCCTCGGCGGTGAGTCCCGGATCTTTCCGCACGACGCAGATCTTGATCGCCTCACCGCAAGCACCATCCGGTATGCCGATCGCGCCCACCTCCAGCACGCTTGGATGCGAGGCTACAACCGCCTCGATCTCGTTTGGATAGACGTTAAAGCCAGAGACCAGAATCATGTCCTTCTTGCGATCGACGATGCGTACGAAGCCCCGTTCGTCCACAGTTGCGATGTCGCCAGTGCGAAACCACCCGTCCGCGCTCAGCACCTTGCGCGTCTCTTCTGGCTGATTCCAATAGCCCTTCATCACTTGTGGTCCCCGCACGCACAGTTCGCCGGCCGCGCCATAGGGTAGCTCGTTGCCTGCATCGTCGCAGATCGCAACCTCGGTTGAGGCGATGGGCAAACCGACACAGCCGCTAAATTGCTTGAGGTCTATCGGATTGATGCACACTACGGGCGCAGTTTCGGTGAGGCCGTACCCCTCGAGCAGTACCGTGCCGGTGAGGCGATGCCAGCGCTCGGCCACCGCGGATTGCACCGCCATGCCGCCACCGATCGCGAGCTTCAGCTTAGAAAAATCAATGTGGTCAAAACCCGGCGTATTTATCAATGCATTGTACAGCGTGTTGACGCCTGTGATAAAGCTGAAGCGGTGCTTGGCGAGATACTTGACCAACCCGCGCAGGTCGCGCGGATTAGTGATCAGATGGTTGTGACCCCCAATCTTTATGAACAGCAGACAGTTCGCGGTGAGCGCGAAGATATGATAAAGCGGCAACGCGGTAATGGCGCTTTCCTCACCTTCCGTGAGCATATCGCCAAACCAGTCTGCGATCTGCAGCGTGTTGGCGAGCATGTTGCCGTGACTCAATATCGCCCCCTTGGCAACACCGGTGGTGCCGCCTGTGTATTGGAGGAATGCAACGTCATCGTGCGTCAGCGCTGGCGCTTGCAGCCTAAGACCCGCGCCGGTCTTTAGCGCCTGTGAAAAGTCGACGGCGCCGCGGATAGCGTAAACCGGCACCAGACGCCTGACGTGCTTCACGACGGAATTGACCAACACCGATTTAGGGAATGGCAACAGGTCGCCTATGCGCGTGATAAGGACATGCCTGATCCTTGTGTCGGCTAAGACGTTGGCTAGAACATGCGCGAAATTTTCCAGAATGACTATTGCCGCCGCACCGGAGTCGGCCAGTTGATGCTTGACTTCGCATGGGGTGTAGAGGGGATTGACATTCACCACAACTAGGCCGGCACGCAGGATTCCTAGCGTCGCCACCGGATGCTGCAAAAGATTCGGTAGCATGATCGCCACGCGCTCGCCTTTTTGGAGCTCAAGCGCCTGCTGCAGGTAAGCTGCGAACGCTAAGCTCAACCCATTGACATCGGCATAGCGCAATGTGGCGCCCATGTGGGTGTAGGCGAGTTGATTCCGAAAGCGCTGACAACTGTCCTCGAGCAGATCGGCGAGCGATGAAAAAGCGTGCAGGTCGATCTCCGCCGAGACACCTTCGGGATAAGATTTGAGCCAGACCTTTTCCATGCCTATTGTCTCAGTCCGAAGTGTGGGTAGAGCCGCGTCGCGGCGAAACCCGTCATCTGATGGTCCGATCCGATGGGTTTACACATGCCATCTCTGGCTTGCGTCCTTCGGGCCCGCTTTCAGCCGTTCAAAATCGTTCTAAGGCTCGGCTCTCCATGCCTAGCCAAGAACCCAGGGCCGCGCTATCCTGCGCGCCCCGTTCAATGCTTCAACGCATTGAACCAAACGAATTGTCGCTACGCTCTATCCATCCTCTACCGCGCTCCGGGATCCTGTGTCTCAGTGGTTTATGTGACGGCCTCGAACACACCTGCCGCACCCATGCCGGTGCCTACGCACATCGTCACCATTCCGTATTTTAACCGATGGCGCTTGAGTGCGTGCGTCAAGGTTGCGGTGCGGATCGCGCCCGTTGCTCCCAGAGGATGCCCCAGTGCGATGGCCCCGCCCAGCGGATTGATCCTGGCACGATCCAAACCCAACTCGCTGATGACCACTAGACTCTGCGCCGCGAAGGCTTCGTTCAGCTCGATCCAATCCAGATCATCCTGTTTCATGCCGATCAGCTTCAGTACCTTAAGAATTGCCTTTATCGGCCCTATGCCCATGATTTCTGGCGCTACGCCGACGACGGCGTATCCCAAAAATCGGGCCATGGGCACTGCCTCGAGCAGCCTCAAGCCCCGCTCGCTTGCCAGCAAGACCGCAGCCGCGCCATCGCTGATCTGCGAGCTATTACCGGCGGTAACCGAGCCCCGCGCCGCAAACACCGGCCGCAACGCAGCCAGCGCCTCTCGCGTGTTGTCGGCGCGCGGCCCTTCGTCTATAGCGACCACGCGACGCCTTACCTGGATCTGACTGCCATGCGGATCCGGCACATAGGAGGTAATCTCGTACGGTAGGATCTCGTCTTTAAATTCGCCACGTTCAATGGCAGCGAGCGCGCGGCGGTGGCTTTCGAATGCGAACTCGTCCTGCGCCTCGCGGCCAACCTTCCACCGTGCGGCAACCTTCTCTGCGGTGGCGCCCATCCCATAGGCAATGCCAATATGCTCGTTGTCCGTGAAAATCCTAGGATTGAACGCCACCTTGTTGCCCATCATGGGCACCAGACTCATGCTCTCGGTGCCGGCGGCCAGCATGAGATCTGCCTCGCCCAAGCGTATCCGATCGGCGGCCATGCTGACTGCCTGTAGACCTGAGGCGCAAAAGCGGTTGACGGTCATACCCGATACTGACTCGGGCAGACCTGCCAGTAAAAGCGCGATGCGGGCGACGTTCATACCCTGCTCGGCCTCCGGTATGGCGCAGCCTACGATCACATCACCTATCATGCGTGGATCGAGCTGCGGAAACTGCGTGAGCAGTCCGCGGATTGCGTGCGCAAGCAGATCGTCGGGCCGCGTCGTTTTGAACATGCCACGCGGCGCCTTGCCCACTGGTGTGCGCAGCGCACCGACCACATAGGCGTCTTGGACTTGCTTATTCATGCCTGTTCACCGCTGAGCGCGCTGAGAACGCGGAAAATACATCTAATTGGATTCCGGCCTGCGCCGGAATGACGATATTACTTTGCTCATTAATCTAGCCCAAAAACTGTTCATGTGCTTTGCGTTCTTCTGTAGCTGGATCTAATTCCGCAGCGGCTTGCCGACCTCCAGCATATGCGCAATCCGCTGCTGGGTCTTTTCCATGCGCAGCAACTCCATAAAGGCCCTGCGTTCGAGCCTCAGCAGCCACGCCTCGCTGACTCGTGTAGTGGGATCGACTTCGCCTCCGCACAAGACGTAAGCCAGACGCCAGGCAATCTCATAGTCGTGTGCGGATATGAAGCCGCCATCCAGCAGGTTGATTAGCTGCGCCTGCAAGGTAGCAATTCCAGGCGCACCCGCCACTGGGATGTCCTGTCGCGGAAGTGGCGGTCGATAAGCAGATTCGTATAGCGCCACTGCCTCGCATTTCGCAATGTGCAGTATTTCATAGGGATTGAGCACGATCTTGTCCGCCGGTCGCAGATAACCCCATTCGCGGGCCTGTTGTGCGCTTTCCGATACCAGCGCTTTTGCCGCGCGTTCGAAGTATTGCGCGAGAAACGGCAGCAGATGACCGCCTTTCGATTCATCAGCCGCCCGCATCGCCAGTTCCTTGCAGCCGCCGCCTGCGGGAATCAAGCCAACACCGATCTCCACCAGGCCTAAATAGCTCTCCAGCGCTGCGACCACGCGGTCGCAGTGCAGCACGAACTCAAAGCCGCCACCTAAAGTGAGCCCTTGGATAGCGGCGACCGTTGGCACCACCGCGTGGCGCAGTGCAAGGCTCGTCTGCTGAAATCTTTGCACCAGTGGCTCGATCTCATCGAATGCGCCTCGATCGCTCGCCTGTGCAAGCTCGCGTAGGTCGGCTCCGGCGCAGAAGGGTGGTTCGGCCTGCCATAACACCAGGGCATTGAAATCGCTTTCTGCGATCTTGAGTACAGCCTCAACCCCATCCAGCACCGCTGCGTTGATGGTGTGCGATTTGGTTTTGAAACCCAGCACCGCGATCTCATCGCCCGTATGCCATAGCCGTACTGCGTCCGTCTCGTAAACGGTGCGCCAGGCTGGCTCCAGTTCGCCCAGCACCTGCTGACGAAACGGTTGCCGGCGATACACCGGATGGTTCCCAGTTGCCGTCATGCAACCTTCAGCCGCCGACCAGGAGCCTCGCGCGTCGTGCACGCCCGTCCGCTGCAGTTCAGTTGCCCACTCGGGCAACGGCACGGCACTCATGCTGCGGCCGGTGGCGATGCCTTCCTGGATCAGGCGAACCACGTCCTGCCATCCCGCCGCCTGCCACATCTCGAATGGGCCCAACTTCCAGCCATACCCCCAACGCATGGCGACGTCAATGTCGCGCGCTGTGGGCGCGGTTTGTGCAAGATTGACTGCACAGAAATGAAAAAGGTCGCAGTGCATGGCAAGCAGAAATTCGGCCTGCGGATGTTTTAATTCACGAAGCAGACGCAATTTGCGGCTAGCCTCTGGCTCCTCGAGGATTGCCCGGAGCCGCGGATCGAGCGCCGATCGCACCCGGCGATAACCCATGGTATTCGGGTCGAGTACGTGGATCTCACCGCCGATCCTCTTGTAAATGCCTGCGCCTGCCTTCTGACCCAGCGCACCGCGGCCGATCAAGGCGGTTATCCAGGACGGTACGCGATGACATGAAGCCCAGGGATCGTTCGGCAAGACAGCCGCCAAATACCGGACCACGTGCGCGAAGGTATCCAAGCCCACGACATCCGCGGTGCGGAAGGTGGCGCTTTTCGGGCGACCAATGCCCACGCCGGTCAGTCTATCGACGAGATCAAGCGGCAGTTCCAGGCGTTCGGCATGATGGATCACCGCTAGCATGAAAAATACGCCGGCCCGGTTGGCGATAAAGCCGGGGGTGTCGTTGGCGTGCACGACGCCCTTGCCCAGCGTGGTGGTGAGAAAACCCTCTAGTATCTCAAGCACCTGCGGATCGATGTCGGCGTGCGCGATCAGCTCCAGCAGATGCATGTAGCGTGGCGGATTGAAAAAGTGAGTTCCGCAGAAGCGGCTGCGCAATGCCTCTGGTAGTGCTTCTGCCAGCGCACCGATACTGATGCCCGAGGTATTAGTAGTAAGTAGCGCCTTCTCCGCCAGATACGGTGCGATCTTTCGGTAAACGTCGTGCTTGATATCCAAGCGTTCGGTAACCGCCTCGATCACGAGATCACATTCCTTGAGCAGCGGTAGATGTTGATCGTAGTTGGCCAGTTGGATAGCGGCGAGCGTTGAAGCGCTCGCGAGCGGATTAGGCTTGATTTTGCTCAAACCTTGGAGTGCCCTATTGATAATCGCGTTCTTGTCCTCGCCCGGAGCTGCCAGATCATATAAGCGTACCGGCAGGCCCGCATTGGCCAGATGCGCGGCGATCTGCGCGCCCATGACGCCTGCACCCAGGACGGCGGCATGGCGGATCTGGCGCGTATAGTCTTTCATTGTCGCCTCCATAGTAATACCTAGCGCACTGCGCGCTCGCGCGCCTGCTCCGCGACGCGGGTCGATGCGGGAGTCTCCAGGTGTGCCGGGAAATCATCGACCCTGATTGCCTGCAGCGCTGCTTCCTGAGCGCGTCGATAGAGTAAGGCTTCATGGTCCGTAATGATCCCTCTAGCAACTGCCGTATCAAGCCACATGTCCTCATAACCGTAACTGGGCCGCTTGATCCCGGCGGCGCGCAGTTTTTGCTCGACCGGCTCGGCATCGATCACCTGCCGCAGCGCATATTCCACGCGCCCGACGGCATCAGTTGGATCATCAGTGATATAGATACCCGCCGTCAGGCGGTCACGGGCCTCGGAAGGCGCAAGCAACAGCGAGGCGAGTTCGTGACCCAGGACATCGGAAGGACTGCGCAGCTGACGCCCCAGTGGAAACGCCAGCACGCGCAGCAACACGCCCACTGATCGCGAGGGGAAATTGCGCAGGATGCCATCGAAGGCCTGCTGCACGTTGAACAAGCAATATTGCGCGACCCAATGCACTAGCGGCAGGTCCGCCGCCAGCCGGCCCGAGTCTTCGAAGTGTTTAAGGGCTGCCGAACAGAGAAACATGAAGCCTAGTGCATCCGCGAAACGCCCGGAAAGTTTTTCCTTGCGCTTGAGCGCGCCGCCCATGAAGAGCAGGGTCATATCGGCGACAAGGGCGAAGGCCGCACTCATGCGTGCCAAATGCTGATAATAAACGGCTGTCGGCGCGTTGATGGGTTTTGGCGCTAAGCGGCCGCCGGCAAGTCCATAAAGCAACGCCCGCGCGGCATTGCGGATGTCGTAGCCTAAATGGGCTAACAGCACCCGGTCGAACTCGATAAGTCCGGCTGCCGCGTCTGGATCACAGGCCGCGTCTAGCTCACGTACCAGATACGGATGACAACGCAGTGCGCCCTGACCGAAGATGATCATGCTGCGGGTGAGCATATTGGCGCCTTCCACCGTGATGCTGACCGGCGTGACCTGATAGCCGAAGGTCAAGTAATTGCGTGGCCCCGTGCAGATGCCGCGCCCGCCGTGTACGTCCATGGCGTCATTGATGACCTGGCGCATGGCCTCGGTATTGTGATATTTTACGATCGCGGACACCACTGAGGGCTTCTCGCCCACATCGATCGCCGCCGCGGTCAGGCACCGCGCAGCATCCATCATATAGGTCAGCCCAGCGATCCGCGCCAGTGCCTCCTCCACGCCCTCGAAACGGCCAATTGGTAGGCCAAACTGCTTGCGCACACGCGCGTAAGCACCCGTGCAGCGGCTGGCGTGTTTTCCAAGTCCTGTGCCCAGCGCCGGCAGCGAGATGCCACGGCCCACCGACAAACATTCCATCAGCATCGCCCAACCGCGACCCAGTTGTACTTGACCGCCTATGACCCAGTCCATCGGGATAAACACGTCCTTACCGTGGGTTGGACCATTCTGAAAGGCGGCATCCAATGGATTATGGCGTCGACCGATCTGCACGCCTGGCGTGTCGGTGGGAATCAGCGCACAGGTGATACCCAGTTCCTCAGCATCACCTAATAGATGATCGGGATCGACCACCTTGAAGGCCAGACCCAGCACGGTTGCCACTGGGGCCAGCGTGATATAACGCTTGTCCCAGGTCAGCCGCAGGCCCAACACTTCCCGGCCTTGGTATTCACCCTTGCAGACAATGCCATAATCCGGGATGGCCCCGGCATCCGAACCGGCAGTGGGCGCGGTCAGAGCAAAACAGGGGATCTCCTCGCCACGCGCCAGACGCGGCAGATAGTAGTCCTTCTGCGCCGCGGTGCCGTAGTGCAGGAGCAACTCGGCAGGGCCCAGCGAATTGGGCACCATGATGGTGACGGCGCCGGCGGGACTGCGGCTTGAAACCTTCATGACTACCGTAGAATGCGCCAGCGCGGAGAAGCCGTGTCCGCCATAGCGCTTGGGGATAATCAGGCCAAAGAATCGATGCGCTCTTAGGAAAGCCCATATCTCCGGCGGCAGGTCCCTTAACTCATGGGTAATCTGCCACTCGTCCAACATCTTGCACAGCTGCTCGACGGGGCCATTCAGAAAAGCCTGTTCTTCTTCGGTCAAACGCGGTGCAGGCGTATTCAGCAGCTTATTCCATTGCGGATCCCCGCGGAAGAGCTCGGCCTCCCACCACACGCTGCCGGCCTGGATGGCCGTCTTCTCGGTCTGCGACATCGGCGGCAACACGCGCTTGATGTAGTCGCGCATCGGCACGCTTACCCATTTACGCCGCAAATCCGGAAGTTTCACTAGCGCCACGGCGCATAGCAATATGCCCCATAGGAGCAGGCCTGGCAAAAACCACAAATAGCCGCTTACGCCTAATATGGTCAATGCGATGGCGACGGCGATGGCCCAAACCTGCGCGGACGCGCGGGTTCGCGCCAGCGCTAACAGCGCCGCTGCAATCACACCAATCCAGATTACCCACCCCATGCACTTACTCCTTTGCTGATTTATCGTGATATCCGCGCGCCCTACAGCGACAAATCTTTTGGCTGAGCATACACGATGGACAAAACCTCCTACAATTGTGTCTAGTTTACCGACGTTAAATTCGCTTCAGGTTAAACGCATATGAACCAGACCCGCCAACACATACCGCCAAGCTGCATGGACGATCAGGATTCCGAGTCACTGCCCGTCGATGAGGCCATCGAGCGCGTATGCACGCAGATCGAGCCCGTCGTGAGTTATGAGCAAGTCGCGCTGCGTAGTGCACTGGGACGCATTCTGACCGAAGACATCTACTCGCAGATCGATGTCCCCGGCCATACCAATTCGGCGATGGATGGTTTCGCCATCCGCGGCGCTGACATTCCCACTGATGGACAACGGACGTTAACAATCATCGGCACTGCCTGGGCAGGCCGGCCATATAAAGGCCATGTCGGTTCGGGAGAATGCGCGCGTATCATGACCGGTGCACCCCTGCCGGCGGGCACGGACACCGTGGTGATCCTGGAGCACGCCGAAGTCGAGGGTGATGTGATCCGCATCAGTGCGGAGAATCAGCCAGGACAGAACGTCCGCGCGGCCGGTGAAGATATCGCGCGTGGCGACTTAGTGCTTAGAGCTGGCCAGCGCTTGCTGCCCGCGCAGCTCGGCTTGCTCGCCTCGCTTGGGATCGGCGAGGTCAAGGTGAGACGACGTTTGAGAGTGGCGTTTTTCTCCACCGGTGACGAACTCTGTTCCGTCGGCGAACCGCTCATGGAGGGTGGCGTCTACGACAGCAACCGCTACACCCTGCATGGCATGTTGATTCGTCTGGGCGCGGATACCATCGACATGGGCGTGGTGCGCGACGAACCCGAAGCGCTGGAACAAGCCCTGCTGCAGGCCGCGGACTGCGCCGACGCGATCATCACCTCCGGCGGCGTGTCCATGGGTGAGGCGGATTTCGTCAAGGCCAGCTTAAGCCGTCTGGGCGAGGTCGGTTTTTGGAAGATCGCCGTCAAACCGGGGCGCCCATTCGCATTCGGACAAATCAAGGACGCCTGGTTCTTTGGGCTGCCGGGTAATCCGGTCAGCGTGATGGTGACATTCTACGTCCTGGTGCAACCCGCGCTCAAGAGGCTGATGGGAGAGCATGATGCCTCGCCTCTTACGCTCAGGATGCCCTGCCTGTCTAAGCTCAAAAAGCGGCCAGGGCGTATGGAATATCAGCGCGGCGTCATGACGCTAAACAAGCAAGGGCAGCTAGTGGTGGACAAGACTGGGCCGCAGGGCTCAGGAATCTTAACCTCTATGGCTGCGGCGAACTGCTTTATCGTGCTGCCAATGGAAAGCCGTAGCATCGAGCCGGGCGCGGAGGTGGAGGTGCTGCCGTTCTCAAATTTGGTATAGCCGGCTTGGTCCTTCAGTGTATAGTCCGCCGCGGCGTTGGCGCGGCGGCAATGTCGCTAGCAAGATATGGTACGATCATGCACGAGCGTACCCTGTTTTGAGAGAAATGGCATGGCCTGGATTAATACCTCGCCGCTGGTTAAGACATACACCCTCGATGAATTCTGGCGGCTGCCTGATCCGCCGGACAGGTCCAAGCTCGAACTGATCGCTGGAGTTCTTTACATGACGCCGCCGCCTGATTGGTTACATGACAAATTAGTTGCGCGTCTTAATGAGTAATTATCGGCCCACTTGCGTTCGACAAACACCAAAGGGACGTCGTACGTCCCCCGCGCCGCGATCTGGACGAGCCCGAGCACGTATCTCGAGCCCGATCTATTCTATATCGGCAAAATTAGAGGCCCAGCTCGATCCGGAGCATCTCACCACTGCCGATCTGGTGATCGAAGCCATTTCTCCTGAATCGGCCATATATGATCGCAACACCAAGGCTGATACCTAAGGCGCGCTCGGCGTCAGAGAGATTTGGTTGGTCGAAGATACTCACACCCAAGTGGAGGTGCGCAATCAAGCCGGCCATGGCTTTGACTAAGGTCGCGTGTTACCAGTCAACAACGAATCATCTCCAGCGTCTTGCCGGATCTGACGCTTCTAGTCGCGCAGCTGTACGAGTTCTCGTAAAGCTGGCTTAGAGCCTCGCGCACGTCACCAGGCCGGTAGCGCGCATGACAACGTAGGGGCTCGCCGTGTTCAGCCGCTGGATTACGCTTGCGCTTGGCCAGAGCCGCTCATAGCCAAGACGCACGCTAAGGTTCCTTGGTAATGATGCTCCCTGAGGCGTTGGCAACTACGCTCCCAAACCCTTCGCTCGACGACAGCGCACCCAACGATGTTGTCACTTGGGCACTAACGCTGATATTGCCTGTCGCGCCAGCGAACCCGCCGGTTCTTCCTTCACCTCATATTCGTCGTCATCAGCAGACGTAGTCCTGAAAGCTGATCTAATCCATGCTCGTGTGCCGTCTTTCCCCTTACGATCCGTCAGATAGTGCGAGAACGCACTACTGAATTGGGCCTTGTTACATAAATCTTTAAATAATTTCCGCGAAGGCTGCGTATTTCACACAGTGTAGCTGTCAGGCTCACCGCAAGTGAGCATGCGGTTTAGTGCGGTACAGTCGATAAGCATCCGTGCACCTTGCCCTGCAATGTTGCGCGAGCACACCCGGTCACTGAGGATCGTCTTGAAAGAACATATGGCTGTCTTAGCCGCACTGCGATGATGATAGCCACACGCTTGTTTCCATGCTTTGCACCGGATACATCGGACGGCGCAAAGTCGGCAAGCGTGGCCATGGAGAAGGTAAGACTGCCGTCTTTGGTATGCTTCAATGCGCCGGTAGCATGATGCCGCAGGTTGTTCCTGACGTCAGACGACACTCTGTAGCCCTTTATTCAACCTAAGATCGCCAAAGGCAGCACGATTAGCAGTAGGGAGAAAGCAGGACGCTGGGTAGTATGCTACAGGCGGCAATAAGGGCAAACTGGATCGCTGAGCCTGTACGTTGGTACACCCAGATGCTTAGCGCAAAGCTAGCGACTCCGGAACCGATAAGAGACGTGATCTGCCCCAACCAGACGATGATGAGGGTCCGTAGCCCATGAATCATAGGACGTACTCCATCTTATCTCTCTCCCAGGCCTGGCTATCCTTTTAACTGCTGCGATTGCCTGAGATCAGAAACCTCATTGAGGCAAGCCCTCAGCCGCTTGGCTAAATCCTGGACATAGGGCTCGGTCATCATCGTAAGATGGTTACCTGAGACAGTATGGATCTCCACTGATTCCTCAGAAAATTGATCCCAACCCCAAGCTCCCTCACGTCTTGGAATCTCAGAAGGCGGTGCATTGCCAATGACATGCTCGGGCTCGTCCTCACCGGCCAGAAAGAGCGTGATTGGTGTTGGCAAGATCTCGCGGGGGACATAATGAACTTGACTATTGGCTTTAAAAACCTGCACAAAACCCCGAACTTGCTTTGTCCCTGCCTGAGCCTGGGGAGGCAACACCGCTGCCATCTGCAGGCGATCCCTGAGATAGTTTAATTGCTCATCAAAATCAAGGAGTATGCGGCATATCAGGTCCAGTAGTGGTCGTTGTGAGGAGACCTTCTCCTTTAGGGAGCGCGGATTGCTTTAACGGGGTGACGAGCTATCTGTATTGAAAAATGCAAATAATTGCTTGGTACTACTTGTTCCGCCATATAAGTTTGCCAACTCCGGTAGTCTTCTGCGTGATCTTCGGCTCGCCAGAATAGGTCACCGTTCCAGTGCCAGTGATCGTCACGTGAAGCGAGACAACTGGGCTAACATCGATGCGACCGGCGCCACTCATGTCAACCGTGGCCACCTTGGCGATAAGTTTAC
>DATACK010000078.1:0-6118 GCA_036259115.1 Gammaproteobacteria bacterium | reverse complement strand
AGACACAGCGGATCTGCGAGGAGATCCTGAGTCAGGAGGAAGAGATGGCCAACTGGCTGGGCCAAGAGCTAGAAGAGATGACGCAGACATATCTAACCAGAAGTGAAGCCGGGGAGCCTGCCAAGCGCTAGGGAAACGGGTACCGCTCTAGCGACTTGCGAAGCATTGTCGCAGTCGAACGCGCTTTTTTTCCTGCCGCGTTGCCGCTAAACCGCTTGAGGCGAGCACGCGGCGGGGCTTTAGGTAGTAGGGCATAGCGACAAACGCGAGCCCGCACCTACTCGAATCGAAGCGACATGAGTGCGCATTGGAGGAGTTGGTAGCTTCTTATGACGTAATACCTAGACTGGAGCACATATACAACAGCAGACATACCGGCTCGTAGGTGAGCACCTCGATGCAGCAGAGATAGGCCCGGTGAAGATCTCCTACAACTACATTTATTCCGAAGCAAGAATGATTTTGAGACGATATAGGATGAGGTGACACAGGCGTGGCGCTGCGAGCTTCAGGGCGCTGGTAGCGGAATGCGCACCCGGATCTATGATCGCAATCATCCATTGGCTGCACGCCCACCATCAGAAGGCGGCATGAACGGAAAAGGCTATAGGAATTGCGGGCGATAGCGGCTGTATTTAGGACGTCAGAGTAGCCGCTGGTTTCCTATTTGCGCATCAATCTTGGAAGCTTGCAACCATATTGAAAGATGAAGCCAATACCAAAGCTATAAACTATGTCAGCCCCATCGACGTCGTCGAATGGGATCAGGTACTCAATCCTTGGCTCAATAAATATCTTCGGTCTTAGGTAGAACGGCAATCCAACCTCTGGACCTCCGATGAATGATTCATTGACGCCATCACCATGTTCATAACCCACACTCGTGCCGATATATGGCCTGATCTTTTAAGGCTGATGAATTCAAGATCATAGAACACACTCGTCGTGCCGTTCCAGCGGCTGTCATTCTCTAACTCGACCAGATTGACATCCTGGCGCCGGTGTCCCGAAAGTCCGTCACGGAGTAACCTAGATCACCGGACGCGCCAAAGGCAGTGGTACTGAAATCATCATCGCTAGAGCCATCGCCGAACCAGGTCAATGAGCGATCGCCCTTCACAGGTACCACCTGAGCAATAAATGGGGGCAGCGCGAGCAGCGCCGCTGCCAATAGCTTTCTCGTCATGGATAAAAATCTCTTATGCCGGTAGGGCATTTTGCGTTACCGAAGTAGGCGCCAAATTACGGATTGAAAAGAAGATACCAATACGGCCGCTATGAGCGTCTGACATTCGTGCACTGCGGGCACCCTAGCCTGCAGACCCGCATGGTCATCGGCGACTGCTGTCATGCGATGCTGGTGATTAAAACGAAGGTCAATACAAAACCACTTCAGCTCATGTAACCATCGCCAGCACAACGAATGGTGGAAGGGTTTGATCGGCGCAAACCGAAATCGGTCGCAATCCACGACAACCTAAAGATCAGAACGTGAATATACACAAAGGACGTGGCTGCTGGTAAACCTGCAATACGATCGGTGCTCCTGCCCTGCGCGCTTGTCCCTTTCGCTGATGCTGCCAGTGCTTAAGGGTATGCGCGCAAGTTTTGGTCGATTAACCGTCTGAATATTTCGGAGTTGCACCCTTTAGACCTGGGCTTGCCGTCAGTCGGCATGCCGAGAACTGGCATGCAGGCAACAACAACATGTAAACGGCGGCATGGCGTTTGCACAGTTCAATAGGCAGCTTTAACGGTGCTCCCAATCCGGGAGTTAGAATATTGTGTGACACGACACTTAGCACGAAGCGGCGCGGCTGCACAGAGGCTTGAAAGATGTTCAATGGGTTTCGTCTTGGGCGGGTTGCGGGCATCGACGTTCAGGTCGATTGGAGCCTGCTTATCATTTTCACCTTGGTCACCTTCAGCCTCGGTGCTGGTGTATTTCCCACCTGGCATCCGAACTGGAGTCCTGGCCTGATCTGGCTGACCGCGTTGGTTGCGGCGCTTTTGTTTTTCGCGTCTGTGCTGGTACATGAGCTATCTCACGCGCTTGTCGGGCGACTAAGGGGAATCGATGTCAAGCGCATCACGCTGTTCATATTCGGCGGCGTAGCACATATGGAACGTGAGCCTGAGGCTTGGCGTGCGGAGTTATGGATGGCGGCCGTCGGACCAATCACGAGTCTGATCTTAGGCGCCGTGTTTCTATTTCTGGGCGGACTTGCGGCTGGAGATGTTGAGCTCGATCCTGAAAAACCAGAACGGATGCTTGCTTCGCTTGGGCCAGTTGCCACCTTACTGCTGTGGCTCGGGCCGATCAACATCATCCTCGGCGTATTCAATCTGATCCCTGGATTTCCGCTCGACGGTGGCCGCGTGTTGCGTGCGATACTCTGGGGCGTCAGCCACGACCTGCGGCTCGCGACACGGTGGGCATCGCGCATCGGTCAGTTATTTGCGTGGATATTCATCGCAGTCGGCGTCGCGATGATGTTTGGCGCGCGCGTGCCTTTCTTTGGCACCGGCCTCGTGAGCGGCCTGTGGCTCGCGTTCATTGGCTGGTTTCTCAATAATGCCGCGCTGATGAGCTACCGGCAATTGCTGGTGCGCGAATCATTGGAAGATGTGCCGGTCTCGCGCATCATGCAATCGCACTTTGTTTCAGTGCGCCCGGATATGACGATCAGTCAGTTTGTGGACGAGCATCTGATGTCCTCAGACCAGCGTGCGTTCCCGGTCATGGAGGCCGATCGTTTCATAGGCCTCGTCTGCTTGCAAGACATACGCACACTTGGCCGCGAAAACTGGCCACAAGAACGGGTGCGCGACATCATGAAACCAGTCAGTTCGCTTGCGCAGATCGCACCGAGTGTGGATGCGGCCGATGCATTGCTTATGTTATCACGTAACAATGTGAATCAGCTTCCAGTCGTCGAGCATGGTCAGCTTCGTGGGCTGATTCGCCGCGAAGACATCTTGCGATTACTATCGTTATACGGAGACCCGAGACTTGCACAAGTATAACGCAGCGTTGGGCATACCGGTCACGCCAACGGGCCTTCCGTTGTAAAGCCTAGCGCAACCACGCCGATTATCTGGTTCCCCGTTCGCGCAAGCCGAACGCATTGCGGGGATTGCGGTTGTTTGCGAAGCATTCCTCATGCTCAAAGCAAGTCACTAGAAAGGTGACGCTGCCGAGGCATCTGTTTTTTTCAAGGTGGGGCTTAAGCCTTAAGACAAGCTTGAATTCGCACCCGCCATACCCGTATGCAATCCTGCTGTGTTAGGCGCGGATTTGTAGACCTTTGTCTCACAAGCATCATCATCTTACCGCAGCTGCGATGACTATGCTTTGCGTGCGTCGGTGTAGCCCAGGTGCTCGACGTCGGTGACGTACTGATACCGGGAGAGGAAGCTGCCGTAGCATAGACGCAGTTCCTCACGGGCCTCCAGGGTTCGGCGGCCGACCTCTGCCTGGGCGCGCTCCAACAACTCTCGACGGAGGTCGTCCGGTATATATGCCCGATCAGAGGGGTAGACGTAGTCGAACAGGACGAGATGCGCGAGCAACACCCGCCAGTGAATCCCAAACCGCTCTTGCAACCGCTTCCAGTCCAGACGCCCCCGGGCCGCCCGGATGAGGTGGAGGACATCTGCCCCATCGAACCGATCGCGCTCCATCAGGAAGGCCTTCTGCCAGATCATCTCCTCGCGTGGAACTAGGTACAACTGGCGCCTGAGCACCTTCGCCTGTGGCGCGTGCTCGAACCAACTATCATCGACCGGCGCCCCTTCGTTACCGGCATTGAAGATGAGATCAACCAGATGTTCGCCCATAAGCACCTTGGCCAGCCACACCGGCGAGGTCAGTTCCGTTTGATAGCCGGCGTCCGTCAGCGTGCGCAGGGCATTGTCCAAATGGGCTTGACGGAGGAAAAGATCGAGATCCTTAGTGTGTCCGGGAATGCCGGTATAGCACTCGAACGCCCACGCCCCACCGACTAGAAACGGCACCGATGCGGCTCGGAGACGGTCGACGACATCACAGTAAAAAGCGACCGCGCGGGGATCTTGGTTGGCGTCGTTGGGTATTGTTCGGCGGGTCATTAGAGCTCAATTATCCGAACGCCTGACTCATATCCGCGCGCGCACAGAAGCGAACGGGCCACATTGTAGACCGGCACCCCACCCTGCGTCCGTCCCTCAAGAGCACCAGTATGAGCGTGCCCATGAAGAACCATGCTGGCTCCGTAGCGGTCGATTGGATCCTCCAGCCGGCTCGAGCCAAGCCAGGCGAAGAGTTCGGGTGGCTCGCCTTCCACGGTCGCTCGGATCGGACTGTAGTGGAGCAGCGCAACACGACGCTCAGTGCGCAGCTGTGCAAGGGCACTCTCTAGCTTGACCGCCTCGTCAATGGCGGCCGCTACAAACGCCTTGATGGGTGCCTCGCCCCAGGCACTGAGTGCCGCGCGCCCAAAGCCGCCGGCGAACCCCTTTGTTCCCGCGAAGCCTACGCCATCGATCTCGACCACATCGCCATTGAGCATATGCACACCCGCATCTGCGAGAATCTCGCTTACCGCCTCGTGCATCCCTGACTCATGGTCGTGATTGCCTAATACAGCGATGACCGGCACGCTGACCGCCGCAAGCTCGCCAGCGAGCACCTGCGCCTCTTCGGCGAGTCCATAGTCGGTGAGATCGCCGGCCAGCGCGATGGCATCAGCAGCCGCGTTGGCCGCGCTGAAAAGCGCCTCAAAAACGCCGCGCGACGCGCGCGTGCAATGGATGTCAGCAATCGCGGCAATGCGCATTAATTAAATCGCAAGCAGGTAAGGCAGTCCGGATCCAGCGACGGAGCGTGCGCCATCTTGACACCGATGCCGCTGGCTTGCTTTGCAATGCCAGCTAAGTATCGCTCTTCCATTATGATCTCCCTCGGGGTTTAGGTCGCTTACTTTGCAAGTATTAGGCCACGTCGTTAAGCATCTCTTTGATCATTGAGAAGTTCCTTAAGGCCCCAGAGAGTACTGCGCACAGATGTACATGGATGCTAGCCTTCGCAAAGCAACGGGCGAGCGACGACCCTGAAACCTACGAACACCCAGGCCAGGACAACCTGAGCCGGTTCTCAGTGGGGCAGGATTGCGCAATGCAAGGGTGCAACCTGGACGGATTCATTCAGGGCTTTCTTAAACTTCAAACATGACTTGCGGTACTCACGCCAGGCCTTCAGCTCCGGAGCCCCTTATCTCCTGGAGCGCCTTCTTCAGCCGCTCTTCTTGCTCATTCGAGAGGGATGTCTTCAAGATCGTCCCATGAAACGGGCGCAGCTCGGGCAGTACCTTGTCAAAGGTAACGCTGCGCACGAGGACGAAGAGCGCAGAAGAGCCTGGCTCGATGCGCTCGCCCAACGAGCGAATGAAATCGTCGTCGATGCCGTAATCCGATAACGCCCCCGATAAGGCGCCAGCGCCAGCTCCAATGGCGGCACCTGTCACCAGACCCGCGAGCGGATTGAGGAACAAAAGACCGATCAGGGCACCCCACAACGAGCCCATAGCCCCGCCGCCTAAAGCGCCCATGCCGATGAGATTTATCATTTGCTTCAAGCGCACATGGCCTGCTTGATCGCGCACCACCACACAGGCATCCTCAAGATCGATCAAATGCTCTTTGCGCATCGCCATCAGCTTGTTCAACACCTGGTCGGCGGTATCTTCACCTCTAAAACTCACGGCGATCAAATCGCTCATAACGTTTCTCCTTCAGTGAGTGATTGCCATTGTGTTGGCAGTTTCATCATTAGCGAACCTCGGAAGGCACGGTGGGTTACAGGGATCGCAGTTGTTCGCGCAGCATTCTGTTCATGTCAAGGAGTTGCATGACAAAGGCAACCCCCTCGGTATTGAGGCCATAGCGCCGCTGCAAATAAGCCGCCATCTCAGCCCGTTGGCCCTCCTGCGGCGTAAACCGCCATTCAATTGGGCGGGCACCCTTGGGTCTGACGACGCCCGCCTTGACCAGATCAATCACAAACCCCGGTTCCGACCGGCATGCTCGACAAACACGCAATAACGTGATCCGCGAGATGTACGTAAGTGCATAACTCATT
>DATACK010000077.1:0-29887 GCA_036259115.1 Gammaproteobacteria bacterium | reverse complement strand
GGCGCTGCGTACGCATCTATGCGACGGTCCGTACCAGACTTTTATGGTCGTCATGAAAGTGCGCACCGAAAACGCCTTCTTGTATCGGACGTGGTGGTCACCTGTGATCCCGCCGACGCGCATGAATTTTATATCAAGCAGCCCGCATTGGTCGAAGGTCTTGGCGCCGTCCACGGAGGCACGCGAGTCGTTGGACAAGTGCATTGCTTATCAGTCTTTGGTCAGTCTGCGCGACTACGTGCTGATTGCGCAAGATTGGATAGAGGTGTGCATTTATCAGCGACCCGGAGAGGGCTGGGAGCTGGAGCTTTGTATGCGGGACGACACCGCACATCTCACATCTGTCGGTCTTGAACCCTCGGTCAGAGAGCTATACGAGGGTGTGCTCGAATTTTGAACGCCGCGCGGTATAAAGGTACAATAAAGATGTCATGTGGCTGAGCACGCTCGGCGCGCATGCCATTCTGCGCTTCGGCCTTAAGACCGAAACGTTCTGCGCATCCCCAGGCTGAACCCAGGCGCTAAAGTGCGCCAGCCTCGGGCAGGAAAGACGAGGTATGGACGTCTGAGTCAGCGCCCATACCTCGTGTATTTCTCACCGATTAGGACATCAGTGACTTAAATTTAGCTAAACGCGGGCCGCGACCAAACGATTAGTGTCGGAGCAGGCTGCTGTTCCCGTCGCTCAGCGCCCGACCGTGTGCATCATGGCCTCCGGATAGCGCGCGCCTGCGACTGCGCCGCGCGGGGCGACTTCGTCGAGGCGTTTGAGGTCGGCATCGCTTAAGTGCACGTCCAGGGCCGCCACGTTTTGCTCTAGATATTTGCGGCGCTTAGTGCCAGGAATCGGCACGATGTCTGGGCCTTGTGCAAGCACCCAGGCGAGCGCGAGTTGCGATGGCGTGCAGCCTTTTTCCTTGGCCATCTCCTCCACGCGCGATACTAGGTTCAAATTGCGCTGAAAATTGTCGCCTTGGAAGCGCGGCGACTGACGGCGATAATCGCCTTCGGGCAGATCCTCAAAGTGTTGAATCTGGCCGGTTAGAAATCCTCGACTCAAGGGACTATAAGCCACAAACCCGATGCCAAGCTCCCGGCAGACATCCAGTATCTCATCCTCCGGATCGCGGCTCCACAATGAATATTCGGTCTGTAGTGCGCTGATTGGATGCACGCCGTGTGCACGGCACAGAGTATCCGGCCCCGCCTCTGAAAGCCCGATGTAGCGCACTTTACCCGTTGAGACCAGTTCCGCCATTGCGCCCACTGTGTCTTCGATTGGCGTTTCCGGATCAACCCGGTGTTGATAGTAAAGGTCGATGAAATCGACTCCTAAGCGCTTGAGGCTTGCCACGCAGGCTGAGCGCACATATTCGGGTTTGCCGTTGATGCCGCGAATGCTGGCATCGCTCGGATCGCGCACGATGCCGAACTTGGTGGCGATCACCACGTCCTCACGCCGACCTTTGATAGCGCGGCCGACCAGCTCTTCGTTGGTGAAAGGCCCGTACATGTCCGCGGTATCGAGCATGCTCACACCCAATTCCAGCGCGCGGTGGATGGTGGCGATGGATTCCTGGTCATCACGGCTCCCATAAAAGTCCGACATGCCCATACAGCCCAAGCCTAAAGCCGATACGGTTAACCCCTGCGTGCCAAGTTTGCGTTGTTGCATGCGACCTCCGAGGATCAGTGCAAGAGATTATTCCGCTTGCGGAAAAGAGGATGAATCAATGCGCGGGCATCTATCGAAGTGGACAAGATCAGTGCGGAATTGTTCGACTTGCGTTCAGAATGGAGCCGAAACGTCGATAGATAGCGCCTCATCAATTGATCCACACTCAAAGCCCGGCCCGTACCGAATGAGACGATCCTGTCGAATTGCACCTGTGCCATATGTGGCAAGCGAGTCTAACGCAATTCAATCGTGCTTGAGCCGAAAGCTTCGAGCTTGTCCGACAGCTTATCGTTGACGCTTGCATCGACCGGTACCTCGATCACGCAAAGCTGCCTGGATGTCACGGCATCGCTTAATTGCTGCTTGAGTTCACGAACCGTACGTGGCCGATAGCTGAGAATGCCGAAGCTCTCGGCATAGGCCTTGAAATCAGGATTCGTAATGCGTGTAAAAACGGATCTATCCCGCGCCAGACGCTGTTTCCAACTGATCAGGCCGTAGTCGTTGTCGTTGAAGATCAGGATGGTGAATCCGACACCTAACCGCTTGGCGGTCTCTAGCTCCTGTGCATTCATCAAAAAGCCGCCGTCACCCATGGCGGCGACAACTTCGCGCTGTGGATCGATCAGACTCGCAGCGATACCGCCGGGCAGGGCGATGCCCATGCTCGCTAGCCCGTTGCTGATGATGCAGCCATTGGCGCAGCAGGTGAGATAATTGCGCGCTATCCACAGCTTGTGGGCGCCGACGTCGGAGATCAGCAGGCCATCATCGCGCATGATCTCGCGTAGCAGATTTAGCACGCCCGGCACCGTGAACCGTTCTTCTTCGTCGCTTAAGGTGTAGCTGGCGATTTCACGCAAAATGCGCGCACGTACCGGCGCATACCAGCTCGCATCGAAAGGTGAGATCGTATCCGCTAGGCGTTCATTTAAGGTGTGCAGCACGCTAGAGATATCGCCGACTACCTCCACCGCCGGTCGATAATGCGTGTAGACCTCGGCCGGCGTGAAGTCAATATGAACAACGGGTATGCCGGTATTCAGATTCCACTTCTCGGGCGCGTACTCGGCGATGTCGTAACCGACGGTTAAGATCAGATCAGCCGCAAATACGGCCTCGAATACGTAGTCCTTAAAGCCTAAGCCCATTGCGAGCAGCGATTGTGACGCGCGATCGCTGACCGCGCCTTTGCCCATGAAGGTATGGACGACGGGGATGTTCAAGGCCTCCACCAGCCGCCTTAGATAGCGGCTGGAACATTTGCGTATGGCGCCGTTGCCGGCGATGATCAGGGGCCGCTTTGCGAGCTTGAGCAACTCAAAGGTCGCCTCAATCGATTTTTGATCGGGCCGGGGTGGCGCACCGTATGCGATGCAATCGGTTCCCGATAGCCATGAACCTCCATCGCTGCCACATCTTCGGCCAGCTCGATGTGCGTGGCGCCCGGCTTTTCCATTTCGGCGAGCTTGAAGGCCTTGCGCACCACCTCAGTGATTGTATTCGGCGCCTGCACGGCCGTGTTCCATTTAGTAATGGGGCGGAACATGTTGACTACATTGAGCACCTGATGACTCTCGTGATGCATCCGTGCTAAACCACCCTGCGCGGTGATCGCCACTACTGGTGCCTTATCCAGATTGGCGTCCGCGACACCCGTGATCAGATTGGTCGCGCCCGGACCCAAGGTGGACAGGCACACGCCGGCCTCGCCGGTCAAGCGTCCCCATACGTTAGCGATAAAGGCCGCACCCTGTTCGTGCCGCGTCGGCACAAATTGAATGGATGATTGCTCCAGTGAAAACAACAGATCTTCGTTTTCTTCGCCGGGCACGCCGAAGACGTAGCGCACGCCTTCGGCTTCAAGAGACTTGACCAAGAGGTCAGACACCTTCATACACGATACTCCTTTTTGCGAGCATCTTGATGAGCCGACCACCGCTGATCCGCAATCAGCCTCTTCATCCTTGTCGTGGCGAAGCTGTGCAGCTCTTAGCGTTGCAATGGGTTGATGTGACTAGTCTATACTCCCGCCTTCACGGGACGTAGACGATTATTTAAAGTTTGTCTAGCTAACCAACAAACCTGCCCTGAAGAAATAGCGCCTCTGAGCTACCTCATCGCATCATTGCTACTGCCCCCGGCCGGGCCACTGCTGCTCGTCGTGCTGGGATTATTGTTGATTGGATCGTTGCCTATTGCGGGCTATAGCCTGACGCTTCTCGGTGTGGCCGGCCTGTATCTCCTCAGCACGCCTGCAATCGCTTACCGACTAGTCGATTCGCTGCAATCGCGCTATCCGGTTCTAACACAAGTTCCCGCCGATGCACAGGTCATCGTGGTGCTGGGCGGCGGCAGGAACCGCGACGCTGTTGAGTACGGTGGGGATACGGTGGAATATTTTACCCTCGAGCGGCTCAGATATGCGGCGCGCCTGCAACGTGAGACCGGGCTGCCGATCTTAGCCTCGGGCGGACGCCTGTATGGTGAGGCGCGAAGCGAAGCATCGTTGATGAAAGAGGCCTTAGAGCAAGATTTCAACGCAGCCGTGCGATGGAGTGAGGGACGAAGTCGCGACACATTCCAAAACGCGTTTAACACCGCGCGGCTCTTGCGGGAGCAACAGCTCAAGCGCGTGCTGCTCGTTACTCACGGATGGCACATGCCGCGCTCCATGTGGTCATTTCAGCAGACGGGACTCGACATTACACCCGCGCCAACTGCCCTGCAAAACCCGTGGCACGGCTGGGTGTTAGTGCCGAATTATCGCGCGCTCTATTTAGCTAGCAATGCGTTATCGGAGTGGCTGGCCATAGCCTGGTATCGCCTGCGTTACCGGCGTGACGCGAGCCAACCGATTAATCCCTAAGACGCGATTTGCGCTGTAAGCTAGGACTGATCGCACAGCTCAGCCTTGTTCTAGCGACTGGGCGACGCGCTGAAGTCTTTCCCGCGCCTCGGCCGCTACTTCGCGGACAATCGGGTTTTGATCCAAATCGCCGACCTTAAGCAGCGCCTCCGGATCACCGATCCGCGCGATAGAGCCACCGGCGTCCGTGGCCTCTATGGTGACGTTACAAGGCAGCAGCAGGCCTAACCGCGCCTCGTAGGACAGTGCACGGTGCGCAAGCGGCGGATTGCAGGCGCCCAAAATCACGTAAGGACGAAAATCCTCGTTGAGCTTTTGTTTGAGCGTTGCCTTGACGTCGATCGTGGTCAGAATGCCAAAACCTTCGGATTTCAGCGCCGCGCTGACGACATTGACCGCCGCCTCATAAGGCACATCGAGTTCGACTTCAAAAGCGATGGGCTGCGTCATATCTATATCTCTTGAGTAGGACAATGAATCGGCTGTACAAACAGCGAACGAGCGAAAGCGTGCAGCCAGGAGTCGGGCCGCAAGCTATACCGAAAAGTTGCGCGACTCATCAATAAAACGGACAAGCTGGAATTCTGCTGCCAGCGGTTTCGCCGCCGCCCGTTAGTCGTTTAGTCTAAATCCAACCTTAAGCGTAACCTGCCAATGTGCGATCTGATCTCCTTCGATATGGCCACGGGTCTCTATGACCTCAAACCAGTCGAGATTCTGCACGGTCTTCGAGGCCCTTGAGATGGCATTGCGGATTGCATCATCCATGCCCTTGGTCGATGAGCCGGTCAGCTCGATGAGTTTGTAAATGTGATCGCTCATGATGATTCCTCCGAAGTTAATACATACCTGCTCGAAATTCCGCTTCAGCTCCGCGCGGCTTGTTTTAACACGGGACAGGTGTCCAAAGCAGTAGTATACGCGCCTGAGCCGCGATCCTGATCAGCCATCTTTTTAGAAATCCTGCCCAGCCGTCAGAATTCATTGGCGTGACGCTTGCAGCTAGCGCGTCCGGTTCTCAGGGACAAAAGGTTATATAAACGCGATCGTAAGAGTACCAAAGCGCGCAGGCGCGCCTGGAGTGGGCGCTTAGCGTACACAGACTACACAAACACGGCTGAGTGCCCGGATGTTGCGTTTATTGCAGCGCAAAACCATAGTGTCGTCTTGACACTGCGCCCCTTTATGAACTAGGAGATTGCTCATGACGTAGCGGCTTCCAAGGCATTGCTGGCGTTGTCTCGATAATGCCATTATTGACAGCAGGTTACGCCACTGTGAAGCGCTCCGACACGCTTTGCGCAGGCCAGCGTCGCAGGCCAAGGCTTAAGAAAACATAGAGAACGTGAAATGTTGGCGCCAAGCTCAGTGGTAATATTTAAAATGTCATTGTTGTATCGAATGTCCTACACGAAAAATTTGCATTCCGTCGCAACGAATAACGTAACCCATACTATAAAGTAAATCATAGCCATGGTAATCGGCAGTTGTTTGGCAACGATGAACGCGCTGCTGAATTGTTATCGGCATTGTCGTATAGGAGCTCGACAGTAAGCCATTCTAAGCCTTAGACATAAGCAGATGAGATTTATACAATGACTAAACATACGGCGACTCATCATAGTGGTCTGTGGCGTATGTGAATATACATGTATGTATAAGGCCCTATGCAAGCAATGGATTCCATCCGGGTATAGCCCTCGACGAGGCGCCGTACCTGGCGTTTTCGCTTTCATGGGAATTCATGATCGGCCTAGTCATCAGCATCGAGGTATTAACTAAAACTAGGGGGTGTACCATGTCTCTGACCTTAGGCCTTGTGAATGTCGATCCGCCCTCGGAGTGGGTAAACCGATTGCACGCCGTGCGGGGTAGTGACGCGCGGGTATGGCTTGGTCGAGCAAACCAGCCTTTGAGTCCTATCGAGATGCAGGGCGAAACCGATGCCATCACGCTGGTCTATCAGGGTCGCTTAAGTGGTGAAGGTGCGCTGCGGACGCAGCTTAAACAGCTTGGTATCCAGTTTGCGAGCGACAATCCTGCTGAGACGCTAGTTCGGGCCTACCAGGTCTGGGGCGAGTCGCTCCCCGAGCGAATTGACGGCAGCTGCGTCCTCATTCTATGGGATAGGCAGGCGCAGCGCCTCCTAGCTATTCGCGACCGCCTCGGCATCGGGCGACTCTATATTGCAGAGCAGAACAATGGTCTGATTCTTTCTACCGACCTGCGTACGCTGCTCACCGTACGCGATCGCGTTGCTGAGCCCGATGCACAAGCGATGGCCTATCTGCTCACCCTGGGTTACGTTCCGGGCTCAGCTTCGATCTGGAAGGGCATAAGCAAGCTCGAACCTGGAGAATGCCTTACCTGGGATAGCTTAGGTGGTGTGCGGCGGCGGCGCTATTGGGAACCTCCCCGTATCACAGATCCACGGGTAGAGCGCACGAGCTGGCGTGATATATTTGAAGGCGCGCTGGATCGCATCTGTGCGCCTGGGGAGCCTGTAGGCCTGATGCTCTCCGCGGGACTAGACTCGTCGTCCATTGCACTGGGCTTAAGCCGCCTTGGACGGTCCGTTAAGGCGCTTACTTTCAGTACCCCAGGCGTGCCCGATGAGTCGCCGCTTGCGGAGGCGCTCGCTCAGCATCTTAGGATTCCACATGTCGGGCGCGTGAGCATTACCACGCAAGGATTCGAAGGGCTACTCAATGAGATGGTGCCGACTCTGGAAGAGCCGCCCTGCCATCATGCCGCAATAACGAGCTATCTCACCTTCCGTGCCGCCGCGAAGCACTTTGATGTGCTACTCACCGGTGACGGTGCGGAGGAAACCTTAGGCGGACGTGACTGGTATGGCGGCGGCACAGCTGGTGCGAAGGCAGTCCGCTTGCGCGGGAATCTGAGCGGCGAGTCTGCTGAGGGCGTCGGGGAGCGCCGTGAGTTGCACCGGTCATTCCTACGCCGCCTGCGTCAGGCCTTTGCACATGCCATCAATGGCATACAAGCCGCGCGCCTGCGCCGCACTTCTACGCGTGGTCCTTCACCTTTGCACCAGCACGTCGCGAATATGCGGCCGCCGATATTTTCGCCAGCAGAGGTTGTCGGTTTACTGGCCCCGACTGGGATAAGTTTCTCTGAAGCGGACATGCTCGCGCCATTGGTCGCAACGGACGAGCCAGCCTTGCCGCAACGACGACGGTTGCAGCGGCTAGACCTCATGAACTTCTGCCCCAACGTCGTATTGCCTAAGGTGCAACAGGCCTCGAGCGCGCATGGTCTGGAAGCACGTCTGCCATTCCTCGATTACCGTCTGGTGGAATGGACGATCGCCAAACCACTAGACCCACGTGAAAATACCGAGCGCAAGCCAGTATTACGTGACTACCTGCGCGGTCACGTTCCAGACGATATCTTAAACCTCTCCAAGCACGGCCTAAATCCCACATGGACGCCGCTGCTGCCTATTGAGGACACCTTGCGGCAGCTTCGCAACGGTTATTGGGTACGTAACGGCTATTGGGCGCGAGATTTGGAGAACTATGTCCGCGCTGGCGATCGTCAATGGCGCCCGCGGCTCTGGAGCCTGTACCTGCTCGAACGCTGGGCGGCCTATTGGTTGCGCTAACTACCCTCTCCTGTAGGCACAGTTTCAATCGTGCGCGATCGCGCCTACACCACGGCATTCTGCGTCAAGCGTTCCATCAGATAACACAAACAATCCTGGCGGATGATGTTTTCATCCAAGGTCAGCATGGAGGGCATGGCGGCTTTTTTGAGGGTTAAGCGTCCGCCCACGTTCTCGAAGTATTCATCAGTGACATCAGCACCCTGTTCGCTGGTCGCGACGAGCCCTACTGAAGCGTCTGTGGCGATGGTGCCTAGTGCGGTGCCGGCGGGCAGCTCCCGAAAGTTGAGCTGGTCCAGATCATCGTCGAAAAGAATATCAGCCGCCGGATTACTGAAGCTGAAGGTCACAGTATCTGATACCTTCACCACTGCCACCGTATGGAAGAGATCAATATCGTGTGCGGCCACTGGATGCGCCGGAAGGTCAGACAAATTCAAGCAGGCATGGAGGTATTCGACAGCGTGTTGCAGCGCACGCGCCTGACCCGGCTTGCCGCATTCTAAGGTCACGGCCGGACAGAGTTCCGCGAAGGCCATCGACTGCACACCCTGGGGACGCGTGAAGTAAACCACCGTGCGGCTGAAGAGCCTAGCCAGTTGCAAAAAGCGATGGTCGAGCCGATTAACGCAGCCGTAATGCGGATTAAGACCCGTGTTGTTATGGATGTCGACGCTCACGAACACGCGGCGTGCCGCCATGATGTCGACGATCTCGCTGAGCATGCGGGCTTCCGGCGAGTCGGGCGCATCTGCGCCCGGCCAGATTCGATTGTAGTCGGGCTGGTGAGGCAAAAATCGCGTGCCAAAGCGGGCCGCACTCACATTGCCAATGAATACGGACAAGGCGCGCGGCAACTCTTGGGTACGCCGCAGTAGCGCCTGTACCGCGTATAGCCCCGTGTCCTCGTTGCCATGGAGCAATACGGATACGAACAGGGATGGCGCACGTCGACCAGGCAGGAGTATCAGGGTCGGACCCGGCAGAATCCGGTGCAGATCGCGCGCGGAAGTCTCCAACAGCCCGGCTGGGATATGATCGAGAATAGTCAGCATAGGATCATAAGCTTATTACCCAAGTAATATCGCAAGCGTAGGTCCCTGCTTGCGCGGGAGCGATGGAGTTTTTCGCCCTACTTAAGTCTCTTTCTCGTCCATGCGGAGAAGCTTCGCGGGCGTAGCGAAGATTTTTTCGGTGCTCTTTAGAGTTCCCAGGTGTGCACCGGCGCGCCGTGTTGTTGGCGCTCGACGTAGGCGGCGGTCAGGCTGCGCATATCAGCGCCAAAGCGCTTGCAAAACTCGCGCTGCCACCTGGCGCCGTTTAGCCCATGCTCGACGCGTTGCGTGATGATGTCTAAATAATGGCTACATTCGGCCGCCTCTATGCCTATCCCCAATAGACCTCGGCGCGCAACCGGCAGCAGCTCGTTTAATAGCAAGTTACGAACGCCGATCTTTTGCCCATCCAGCCATATCACGTGGGCGTCGAGGCCGAAGCGTGCTGCCTGATAAAAGTTGTCCTTGGCCTGCGCGAACGGTAGCCGTGTCGTCAAACGGACATCTTCAAAACGCAGGCCTTCCACCAGCCCATAGAACAAGGCTGCATCGGCGATGGCATCCTTAATGCTGGGACAGCCGGGCAACACGCGATGTTCAATTCGCACATGCGGGGTGCCATCATCATCAAATCCAATGAGCGGCCGATTCCAGCGCCAAATCGTGCCGTTGTGCAGGCGCAGATGATCAAGCCTTTCGGGTTCACCGTCAAACAGCGTCGGCAGTAGCACCGGGAAGTGTTGCATGTTTTCGGTAAAGCACTCAACAATGGATTCGATTGCATAGCTGGAGCCAAACCCCACCCTTCGCAAAGGTCCTTGCGCGGTCGCGTTGAACCCGCCGATTTCGACGGACTGCTCAAACAGCGGTATGCGAGTCTCGCTCCACAGATCGTGTCCGAACAAAAACGGCGAGTTGGCGTCTGCCGCTACCATCGGCGCGGAGATCGCAAGCGCCGCATTGTAGAGATGATGCGCATGTTCGAACGGCGCCTGCAGATGGATCTGAAACGAGGTCGCGGCCGCTTCCAGCATCATGTTGTGGTGCTCGCCTTTCAAGTGCTGGTTGCCCACGATATCCAGTTGCAAGGGCCGGCCGCCCCGCGCGCGCAGTACCTGCTGATTGAGCGCGCGATAACGCTTGAGCCCCGACATGCTTCTAAGATTAAGATGCGCCGCGCGCAGGGTGGGTAGAATACCGATGGTCAATACGCGCGCGCCTAAGCCTTGAGCGACTCGAGCGGCACGACCCCAAGTGCCGTCGAGCGAGGCTTCAAGCCGCGCGAGCGCAGGCCCCATTAGCCGCTCGGGGTCAATGTTCAACTCGATGTTGAACCGCGCGAGCTCTAGGGTGGCGAGCGGATCGTTCATGGCTTCGATGAAGCGTTCGTTGATCGGGGCGGGCTGGAAGTCTTCATCGATCAGCCATGCCTCTAGCTCAAAGCCCGCCACCGGGCCGCGGCTGGACAGTTTACCGCGTCGTGCCCATTCCAGCAGCAGTTCGGTCTCTCGCTCAAGGCGCCTGGCGTACTCCGCGAAGTCGCGCGCTTCAAACCGGATAGTGTCTATTTCCTGTCCCACGCTGGCTATTCGTGATTGATAACAGTTGCGTCAAGCGATCCTATCAGGGATACCTCGCAATAGACATCGCCGCGCGCGAAACGATCGCCACAAAGTACTCGACTTTCGCTCAATAGGTTAGTCGCATGACGTCCAGGCAAAAACTAGAGATGCCCACCAAAGTGGATTACTGGGAAGGAGCGCTTTATTCCGGGGGGAGACATGGACACGTTGTTGTTTCCGTCTACGCCATGGTGGGGCTACCGCGGCATAATCTGATCAGCCCTACGGTGGCGGCGTGCTTGAACTCGTCTTAAGAGATTTTGCACTGAACTGGACGGTTGAATCTCGACTAACTTCGTCATCGAGAACCACAAAGCCACGCATTGAGCGCCCGTAAACGTTCCGGCGTGCCAATATCAAACCACGCGCCACGATAATGCTCTGCGCTGACCAATCGCCACTCAGCCGCCTGGCGCAGCAGTGGAGCCAGCGGAAATGCGCCGAATTTGCAGCCGCGGAACAATTCTGGTCGATAATAGCCGATGCCACTGAACGTGAGCCTTGTCCCGCGCGCGAGACTCAAGCGCTCATGATCCAGAAAAAAATCACCTTGCGGATGGTGCTCCGGGTTATCCACCAGCACTAGGTGCGCGAGGTCATCGCCATCGAGCGCTCGGGATTCGAGCGGGTAATCGCACCACACGTCACCGTTTATCACCACAAAGGTGCCGTCGCCAAGCAAGGGTAGCGCCTTGAAAATACCGCCGCCGGTCTCAAGCGGCCGCTCACCCTCCTCTGAATAATGAATAGTAAGGCCGTAATCCTGTCCATCACCGAGCCGAGTGCGCAACTGTGCGGCGAGATGCGCCACGTTGATCACCACTTCACGAAAGCCCGCGATGGCTAGTGCCTCCAGATGATATTCAATCAACGCCTTGCCGCCGGCCTCGAGCAGGGGCTTGGGTGTGTAATCGGTGAGCGGGCGCATGCGTTCTCCACGACCTGCTGCCAAAATCATGGCTCTCATGATGGGATTTTCAGAGCCACCCATGACGCTGCTCTCCGGCCCGACCCTCCTCGGTCGGTCGCTCGCCGGGGCCAATATTCACCGGATGTTCGTCATGTCCCGGCTCCCCCTGCCGCAAGTATCATGACTTTCATAATACGGCTTTGGGCAATACGTGTTGCTCGAAGAGACGCGTTAGCGGCGCGAGCTCGGGATAACGTGGCGCAATAGTCATGATATAGCGCACGAAGCGCGGTGTATCCGCGACATAGTTGGGTTTGCCATCGCGATAGGTGAGCCGAGCGAAGATGCCCAGTACCTTCAAGTGCCGCTGTAAGCCCATCCAATCGAAGGCGCGCTTGAAGTCCGCAAACGTTTGCTGCACCGGTAATGCGGCCGCGCGTGCGGCCTCCCAGTAGCGCCGCGACCAACCTTCCACTCTCTCCTCCGGCCATGATATGAATGCGTCCTTGAACAGTGATATCACATCATAGGTAAGTGGTCCGTACACCGCGTCCTGAAAATCCAGCACCCCGGGATTCGGCTGCGATACCATAAGATTCCGCGGCATGTAGTCACGATGTACGTAGACCTGCGGTTGCGCTAATGCAGATTTGACTAGATGTGCACAGGTCTCCTCCCATAGTCGCTGCGATGCATAATTCAGGTTTAGGCCTAGATGCTTCGGAAGATACCACTGTATAAACAGGTTCAACTCGCGTCTGAGCAACGCCTCATCGTACGGCGGCAGCACGTCGGGTTGGGAGGCGAGTTGCCAACGGATTAGTGCATCAATGGCATCCTCAAACAGAGCGTCGGCATGAGATGCACTGAACTCTTCGCGCGCGCCCCCAGGGACGGTCTGCGGCCTTTCGAGATCATTGCCTGCGACGCGCTCCCGTGTAAGCACATCAAGGTAGGTGTCGGTGCCGAAGTCGGTAAGCAGTAGAAAGCCTTGTTTCAAATCCTGCGCAAACACCTCCGGTGCATGCAGGCCCGCCGCGCGCAGGAGCCGCGCGACTTTGATGAAGGGCCGGCAGTCTTCCTTGTCGGGCGGCGCGTCCATGACGATAAAGCGCTTGTTGCCTGCAATCACTCTAAAGTAGTGCCTGAAACTGGCGTCGCCCGAGGCCAACTCCAGGCGGCACTCGACCAATCCTGCCTGTCGTGCAGTCCAGGTGTGCAGCCGTTCTAGCCGTTCAGCGCGCATAGTCATAGGGTATGAACAGCATCGATTAATTCAGGCGGCTATGCTTTTTCTGCAGGCGCAACACCAAGTCCATTGATCTGCGACTGCGCATCAGACGCGATATGCGGGTAACACTGCGAATTGTGAGCACCGCGTGATGATACACAAGTCATTGGAGAGCCAGGCCGCGCGCTTGACACTCGTTTGTGGATCCGGATTGGCCAGCAGCATCTTATTGATCATTGCGATGAGCTTTTCGGCTTTATCTTGACTTTATAAATTCCCTGGGGGCATATGCAGCACGCGCACGAGGATATGTTTGTGGCTGGCGGTGACATGGGCGGCCGGTTCATCTGATGGTGAAGGGCTTCATTTAGGTCAATAGACATGGTTTAACATTCTAAAATGCCGATCTCATATTTGTAACCTGCCGAACACATTGACACCATAGCGTCTGTCACAGGATATCGACCGAACGCGCCCAATCTATACCGCTAAGCGAGACCAGCTTCGATAATTAAGGTCGCGCAGAGGGTGTGGGAGATGCGGGCATGAGCAACGGAGATCCCCCGCTTCCATCCGCGGCGCGAACCGACGTCAGCCGCAAGCCCTCTGCGCGCAGCGGCAACTTGGAAGACGCTAATCGCGGGAAACTACGATTTTCGCATCGGCGCGCTGCTGTGCGAGGCATGGAGCAAGACCAGCGGCTTCAAAGGGCCTTCTGGGGCGGCGCGCTGGTGATGCTATTCACGTTGATCATCGCGGGCTGGGTGCTCGATTTCGTGTTCCACATCACGCCGTTACAAGGCGGTGTACTGTCTCAGCTCATCGTGCCGATCGTCATCACCGCCGTCGTGTATGCATTCCTCACTGGCGTCGTCATGCAGGGCGTGCATCGCGCGTTTGACCTGCCGGTCACCTTCAGCCATACCTTCGGTTGTCTCGATGTGGCGACGCCGGTTATCGTGGCCGCCGTCTTGTCGACAATTCTTATCAACATCGGCTTCATGCTGTTGATCATCCCTGGCGTGTATCTTTCCGTAGTCTATCTGTTGGTGGCGCCTTTGATCGCGGACAAGAAACTTCAACCCTGGCAGGCCATGGAGGCCTCACGCAAGGCGATCACGCATCGCTGGTTTAACGTGTTTTTTCTGCTGCTCGCCATGTCCTTGATTATTTTTGCCAGCATGCTGCCGTTGTTCATAGGGTTGAAATGGGCCTATCCGATGAGCGTGGTGCTGATCGGCATTCTTTACCGCGAGATCTTCGGCGTTGAACAGGCACTCAGCGTTTGACCGCTTCGATGCGCGACTGTGCTAACGTTGGCAATGCGCGCAATAAAAACTCGACCGTTGGCCGATGACCCGTAGCATGATAGGTTGACTGCAATGCACGCAGTCTTGACCGGCCTTGCCGTAAACATGCAATTCATAGCGGAAAAAGCCAGGCGTACCGTCTTCACGCACGAAATCGCGCAAGGTCGTGCCGCCATGGCCGATCGCGCGCTCTAATACTTGCTTGATGGATTGAGCGAGCACCCGGTAACGTGCAAGACTGATGCGCCCCGCCATGCGCGCGGGATGAATACCGGCTACGAACAACGCCTCGTTGGCGTAGATGTTGCCCACGCCGGCCACCACATGGCTGTTCATGATGAAATCCTTGACGCTCAGCCTGCGACCGTGTGCCCGGCGGTATAAGTAATCGCCGTCGAAGGCCGTATCTAATGGTTCCGGGCCGAGATCTTTTAACAATGGATGCACCTGTGGATCGCCCGCAATCCACAACAGCACACCGAAGCGCCGTGGGTCGCGCAGCCGCAGCGCTTTGCGCGAGTCGAATACAATATCCACATGATCGTGCAACTGCGGCGCGGTCAATTCATCGAGCACACGCAGGCTGCCAGACATCCCCAGATGCATGAGCACTGCACCTGCGCGTGTGTTCAGTAATAAATACTTGGCGCGCCGTGCTACAGATTCGATGGTTTGATCTTTAAGATTGTTAGCCAATTCGACGGGCACTGGCCAACGCAATAGCGGCTGGCGGATGTGCACGCCAACCACGCGCCGACCAACGAGATGCGGCTCAATCCCCGCACGCGTAGTTTCGACTTCAGGCAGTTCGGGCATGAGCGACTACCGCAAGAGGTGGTAAGTCACTATACATAGGAGCGAATTCATTGGCGACTAAAGTCGCTAACGGTTGGATCGATATTTCGCGTTTATTCTTCCGCCTCGATCAATGTCTTCCACTGTCCGAGCATCCACGCCGCGGTCGATCCGTGATCCGAATCTCGGCATACTGTTGCCGAAAAATGGCGCCTAGCACAGCCTACTAACGGCAGTGAGTACCGACTGCGCATCAGTTTGCGGTTGCTTGCTCCGTATACAACCCTTCAATCTCCAAGCATAGGTCGCTGCGGCAGAGGTCGCCCTGCAGCAACAAGGTAGGCGGCGCAGCGTCCAGTCTCTCGTTAAGTCGTGCGACAATGGCTTCATGATCGCTGGCCATGCGCACGTAAAGCTTGAGTAGACTCAGTTCATTGACCGAGCGGATGCTAAGCGGATATAAGCAGCCGGCATGGCTCACCAGCGCCTCTAAGTTATTCAGAGTCTCATCCAGTTGCGCTAGCGTGTCGGCAGCATGCCGCGACTTATACCCTACGATGCTGGCGGTGCCGGAAATATACAAATGAGTAGCCGCATTCCAGCGCTTGATTACCGCGCGCGAGAACACGGGGCTTTTGGGGCTGTAATGCGGTGGGTAATGAAAAGCACTTATCTGCCGCGGATTTTCTACCTGGTTCCCAGGCTCTCGAGCGGCGAGAAAATAGATTCTCAAGTCACCGCCCCGCGTGCCGATAGCGCTGGCGGCGGGCAGCAGCCGGGACTGAGTCGCCAACTGCTCTAGCGCACGATGGCGCCCCTGGCAGAACGCTTGGTAACGTTCCAGGTACGTCTCCCGACCATTGATATCTGGCAAAAAGTTCCAGATGCGCAATGGGTGCGGAAATCCCTGGTCGAGTGCGCACGCATAGAGGCGCTGATAGGCAGTGAAGGTGGCCGCATCCAGGCTTTCATAGTCGTGCTCCGACAGATACAAATGCCCAAACAGCACGTCTTCATTACGACTGAAGGAGATGCCGTCGTCATGTCCGCATTCCACGGGGGTCCAGCTGCGCCACACTTCGATGAGCACCTTGCCAAGTGGCTTCATCGGTACCGTAATCTGTCCGGGCATGGAATCCGTGTCCTCGGCTGTATACCGAATTGAGGCTAACAGATGATGTGGATCATTACTAAGCTCGCCCGCGCGATCGAACGGTAAATAGTTCACGTAAAAGGGCGATGCGCCCAGGGCCGGTGTGCGCCTTCTGAATTCTGGCATTAGGTGGAGTGACTAATCTCGTCCTGCGACATGGTACCGCCGGTGAAGATCGTTTTTGCGTTATGCTGCCGGCGCCTATAGCCGCGCCCGCTGCTGGCGAAGTGCAAGGTGAACATCGAGTAATACACCGCTTTAAACAAGGTGAGCGACAGCTTGAGCGGGGTGTCGCTGAATAGGTTGCAAACGAGTACCGAGATCACCGCCTCTTGCGTGTGAAACGTGTTCTTTGGTTCCGTGAACAGACGACGCATGGCCAGCGAGGTTAAACGATAGATGATCAAACTCGGAGTGTCGCACCCCTTAGGCGCAGGGATGGCTCTTGTCTTGCACGCGGCTGAAGTAATCAACACCCGACCTGGATGCATTCATATTTTTCCTCCCGCAGGTGATAACTATCTGATTCTCTCATAACAGAGAGTGATGTCGAGACGTGAGTGAAAGCTCTAAGCGTGATTCGACTACCCAGCGTACGTGATTAACTTGCCGTCGGACACCGCAAGTATAAGGCGGGTCAGGAGGCGCTGCACACAAAATGCGTCGGCATTGGCGCCGGCACCTGGAACCTGATGGTGCATTTTCGTGAGGCCGGCATGCAAGGCGCGGTAGTAGGTGCGCTGTTGATCGTGAGGTTGCTGGCCACCAGCCTGCGGGACATCAAATTGGTGATGCCGGCAGTGACGCCAGTGGCACTGACCGTATGTATTCCGTATGCGCGCTGCTGGCGTTGGAGCACAGTGGCCTCACGCTCTTTCGTATCGTCTCACTGCTGTTGGTGATGGGTACCTGCATCGACTACAGCCTGTATTTCAGTCATCACGGGCAAGGCACCGCCTTGCTTCGGCAGACCGTGCACGCCGTGCTGGTGTGCACTGGCTCCGCGGTATTGGTCTCTGCTATGCTCGCTTTGTCATCTGTCTCGGTGCCGTGGGCGATTGGGTTGACGGTGACAATCGTCGGATCGGCCAGCTTCATCCTGACTGTGAGCCTTGCGCCGCTACTCTCCGGACGCGGTGCTGATGCGCGCGTGCGGAATACAAGAAAAAAAGCACGGCAAAGCCTACTTGGCGCGAGATTCCCCATGTAGCTAATACCTTCCATCATTATCCACCTGGTCGCGCTGGCACTCGTCATCGTGCGGCCTAAAAGCTGACCGCTAACGCTGGCCATAGTGGCGGCCAACCATAGATGCTCATACGCGCGAGGTTTTCGCTGCGCAGCCGTACTCCGCAGATCTTGCGCATGCTGGCTGAGGATGGCGCCCGGGCGACGTTCTTCTGCGTCGCCGAACGCGCGCAGGCACATCCGGAGATGATCCGTGCAATTGTCGAAGGTCACAAAGTGGAAAATCATACCTATCACCATACAGGCTATTTGCGTGGCTATTCCCGGTGTTCATGGCGCGGGACATCGCGCGCGCATCGTGTTTTGACTGCGCTAGCGGGCGAGACACCAGGATATTTCCGGACACCGGCGGGGCATGCGTAATGCCGCAATGGGATTTGTGCTGGCTGCGCAAGGGTTACGCCTGATAAGTTGGACGCGGCGCAGTCTGGATAGCGTGACGCGCTATCCCCGGCGCATGCTGAGCAGACTGATGCGAGGGCTCAAGGCTGGTGACATATTGCTGCTGCATAATGGTTCGTCCGCCACTGACCCCGATGAGCAGCTGATGATGCTAGAGGTCTTGCCATCACTGCTTTAGCGGCTGGTCCGCGATGGTCTCATGACGATTCCCATTCCGCCGCCCACGCTATGAATCGCCCCCACCGCGATGGAGATATGACGGCAGGTAGGCCGGCACGCCCGGTGCGGCGCCATCCGCTTGCAAAAATGTATTACCGCCTGCGCACGCGACGGGATACGCTGCGGCAAAAGGCGCTGGCTGTATGGGCCGGGGTTACAGTGGGCTGCATAGCGGTATTTGGATTGCATCTGCCGATCTGCATCGTTCGGCGCGGCTGACCGGCTTGAACGTCGTGACCATCTATATCGCCTCGTATGTCAATAACCCGCTGGTTGCGCCTTTCACCCTGTATTTAGGGCTGGCGGTCGGGCGCTGATTGCTAACGGGCAAGTGGCCGGCGTTGAACCTGCCTGAAGACCCTGTGCTGAGTATGGCATATAGGCAGGGACGTGCTCGTGGGCAGTTTGCTATAGGAATGATCTTGGGATCAATCCTTGCTGTGCTCGTGTACAGGGTTAATCAGCCTGCCGGAAAGCATACGCTAGCGTGGCAACTCATCGATGACACCGCACGCAGATATCTTGACACCGGTATCTTCAGTTGGGAGTTCGTGCGTGGGAAGTTGAAATTCGATCTGCTTTATCTGGAATTGCTTAAGGCGGGCATCCTGCCGCGCGCGGGCGCGTTTGCTGGACTTGGGCTGTGGCCACGGTATCCTGTTGGCCCTGCTGGACAGCGCCCGTAGACTGTACGCAAGCGGGGAATAGCAGCCTGAATGGCCGCCGCCACGGCAGGGTTTAAGTCTAATCGGCATCGATCGGCAGACCGCGGATACCGCCATTGCGCGTCGTGCGTTGCACGCCAGCATCGAGCTTCGCAGCGGCGATCTGAGCTGTGCCGAACTACCGTCTTGCCAAGCGGTCACCCTGCTGGACGTGTTGTTCCTCATGACGCCGCGCGAGCAGCAAACACATTCGCGCGGCCTAGATGGGCCTGCTGGAGAGCCATGGATTCAAAGTCAAGGCTCAACCCATATTCGCAGGCACGCCGTTCGCTAATGTCCTGATCGAAGTGCGCAAGGCTTAAACCTCTATGCCGATTCCGGCGCGAAGGCATGAGAGCCATTACTTCCGGACGCATCCCAGCTACAATCTTGTTTCGCGTTCTCGTCTGACGACGAGTCGATGTTGTTGCCAGAGCGGCGCGGCTTCTACCCGCACGGCCTGTTGCACGTATGATGGCATATGCAGGCCAAAAAGTGGATGTACAATCCGCGTGCGGCGCGCGCAAGCTAATCTGTAACTCACCGAGCTTTAGGAGAAGAGGAGTGCAAGTTTAAATAGAGCGTAACCCATAGTTGCAAACGTAAAGTAATCTGTCACAATTGCGTTAGAAACATCTGCTCTAAGTTACAAATACCGGGTGAACAGCCTGCAAGACCCTGCCGAAAAGCCTCCCTTCGAATTGAAGGGGCGCATGACCAGCCTCCCGGTCATGCGTCTATTCAGTGACGATCTTGCGGCCATCGACGCCCGTCTTCGCAGTCAGATCAATCGGGCGCCATCGCTGTTTCGCGGCGCGCCGCTGGCCATCGATGTCGCCGCGCTAAAATCAAATGCGCTGGACCTCTCCGCATTGGTCGCTTTGTTACGCGGCCAAGGCATCGTGCCGGTCGCGGTGCGTGGCGGTGATGAAACAGTGCGTGCGGCGGCCGCTGCATTGAATCTCGGCGCATTGGAATGGGTGCAAGAGGCAACTGCGCAGGTCGAGGGCCCAACTAATGGGCCATCGTCTTCCGCGGGCGCGCAGCGTAAGCTCCGGAGAGCTGCGCCACCTCCGCCGCCGGGCATTAAGACACCTACTCAACTGATTACGCAGCCGGTGCGCTCGGGGCAGCACATCTACGCGCGCGGTGGAGACCTTCTGATTTTAGGGACAGTGAGCGCCGGGGCCGAGGTGATCGCCGACGGTCACATTCACGTTTACGGCAAGCTGCATGGTCGGGCGCTTGCCGGCGCACAGGGCGACAGTGCGGCGCGTATCTTCGCGCAGAGCTTAGAGGCGGAATTGGTCGCGGTGGCTGGCGTCTACCGCGTAAGTGAAGAGTTCGATGAGCATCTGCGCGGAACTGCGGTGCAGGCTTATCTGCATGGCGACGACCTGGTATTGGAGCCGTTGTAAAAAGGGAAATACCAGTGCGCGGTCTCTCCTATAGCGCTTCAAACGGATCATTATTTCGGATAAACGAGCCGTATGGGCGCAAGCTGAAATCTATTGCAAGCTCAGAGGTTGGATTACGCACACCGTCCCTGGCGCGTGTCTGTCACTCGGGCGGGGATGGATAAGGCGGTTCTGAGGCACCTATTTGTTTCGTGGGGCGCAAAATTTAGTCTCGGCGAGCTTTGGGGGCTTTTATTACAGCAGATCCGAATCATTATCGCCTTCTCTAGGGTGGAGAGGGGTTAGGATATGGGTGAAACGGGCCGCGCCCGCGGCTCACAACTAATGGGAGATGGCTTTGGGTAAAATCATCGTTGCAACTTCCGGTAAGGGCGGGGTGGGCAAAACCACCACCAGCGCCGCGTTCGCCACCGGCCTTGCGCTGCGTGGCCATAAAACCGCTGTAATCGATTTCGACGTGGGGCTGCGTAATTTGGATTTGGTGATGGGTTGTGAGCGACGGGTGGTGTACGACCTCGTCAACGTCATCAATAAGGAAGCCACTTTGCGCCAGGCGCTGATCAAGGATAAGCGGGTCGATAATCTTTCGGTGTTGGCAGCCAGTCAGACCCGCGATAAGGACGCGCTTAACTTGGATGGGGTCGAGCGGGTGTTAAATGAACTTCAAGAGTCGTTCGATTACATCGTGTGCGACTCGCCGGCCGGCATCGAGAAGGGCGCGGCGCTGGCGATGTATTTCGCCGACGAGGCGCTAATCGTCACTAACCCTGAGGTCTCATCGGTGCGAGATTCCGATCGCGTATTGGGCTTGTTGTCCAGCAAGACCAAGCGCGCCGAAAAGGGCCCCGCGCCGGTCAACGAACATCTAGTCCTCACCCGTTATTCGCCGGCCAGAGTCAAGGCCGGACAGATGCTCAAGGTCGAGGATGTTCAAGAGATTCTCGCGATTCCGCTGTTGGGGGTCATTCCAGAATCGCCTACGGTGCTTACCTGCTCCAACCAGGGTTTGCCGGTTATCTTGGAGAAAACCAGCGACGCGGGCCAGGCGTACAGCGACCTGGTAGATCGTTTTCTGGGTGAAGAGCGTGAACACCGTTTCTTAAATCATAAGCGATGGGGCCTATTCGGTCGTATGTTCGGGGGAGCCAAGGCATGATGCGCATTCTGGATTTCTTTCGTTTGTCTCCCAAAGAGTCGGCCACCGCACCCGTAGCCAAAGAGCGCTTACAGGTCATCGTTGCCCATCAGCGGCGCCAGTCGAATTCGCCGGAATACCTGCCTCGCTTGCAGCAGGATATTCTCAAGGTTATCCGCCGCTACGCCAATGTCGCTGATGAGGCGGTCGATGTGCAGGTCGAGCACAATAATGGTTACGAGGTGCTGGAGCTGAATATCACTTTACCGGACGAGGGCGTGCACTTGCCCGCGCCGCACAGGCAACGACAGCGCAGAAAGAGATAGCCACGTCGGCTCTGGCGGGCTAAGGCCCCTGCGACTTTGTAAATACGCTTAGCTATGACACCCTCAATCAGGGCGTAAATACTGACCAGCTTTGCGTGCATCTGCACGGCATAGGTGCGCTTTTGCATTATGGCGTCGATAATAGACACGGGCGATTTGCCATGCTCATTAAGAGGCCCGCGGTCTTTTGGCTGCGGTCGGTGCCTCTGTCGCGTCGGAGCGCCCTCTTTATGCTGGTAATCCGTAAGATGGAAGTGGTGAGTGCCTAAGCTTCTGAAGGCCGGCTTGATTTCCTTGCGTTAAAAAATGCTTTCGTAAGTCTGATCGGCCGGATCGACGTCCTCCAAAGTATCCACAGTGAATGGCCAATAGAGCTCTGATCATAGCGAAGGTTGGCTTGTGGACCAGATAGCGAATGTTTTTCTTTCTTGCAAGTTAAGCTGGGTAACCGAGGGCGTAGTGGCATCGATGAAGGTATAGGCTTCTCCTTTGATCCGCTTTCGGGGAGTGGCGTGTACTTCTAAAAGCTTCACCAGTTGCCGGCGCGTATCTTTGTTGAAACAGAAAGCTCGCCCTGGCCGCAAATCCCACGCTTAAAACAAGCACTGGTTTAAAAATCCAAGCTAAGAAACGTATAGCACTTAACTGCCGGGATAGTATACATTCAGCCACATGATCGGTTCCGCGCATCATTGCCGCGCTTGCTTTCAAGGCATAATAGGCTATGGTGTAGTGACTATGTTGTTACGTGTGAGATCGCACAATGAAAACAACGGTGAAGGCGGAAATCAGAAGAGCCATACGGCCTCCGGCGACGCTTTTCATTTGCGACATCAGTAAGAAGTCAAACTCAGCGAGGACAGCTGTCTCATTGTTGTGTTCCTTAAGACCTCGCGAGAAGAATGGTTCGATGATTACTGCATTCATGCAGACGAAAACGTCTGCGATAAGCGGGAGCGACTCATGTCGAAGCTGATGGTTGGGAGTGGTGAAGCCCGGCTTGTGCCTCTGGATCAGGCATGGTAAGAAGCTCGCTAGCGGCGAAGCCGAAACCAGAATGGCAAATACGCGCGCTATTGCTCATGAGTCAGTCTCCTCCATAAAGATAAATCTCCAGCAATCCTTTCCTTCGCTGCTCGGTCCGCCCATCGGCGAGGTGGTTATCGAGTTGCGTGCTCGGCTCCGGCGCAGATAGCATAGGACAAACCCGCCGTTCGCGAGCAACTCACTCCCAAGCTTTCCGACTGTCCGGCGCCTCATTCGCAGCACATGTTTCGAATGAGCTAAGAGTTGAACCCGGCAAATCGGCCCGCGCGGCGATATACGATATTGGTTGGTAGGGACTGAGGTTTGAATCGCTCGATAAGCTCCGCATCGTTCAACTCAACAGGGGTGGTTTTATATTTTCAGCCGGTCAGAGCCATATCAGAATTGGGCGCAGTTTCAAGGGGAAGGTCTGCGGCTGTGGTCTAACTACTGCGAACTGGGCCAGCCCGTCGAAATCCAGCGACTCGGAGTGCGGTTCATCAATCGAATTACGCCGGTGGAGGTTACAAGACTTGCCAATTACCTGACGCAGGCCCCAAAGCCTCCAAAGGGCCTGACGTTGCCACTTTCCGGCTATCTCCATCAAGATACATTCGACGTACCGGGTCATTCTTATGCCGTTAATGTGATCCAGACGATTCAACCACAGCTCACATCAACGGGTACCGAGAGCGCCAGCCTAATCCTGGACATCGACGTTTTTGTCACGCAGCCATTTGCGCCAGTGGATACCTTCTATCTGGAAGATATCCTGCAATCCGCCTCTAAGGTGGCAATACACCCCAGGATGATCCTAGAGCAATTCCGCGACAACAGCTTGGTGTTCGACGCCGTGGTTCGTAATCTTGGGATTATTGGAGAAGCGGCTAGGCAATTACCTGATGAGGCTAAAGCCATGATGCCGGAAGTCGAGTGGTAAGGCGGCAGCATTTCGCGACGCGATCGCGCATCGATACTTCGGCCTTGACGTCCATGTGGTTTGGGATGTTGTGCACAAGGTTCCGGCATCATCAATCGGCCGATTTTATCCTGAGGCGACTTCCGCATGGGGATGGCTAGATTCGTCTGGAATATCCACACAAATTGCGTTAACTAGGGTGCCACAGTTACTCAAGCTGCTGGCTCTCCAACTCGGCTCAGTGCTTCATGGCCCGTTTGAGTTCGTCTTTCTTCGTCTTTAATCGCTCTAGCACCGGCTGTGCCTGTTTGAACGATTGCGCGTAAAACTCAGGCGCGGCGGTTTGTGCCTCCAGCATGGCGATTTCATTCTTTAACGGCTCGATGCGATCAGGAATTGCTCAAGCTCCCGATGGAATTTGTAGCTCAGTTTCTTAGGCGAATTTTTCGAGCAAGCATTTACTCTGCAACATCATTGCTCGCACCGTTGCTCCCGATCAGGTGATTCCTTCGCGCTTACAATCTTGGGATCGGCATGGCGCAGGATCGGTTGATTACTCAAGTCTAGCGAGGCTAGCGAGACATCATCAGCAACGAGAGAAGAATGGCGTGTAGTGCCGAACGGTCAAGCGGCCGGCGTTAAGATGAAGGAATATTTGACGGAAGCGAGCCGGGCTTAAGCATTGAATTAGCGGAAGACATCGGCAGATGATATTCAACGCCCAAATTCGGTCGCGCCATGATCAGCTCCCGTTTGCGCACGGTGACTTTGAATCGTAGTGCCTGGCCACCGGCAAGCTTAACTGTCGCTTGCGAAGGCAACCTCTTTTTTGTTTTTTTATATGCCGCCACATCATAAGCTTGCGCCTCGCGCCATGCATTGACCAGCGCCTGAATCTTGGCTTGTGGCAGCTTCTCGGGTGATGACTTCCATTGTCCGTCTTCCATGCGTTCGAGTTTAATCCCTGGCAAGATCAGCGCGCGTATATCAGACCCCGAGGGAATCAGCTTGGGCGTGACATAAGCAGCCGTGTCGACGCTCTCCAAGTCCGCGAGACTATCGGTGATTAAATAAACCGTATCGCCCACCCTGACGTAGCGTCGGTAATTGAAGGGATTGATATCGCCGAAGGCAAACGTCTGGTCGTTGAGCTTCACTGATACTTCCGGCATGGCCAGTCCATACTTCGCGAGATTAAGCTTGGCTGCCTTGTAGTGCGTATCACTGGTCGTGATAGCTAAGTTGAGCAGTTCGCCGACACGTACCTCGTTGGCCATGGCTTTCAGCGGCGCAGTCAACCACCACTGATCGCTCCTTCGCGCAAGCTCAATGGCGGGTTGTCCCGCGCGTTGTATGCTTATGTGGGTGATCGTCTCCGGATCGAGCGTGGTTAACTGGGGCTTAGCCGGGAGTGGTTGCCCGGGCTTGAGCCATGTGATCAGCGCCAATCCCGCCAGCAGAATCACAAGCCCCAGATTCAGCCACGCGCGCGCGCTCATCCCCATGATATAAAATGGAACAAATGAATCCGGACGCATGTGGCTTTGCCGGCCATTAACCGATTAGGCGCGCTTTCAAGTGAGGGTCTATTCGCTCCCACGGTGATGGAATCGTACGTCTTGCGGTCTTGCATGGAGGTATCAACGACGTCGGCGCCGCATCCAGATCGTCGTGCCGATCGTCAGCAGACCAATCGGCAGTACGGCCAGGAAGGTGAACGCAATGACGATGATCGCGGTATTTCCTAGCACCAGTTGAGTATCCGGTGCGCTCTTGGGGCTGATGGCGATGAGGACATCGTCGCGGGTGAGCCAGTTGAACAGATTCACGCCCAATTGCAGGTTATTACCGTGGCCGATATAGCCGTTGGTCAGAAAATCGCTGTCGCCGATGACCGCGACCCTCTGTTGTACCTTGCCCCGATCACGGCTCAGGGCAAGGCCGATAGTGAACGGGCCGGCGCGATCGCCCGATTTGCTGCTGAAGGTAATCTCTTTGCCGGCTAAACTTCCCGTCTCGGCCCAGGTGCGCGGTGTGGTCATAAGAATCGGATCGGCTTGCCAGCCCGAGTCGGAATGCGCGTCGATTTCAAGGCCTATCGTGAAGGGAAACAGCGTCTGTGCGTCAAACTCCTGGGTTATGGGATGTTGGCCGTAATTCAGCACCGGTACTACCGCGGGATGTTGAATGCCAAGCAGCGCACGTAACTCGGCATTGGCGTCCACGATGACGCCGTTCACGAATTTCACGCCTAATTCCTCAGCCAGTGGTTGCAGGCCGGTCTGCCCATTAGGATCGCTCAGCCACAGCAGATTACCACCACCCGCGACATATTCTCGCAATTTCTCGACCTCGCCCTTGAGCAGCGCCGTCTTAGGCGAGGCAAGCACCAGTAAGCGGGTGTTCTTCGGGATGCGCGGATTGCGCAACAGCGTCAGCGGCCGCACCCTGATACCGCTGCGGGTAAGGCTATCGTCCAAGCGACTGTAGCCTGGATTGGTATCGGCTAGCGGATCGCGCTCACCATGACCTTGCAGGAACACCACTGAGCGTTCGCCGCCGCGTGCCAGCTGTTGCAGCGCATCGAACAAGGTCTGTTCGCTCAGATCGTCCACTATCTCGGTGCGATTATCGACTCTCAAGAGCAGTTGTCCCGTGCCTGTGATGCCGGCGGCGTGCGCCACTTCTGGTTCCAGATCCGGATTGGTGAAGCTTATCTTAATGTCCGGCTTGAAACGCTGGTATTTGGCAAGATTTTCCTCGATGCGCTTGTGCAACGCCGGATCGTCCGGCACGAAAGCCACGAACGACATCGGTTCATGGATAGCGGCCAGAATCCGCTGCGTATCCGGCGAGAGCGAATTGCGATTGCCGAAGGTCCAATCGGCCTGGAATTTATATATCGTGCTCAACCACGCGAGCAGGCCGATCACACCTATAAACAGTAACAGAAACAAGACATTTTCCAGGTGCAGCCGCCAGCGGGATTGGGGCGTGACTTGCATCAGTTGAGATTTATATTTTTATAGCTTGTCAAGGCGCAGGCGCCGTGCGAATCTACTAGGAGCTTCTAAATAAAGGATCGACGTTTGCTTTGTTAAGCAGTCCCGCCCTCTATCATTGCAGCCAGAGCCTGGCCCAGGCTTGATCCTGAGGAGAGCGAAGCAAGGGGGCCAGCCGCAAGCCAACGATAGGGGCGTTTGTCTTACTGAATTATGTACACCTTCCCTGGTGTACGCCCGAGTCGGGCCAGCCTGCGGCTGTTCAAAATCGTTCCAGACGATCTTGTCCGGCTGTCGCCGGAATGACAGCATCGTATTATTCATTCATTTATTTAGGAGGTTCTATATTCACAGAGCGCGATTCAACCAAGGTTTAGACATTCAACGCTGCAGGCGTTCGTTGTCCAACCGCCGGATGGTGAGTATCAAAAACACGGCGGAGAACAGCAGGTAGTAGATGAGATCACTGCTGTCGAAAAGACCCTGCAGGAAAGGCAGCAGGTGCCCGAAATGCGAGAGATAGATAAACAAGTCGCTGGCCGTGCTCTCAGCGCTGCCGGACATGTACAACACCACCAAGAACATCAACAGACCGAAGCTGCTCATCGCCGCGATCAGTGGTGTCTTGGTCTGGCTGGAAATGAATAACCCGGCGGCCGAGAACGAAGCCAGCAGTAAAAACAGACCCAATAGGCTCGCCATGATCTTGCCCCAGTCGAGCTGGGTGGCCCCAGCCAGCGACAGCGGTATCAATGCTAACAGGCCCAATAGCACCAGGATGAACACCAGCAGCGCCAGATACTTTCCCAATACTAATTCGGTGGTGGACAATGGCGCGCTGGTCAGCAATGTGAGGCTGCCCTGTTGGCGCTCTTCGCTGAAGGCGCGCATGGTCTGTAATGGAGACACCGTAAGCATGATCACGCCGGCCCATAGCATCACCGGCGCGAGCACGATGTCGGTGACCCCGGGCGCGCCAGGAATACCCACCAATTGCGCCTGAATGGTGGTGAGATAATTGTCGACCAGGATTAGAAACAGTAACCCCAGGATAAACAGCACCACGGCTAGCGTGGCCCAAGCCAGCGGCGAATAAAACATCCGACGTAGCTCGGCCTTGGCAATGGTCAGGATCATGATGCCGCACGCGCGATCGCGTTATCTTGCGCCTCTGTATCCTGCTCGCGGTGTACAAGATCCATGAAGATCTGTTCCAAGGTAGTGCGCTCTGGTGTCAGCTCTTGCAATCCCCAATTGCTTTCCACCGAGGCCTTGACCACGGCATCTACCGCCATCACGCCCTTATGCACGATGCGCACACGACCGCTTGCTAGTGGCTCGATGGACTCCACCCCCGGCAGCGCGCGGAGTGCCTCCATAGCTGGCGGCGAGCGAAAGGCTACAATCAGCCCTTTGGGGCCATGGCGTTTGTCCAGCCCACTCAAGCTGTCGTTGAATACCGTGCGCCCGGCGTGAATGATCTGCACTCTATCGCACACCGCCTGCACCTCGGGCAGGATGTGCGTGGACAAAATCACGCCGTGGCTTTTACCCAGCACGCGAATCAGTGCACGGATCTCGCGGATCTGAATCGGATCCAATCCAACCGTCGGCTCGTCCAGAATTATCACCAGTGGGGAATGAATAAGCGCCTGTGCGACGCCCACCCGCTGTTGGTAGCCCTTGGAGAGATTGCCGATCAGGCGACGACCGGTCTCTGATAAGCCGCAGCGCACTTTGACTTCATCAACCGCGGGCTTTACACGCGCGCGCGGGATACCATGTAGACGACCGCAGTAACGCAGGTATTCGTCGACGGTAAAATCGGGATACAGTGGCGGGTGCTCGGGCAGATAGCCGATGTGTGCCTTGGCGCGCTTAGGCGCATCGAGCAGGTCGATGCCGTTAATGGTGATCTGTCCCGCGCTTGGCGCCAGATTGCCGCTCAACATCTGCAGGGTGGACGATTTGCCCGCGCCGTTGGGCCCCAGCAGCCCCAGCACTTCTCCGCGCTGTAGCCGCAGGCGTAAATTCTCGACCGCGCAGTACTGGCCATAGTAGCGGTATATGTTATCGGCGCTGACTAAGGCATCGTCAGACATCAGGAGATGCTTGAAGTTTTCGTTAGCATTGTAGGTTAGCTAATTTTATAAGCTAAAAGCGAAGACCGGTAGTGTCGAGGGCAATCAACGGAAACTCTTTTCAACTGTCCGCCGGTGTAAAAGGTGGCAGAAGTTGGTTCTTTGTTTTTTTAAGTGCCAATCGAGAGACCAATGCATGGCGTACGGCAGCTCTGAGGGCCTAGCGATAACATAAGCGTGTGACGAGAGGAAGCAGTTGGTGTGGTCATGAAGAGTTGACAAGCCGAGCATATAGGTGCGTATACACGTATACCCTACGAACGGTAAACTCAGATGACGGATTTACTTCAAGTGGTGCAGGAATGTGGATTCTTGAGGCTACGCGAGGACGGGCGTGTGGTAACCCGCGTCTACGACCGCTTTACGCAGGCAAGCGGCCTCAAGCCGACTCAGTTTTCGCTGTTAGTGGCTGCATCACTTATAGATCGGGCCAACGTCAATCAACTGGCCGAGATCATGGCCATGGAGAGAACGACCCTTACGAGAAATCTGAGACCACTGGAGAAAAAAGGTTTGATCAAGGTGATGGCGGGTGAAGACCGACGCACCCGGTTAGTGATAGTCACCGATGCGGGCCGAAATGCGGTCAAGCGGGCCCTGCCACTGTGGAAGGAAGCCCAGGGCTACATGGCGAAAAGCTTGGGTGCCGCTCGTTGGTGCATGCTCCGTGAAGCGTTAGATGTAACTACTCGGGTCAAGATGCCTAGATAAAAATTTTTGACAAACAAAGTGTATATCCACTTAAGTGTAAGCCTAAATGTGTAGATACACGCATGATCCGGTGACGCAAGGTACATGAAAAACATCAGACACACACTCAACCCGCACAGGGATTCTCTTTTCCGGAAGAGCTCAAGGCTTGGACGCTCAAGGATTTCAGTAACCTACGCCTGCCCCGCAAGGCCTTGATGAATCAATCGCTCGAGGTCTTCTGGGGCCGCAGCAGCCTACGCGGGCTGAAATAGATGCTGCTCGAGTCCTTTTTCGATCATTCGCTCTAGGAAAAACACCATGAAGACTAAACATACCGCACTTAAAAGCTCATCCATAGGTGCCAGTACCGCCGTACTGCTGGCAGCGGGCGCCCAGATCAACGGGG
>DATACK010000076.1:0-2320 GCA_036259115.1 Gammaproteobacteria bacterium | reverse complement strand
CCCCTTGTTATGAATGGGCTATCGCCGTTCGATTGACCCGGGGTCGCAATATGGCAGCGTCATCATTGATGCGAGACGGAGCCGCCTCACGGCGCCACGACGATCATCCATGACACGCCGAAGCGATCTGCAACCATGCCGAACCGTGGCGAAAAGAAGGTCTTGGTCAAGGGCTGCTGCACCTGCCCACCGTCAGCCAGCGCAGTAAACAGCCGCTCGGCCTCAGCCTCATTCGGCACCGTGAGCGCCAGCGAAAAGCCCTGGAAGCTCGGCCGCTGCAGGCAATGACCATCAGAAGCCATCACCGTTGTCTCGCCGATGCGGAAGCTTGCATGCATGATTTTGTCGTCGCAACCCGGCGGGATCATGCCCGGTTGCGGCGGTTCCGGGCTGTCCTTGAAGCGCATGAGCATTGTTACCTCGGCGCCGAGCGTACGCTTGTAGAAGTCGATAGCCTCTTCGCAGCGGCCATCAAAGAACAGATAAGGCTGGACTTGCATGGCTTCACCTTCTCAGGGTTGGAGTTAATAGCTGCAAATAGTCGAACGATGGTCCGCAAAATCGACACCTCGAAGGATTTTTCATGCGAGCCGGGGTGCGTCCGCGCCTACGGTTTCGCTGCCCACTTACTTGCCGGATTTCTGAATCTGCGCGCGCAGGCGCTCCTCTTGCTCTCGAAGCTCGGGCGTGAACGCATCGCCGAAGTCTTCTGCCTCGAACACCTGTCGGATCTCGACCTCACCTTCCTTGAAAGGGGCACGCTTGAGCCACTCGATCGCCTCGTCCAACGACTTCACCTGCCACAGCCAAAAGCCCGCGATCAGCTCCTTGGTTTCGGCGAAGGGCCCGTCGGTTACAGTGCGCTGGTCTCCGGAAAACTTGACGCGTGCGCCCTTGGAGCTTGGCTGAAGCCCCTCGCCCGCGAGTAGCACACCAGCTTTAGCCAGCTCTTCGTTGAACTTTCCCATCTCAGTAAGGATCTCCTCGCTCGGCATAACGCCTGCCTCTGAGTCCTGGGTGGCTTTGACTAGTACCATGAATCGCATCGTAATCCCTCCTTTTAGTTTTCGGTTGGAAGCCGGGCTTCCGGACGGTCTTGACCGGATATAACCTTGGCTTTACGTATAGTCGAGCGAGGCTACTTGGAATCGACACATCGACCGAGATTTCTTCGTCGTCAATCACCTGGCTGGCCGAACTCCAGAAATTGAGGCAGACGTGCGGAGGACTGGGGGAAGTCTAGGGGCGCTTGGCTATCAGGATCCCAATCATGCATTGACGGCCGTCCGAATACCAGGACATGCCTGAGTCGCCGTCCGAGCCAAACCGTCCAAGGAAGGCTGCTAAGTCATCGCACTGAGCAGCCATGGACACCCTAAATCCCAGTCGTGGCTGTCAAAATACTCACAAGCTATTCAGCAGACTAAACTAGGCGCCACCCTCTGCTCTTGTGTCAGCTTTAGGCAATGCAGTCCAGACAGGATGGCGCAGGTTCAATACGACACGCCGGCGTCTTGTGAAGGTAGGTATCGCCCGTCAACTGCCTCAACATGAAATCAGCAACATCGGCGCAAGAGATCTTGAGTTTGAGTGTCTTATCCATAGCCGCAAAGCCGTGCCGCTACTCGCTAGTGCGCTTTCCTCCGTACTTGCCGTCTTGCGGCCGATCCGCTCAAGCCCCCGAGCAGTAAGTTCGTAGGACATCTCCGTCAAGCGCGTGTGCTCCCTACCGCGTGTCCGAAGACAGCCTGCTACGGCTCAAGCTCGAGCAAGGCCTTGCTGCTGTGTGGGTCGAAAGGTGCCGAGAAGTGTTCATGCACAATCATCCACTCTCCGTTCGTCTTGCGGTAGCCGACGGTCACGCGCATCCATGAAGCCTTTTCTTCGCCGTTTTCGATCGCACCGCACCGGGTGAGGTAATGGCCAAAGGCCACATCTTCGGCGGCCGTAATGGCCAGCTCGTGAATCTCGAAGATCATCGGACCTGGACACATGGAAAGACACGCTTCCCAGTGTTTTCTATACGCCTCCACGCCCTTGAACTGTAGCTGGGCGATGGCATCAAACGCGACGATGTCAGGTGCGTAGTGGGACACAATGCCTTCGATATTGTTGGCGCGCACCGCGCGCAGCCAGTCTTCCATTAGTGCACGGATCTCGGCTTGGGCGGTTGCTTTGTCGGTTTCGATGCTCATGATTTTCTCCTTTTTAGAGTGGATAGGGTTGACCTAGATCGCCGCGGTTATGCATACGGCATAGAATTAAGCCTGCGAACCGCAGCAGGTGTCCGAGCCCTTGATGGCGTCGCCATACCGGTCGT